>CAZBCQ010000086.1:14681-17937 GCA_964490255.1 uncultured Terriglobales bacterium | reverse complement strand
GCTGCCCTGCAGGGAAGATCAGCATGTGCTTGATTTTTACTTGCTGTACACTCTCACGTCACCGTCGATAGCCACGGCGACGTACTTGTTCGTCATCACGTCGCGAAACTGCACGACTCTGTGCCCTTTGCGGGCCAGTTGACCCCAGTGGCTTGGCTTCTCCCGATTCTGCTCAATGGCGTCGTATTTTCGTCCGTCCATCTCGAACGTGACCATTCTCAGGCGATGGCTGCTCGTGCGCTTCACGGGAATGGACTGACCCTGCAGTTCGACAGTAGGCTGCGACATCAACTGCTCGGCAATCGACTTGAGTATTTCGAGGTTGGACATCAGATCTTCGAAACGATAATTCTCGTCCGGCAGCGATTATACGGTGGCTATTCGCAACCTTTTCTTGAGCATTAATCTTGCTTCAGCTCAGGCAGGATGCATTCTCTCCACTCTGGTACATGTCCGATTTCTTGTCCCGTAGGGTTATAAACCTAGACCGTTGATGAAAACGCTGGGTTAGAATCATCCCACTCTGAAGGGGCAACTTGGGAGAGCTCGATCCTCCACATCCCTTCCTTTGCCGTCTCGAAACAGACGGATCCATGCGCCGCTGAAGTAGTACTGAGAAATTGAGCGAGCGGTTCCGCGACCATTTCTGGCCAAGGCGGGATATGACTGTCTACGAGATCATCCAGCAGAAGGAACAGCAGGTCGAGCGATTGACGCGCGAGATCGACGCACTGCGAGCTGCTGCGCGGATGCTGGAAGAAAGTCAGAGTACAGAGTTGGAAGTTGTTGCACATAAGAGCTACAAAGACTGAAGAAAAATTACTGCGACAGTTTCCATAGTCAGCTGGAGATTGCCGACGGTTCCCAGAGGCCGGTATGCCGGAAGTTCTGACAAATACGAACCACGGGTCACCGATCTATCCCGTTAAGCGGAGCGCCCAGCGGAAGGGAATGGGCAATCTGCGACAGATAAAAGCTCGTCTTGGAGCTGCGGGCGAAGCTGTTGTGGTGGACCTCAGCGAAAGTGGAATCGGGGTCGAATTGGCAATGCCTCTCCAGCCCGGAAGCACGCTGGCCGTAGATTTCGACCTGCCCGAAAGCGGCGGGCACGTCCGAGTGGATGGCCGCGTGGTCTGGTTCGGCGCCGGAAAGCGGGCAGGAATTCGTTTTGAGCGTGTTCCTGACTTGGCCAGCGAACGTCTGAAACGATGGGTCAGCCTGGGTCGGCAGTCGGCAAGGCAAGCTCCAGCAGTTCGCGAGTGCGGAACCGTTGCACCGGCTAGCGCGGGCGCGGAGAATGCTTCTGCTGAAAGTACCGAAGAGTCGCTGACGTTGGACCGCGCCGTTACACAAGTGCTCGCTCGAGCTATGGCGATCACGAAGGCCACAGGCGCCGCGATCGCGATCGGTCCGCCTGAAGCGATGGTCTGCTGGGCGAGCGCGGGAAACGCGCCGGAGGTAGGGGTCCCCATCAATCCCAGCTCGGGCCTTACAGGATATTGTGTCCGCAATCGCGCCACGGTTCGCTGCGATGATACCGAAACTGATGAGCGCGTGAATGCCGCAGCTTGCCGTGAAATGGAGCTGAGATCAGCCCTGATGATCCCGGTCTTTTCCGGCAAAAACGCGGACGAACTCAATGGCATTCTCGAAGTGTTTTCGTCGAAACCGCAAGCCTTTACTCCGGATCACATTGCCAAGCTTGAAAAGCTAACAAAGATACTAGGTCTGGTCGTGGCTGACCTCTTTGCTGGCGCGGACAGCAGCAAGGTGGAACCGCTCGCGATGAGTGCGCCGGCTGCGAACGGCGGAAAGCCCGCGACCGAGATTTCTCCTGAACTGAAGGGGGAACGTGCTCATCTTGTACGCAAGATTGGCGATCGGCCGCCTGTGCAACAGGCTGATGCATCCGCGATTGTTCCGACTTTCAGCGGAAAGCCGATCCGGTCTTTGGAATTGGGCAGCGGTCCACAGCCTGCAGAATCACACCTGGTGGGACAAGTTAAACCAGCCGCCCTGGCTGCGCCCGTAGTCACAACCCAGATTGCTGCGAAAGAAACCGCCCTCAAGCTGGCCGAACTGACCAAGCCGGCTGTGGCGGATGTAGCCGAAATTTCGATTGACGGGAGCAAACCAACTCCTCGTAGCATTACAGTGGCTGCTGAATCCGGTTCCAGCGAAAGCGCCATTCTCACAGTGCCGTCGTTTGCCGTTGAGAGTCCTTCTCTCACTGAGCGCATCAGAGCGTCATTGGTCGCGGCGGGAAATCAGCGCACGCAAATCGGCAAAGTGCTGCGCGTTCTGGGCGCGATCGTCATTGCTCTGGAAATTGCCGCGGCAGTGTTCCTGTATGCGCGCTGGGAAAAGAAACGCACGTCTCTGGCGCCGCGGGCTGTGCCGACCGTGTCTGCGCCTGTGACGCCGACAGTTCTCTCGCCCGTAGCATCAGTCGTTACTTCCGAAGTGCCTCCAGTGCCCGTACCTAAACGCAAGAAGCAGAATCCCGACACAACGGCTGCAGAGGACGGTTCGGATGAGGTGATCGTCGTGAACCGGAACGCCGACGCCGCAGCATCAGCTGCGACGACTTCACAGGCAGCACCTAAGGGTTCGGTGACTTCTGAAATCGATCCGCCTGCGCCTGCTCCCTTTTCGGGTAACGCAGATCTTGCTTCCATTCGCTTACCCGATAATCCGGCAAAGCCGTCTCTTGCTATCCGGTTGTCGAGTGGAACCATTGGTGGAAAGCTGATGAAGCGAGTGGAGCCAACTTATCCGGACACAGCCAAAGCCCGTGGCATTCAGGGTGAAGTGCTTTTGAGTGCACACGTCGGAACCGATGGCAGAGTGAAAACGGTTCGCGTGCTCAGAGGCAATCCATTCTTGGGCAGCGCCGCGACGGAAGCAGTGAAGCAGTGGCGCTACCAGCCAATGAAGCTGAACGGCAACCCGGTGGAAATGGATACGAACATCACTGTTCAGTTCAAGCTGCCGAACTAGCTTTGGCGAACACCGTTTTGCGAGCCGCGGCGGACGCAATTAGTACGATCAGAACTGCCAGAATCATCCACGCGAACCAGTCACCAAGCCGCGAGTAGATGGTCGTCGTCCGATAGACTGGCACCACCACCACCAGTGAAGCAAAAGGAGTCGCATCATCGCTGCGCTTCTCGGCGAGGATACGTCCGCGATTGTCACTTATCGTCAGCAGTCCCTGCTTTGCCGAGCGAGCGACAGTAAATCCCTCTTCCACACC
>CAZBCQ010000086.1:11930-14581 GCA_964490255.1 uncultured Terriglobales bacterium | reverse complement strand
TCGTCAGCAGTCCCTGCTTTGCCGAGCGAGCGACAGTAAATCCCTCTTCCACACCGCGCATGACGGCCATGCGGCCGTGCAGCCAACGGTCAGAGTCGAAGTCCCAGGCGGGGACCAGCAGCAGCGCGACGTCTGATTCGCCATAGTGACGGCTGAGTTGCGGAAAATCCATATCCTTGCAGATGGCAAGCGCTTGAATAACTGGTCCCGAGCTAATAATGGAGAATTCTGATCCCGGGCGATCGCGGCTCTCGAATCCCGGCACAAGGTGGTGTTTGACGTAGACCGTCACGGGTTCGCCGTAAGCGTGATACAGGCGTGCTTCGTTCAGGTAACCGTTCGGTTGCTGGTGATCGATGCCAACCAGAATATTGACGTGGTTGTTGCTCGCCGCGGATTGGAAAAGCCGATCCACTTCTGGGAGATCTGCGTCGGCCACCGTGGCGATCTTTTCGGGAATAACGATGGTCTGAGCGCCTTGCGCTGCGAGGGACCGGATCTGATCCGCATAGCCGTGCAGGATGCGCATGCCCTTTTCTCCCGCTGGCTCTCCGCGATTCTCGCGCGCGTCCGAGGCCATGAGTGCGACAGCGACTCTTTGCGCTCCTGTAGGTGTGGAGAACACCCGATACGAACCGAGGGCAATCACCGCGACAAAGACGATCGCCACCGTTGCCGCGAATGAATTCCACTTTCTGTCGCGGGGCGAGTAGGTGAGCAGGGCGGCAATACTCGATGGCAATAGAAGCATCAGAAATACGATTCCCCAAACGCCAGTGATCGACGCCGCCTGGAGGATAGGAAGAAAGTTCATCTGTGTATAGGCCAGGCTACCGAATGTGCTGTGCGGGGAGACGAGCGCGTTTAGAAATTCGTAGCTGACCCACACGCATGGGAGCGCAATGGCGGCGCGCCAGAGCGATCCACGAACTAGGAACGTCCGAGCAAGCAGAACGCCAAGTCCGAATACAACTGCTGCGGGTGTGGCAACAGCAAGAGCGAATACGGAAAGGGGCAGTTCGATAACCCGATGAAGATATGTCCACCAGGTAAACCCTCCGAGGGCCCATCCGAGAAATGCAGCCGAAAATGCCGTTAGCTTGCTAACCCTGGGCGCCAGAACAAGTGCCGGCAGTGGCGCCAGCCACGTGAGCCACCAGACCGGCCTCAATCCGTTGCCGAAGTAACTAAGCGCACCCGTGAGTGAAACAGTGGCGAGACCGAACTGCCATGCTGAGGTTGAGTCGAGAGTCTTATTCATCATCACCCTGAATGCCTGTTACGTTCATACGGCCCGGATTGTTCCACAGCAGGATCCGTTCCTTTGATGGATGCGCATGGGTAATGATTCGGATTTCGGGAACTTCGATTTCAGCGTACTATGTTCCACCGCCGGAGACAGAAATGAAACGACCACTCTGGATGTCCACAGTATTGCTTCTCGGAACGACACTCTCCGGCGAGGTTGGACGCGCGGCGGAACAACAGGCTGCTCCGCCGCAAATAGCTCAGCTTCAAGAACAGCTGCAAACTCTAGCCGCACCGGCGAAAGGGAAGGTCGGCGCCGCAGTGATGTTGCTGGAAACCGGCGAGACCGTCGATCTGCACGGATCCAAGCATTTCCCCATGCAGAGCGTCTACAAACTGCCGATCGTGATGGCGGTGCTGGCGCGTACAGATTCGGGACAGCTAAAGCTCGATCAAGAGGTCCACATTTCGTCGGCTGACCTCGTTCCCCCCACGATACATAGCCCCATGCGCGACCGGAATCCGAACGGCAATTTCGATATGACCATTCGGGATTTGGCGCGCGCAGCAATCGTCCAGAGCGATGGGTCGGCAAGCGATGTTCTTCTTCGCCTGGTGAAGCCGCGCCATGTGAGGAAATTCCTGCATACCATCGGCGTGAAGGGCATCAAGGTCGAAAACACCGAGAAAGAGATGGCCGTGGATAACAAAGTGCAATACGACAACTGGGCCACTCCTCTGGGCGCTATCACCCTGCTGCAAAAGCTGCAGGCAGGTGAAGGGCTTTCCTCTACCAGTCGCGACCTGCTGCTTAGCTGGATGGTGGAGACGCGAACCGGGTCTCAGCGGATCCGTGCGCTTCTTCCGCGCGACGTTCAAGTCGCCGATAAGACCGGAACGTCAGGGACCGAACGGGGGATCGCTGCCGCCACGAACGACATCGGCCTGATACAACTGCCCGGCGGTAAGCACCTGGCGGTCGCAGTGTTTGTTTCCGACTCGCCTGCTGATGAAGATGTGCGCGAGGCGGTCATTGCGCAGATTGCGCGCGCCGCCTGGGATTGGGCAGCGCGCACGACCTCAGCTTCCATCCACTGAAGCGCTTACCTCGTCGAGCTACATTCGGCTCAGATGAATGGTGCCGTCACCGGAGCGTAATTCCAGCGTGCTCCCACCACTATTCAATTTGCCACGTAATTCGTGTTCTCGAAGTTGGCCGGAGGTGGAGATGGGAAGATCGGAGGTAATCCGCCCGTCGCCAGTATGCGCATCCACATCGGCTGAGAAACCGTCCGGTAGGTGGAGATCGAGATTGCCGTCTCCCGTCCGAAGAATCCAGGAACTGGTGGGCTTCGAACCCTGCTCAACGTAGACGGACATATTACCGTCGCCGGTATGCAGCG
>CAZBCQ010000086.1:8485-11830 GCA_964490255.1 uncultured Terriglobales bacterium | reverse complement strand
TTACCGTCGCCGGTATGCAGCGTCAGGTCATCAAAGCGGCCGCGCACTTTAAGATTCCCGTCGCCCGTGCTGGCGTTCAGACCGCCATTCAAGGCGTTCAGGTCCACATTGCCGTCACCGGTCTGGATGTGCGCCGCCCCTTTGACTGCGTCCACGACAACATTGCCGTCGCCGGTGCGCAGGTCGAGGTCAGTCTCACGCGGAACGGTTATTTCAACGCGGATCGAACGATTCATCCCCCAGGAGATATGGTCCTTGTGAACCATCCGGACTTCCACATTTACCCGGTTGCCGTCCTGATGCTCGATAATTTTCAGATCGTCTGGGATCTTCCAGCCATGGGTGGTCACGCTTACCCGAATCTCTTTGGCATCGGAGCTGACCACGTTGAGGTTTGCATCATCAGTCACCAGGCGGAATTCTGGCTTCGCGGTTACCGGAAAGGTCTTGTTCCAGTCGTCGCCAAAGGCGAATGCACTAAAGCTCAGGAAAAGCAGGGAAAGGGTGAGAATCTTGCGCACGAAAAGCCCCCTACTCTGGAATCAAAAATACGTACGAAATAGCTCAGGCGTAAGTTCCAGATCGATGCTTAGACGCAAGACGCCGGCGTCTGTTAGCCAACCAATCCGATTCGATGGGCAACTACTGCTGTCCTGGCTGGGCGCCCATTTCCGAGGGCTGTCCTCCGGGCGGCGGCGGAATCGTGATGTCCAGCGTCTTCACCGGTCCGAGCGAGGTGAGTTGATTGCCCAATTCCCCTGGATTTCCAACCACCAGCGTCGGCAGTTGATCAGGGTGGACGTATTTGTGCGCCACACGGTTCACGTCTTCGATGGTCACCTTCTCGATGCCAGAGCGATACCGTTCGAGGAAATCCGGCGGATACCCGTAAAACTCGTAGCGCATCCGCTCAGCCAGGACCTTTTCCTTGTCGTCGAAGTTGAAGATGAACGAATTGAGAATGGCGTCTTTCGAGCGTCGCATCTCCTCGGCTGTAGGGGGATCGGTCAACAATCTGCCGAGTTCGGTTTTCATCGCTTTCACCGAATCGGCTGTCGTGGCGCTCTTGGTCGCTATCTCGAATCGCGAGATCCCCGGGTGATCCCACGATGTTCCCACGCCGCCGCCGACCGAGTACGCCAATCCCAGCTTGGATCGAAGCGTTTCGAAAAGCCTTGAAGCGAAACCGCCGCCCAGGATCTCGTTCATGACTTCGACGGCATAGTAATCAGGGTTGTCACGCTTGATCCCAAGCGAAACCATCTGGATGGAGCTCTGGTTTACATCGTCCTTCGATACAAAGTAGATACCTGGAGGGGCGGGATTAAAACTCAACTTGGCTTCGGTGAATGGCTTGCTCTTCTGCCAGGAATCGAAAGCCTGGTGCAGGCGCCCTTCCATCGCTTTGGGGTCGAAGTCGCCGTAAACCCCAAGAATGATGTTCTGAGGCTGCACGGTTTCGTTATGCCACTGGACCATGTCGTCGCGCGTGACCTTCGCAACCGTAGCGAACTCCGGTATGCGGCTGTAGGGATTGTCCGGTCCGTAAGCAAGACGCACAGCTTCGCGGCTTACGATGGACTCCACGTCGTCGTTGCGGCGAGCGATGATGGTATCTATTTGCCGCTTGGCCAGTGTGATTTTGTCATCGCGGAATTCAGGGTTGTGCAGCACATCAAGGAAAATCTTGAAAACGTCTTCGAAGTCGCCCTTCAGACAATCGAAGGAGAGGGAAGTTGAGTCAGCGGCATCATTGCTTTCGATTTTGGCAGCGCGCGCTTCAAGGAAGTCGTCAAGTTGATCGCCGGTCTTGGTCTTGGTGCCACCAGTCCGCCAAACGTCGCCATAAATTGAAACCATGCCGGTCTTAGCGGCCGGTTCATCGCGCGATCCGCCGCGGACACGAATGGTTCCTCCAATCAACGGAAGCTCATGGTCTACCTGTAGAAAAATGACCATGCCATTCGACAACTGAATACGCTGCGGCAACTGAGGCTTGAACGGCGGCAGGGGTGGAACCTTGATCTGGCTCAGAACGGCATCTTGCTGCGCTTGCTGCTGGGGCGCCTCATTCGAGGCCTGCGGAACCGACGTCGGCGGCGGCGCTTGCCGCGCAGGAGCAGTTTGCGCCGAGGCAACAGAGATCAAAAATGAAGCAGCGAGCGCAACGGCAATTTTCTTTATCATTTCAGTCTTCGTCCTTCAAACCGCGAGCTGTTACTGCGGGGTAGTCGGTTGTTGCGACGGCGGAGCGCCAGGGCCGTGCGGCATCTGAGCAGTTTCGATGACGCCCACTGTGCGGTTCGTCTCCACAAAGGTCTGGTTCGCTACCCGCCGAATGTCTTCCTTGGTCACTTTGTCGATGCGATCCAACTGCCGGAACAGTTCGCGCCAATCGCCGTAGCGTGTCTGCATGGTAGCCAATGATGTTGCCAGTCCCTCGTTGTTTCCCAAACCACGGATGATGGTGGCGCGTGCCCGCGTCTTGAACATTTGCAGCTCTTCGTCGCTGACGTCTTCTTTCTTCAAACGATCGATCTCCGCATGGATTGCGGTCCGCATCTCGGCATTCGTGTGCCCAGGCAGGGGGACGGCATAGAAGGCGAACAGGTGCGGGTATTTCTGGCCCGGTAGGCCGCTGAAACCAGCAGCAACGGCGGCGATGCGCTTGTCTCGCACGAGAGAACGGTACAGGCGCGAAGTGCGCCCGTTTGACATCAGGTCGGTGATGGCGTCGTAGACCGCGTCGTCTTTATCGAGATAATCAGGGCGGTGATAGCCTTCGACATACAAAGGCTGCGCCGTCTCCTCCAGGGCCACACGCCGCTCAGCATTTTGGGGCGGCTCGGCGGTCGTACGCTCATCCGGTTTCGGATGGCTCGGAATCTGACCGAAGTACTTTTCGGCGATTGGCCAGAACTGCTCCGGAGTAAGATCACCGACCACTGCAATCGTCATATTCGACGGAGCGTAGTAGGTATGGAAGAAGTTGATGGCGTCCGTCGCAGAGAATGTCTTCAGGTCCGAGGGCCAGCCGATACCCGGATTTCGATAGGGATTAGCCAGGAAAGCCGTGGAAACGAACTGTTCCACCAGCCGGCCGGTAGGATCGCTATCTACTCGCATACGCCGCTCTTCGTAGACGACGTCGCGTTCCTTATAGAACTCGCGCATCACCGGTTCCGCGAAGCGGGATGACTCCAAGTAGGCCCAAAGTTCCAGACGGTTCACCGGCATCGAGTAGAAGTAAACCGTCTGGTCTTCCTCGGTTCCGGCATTCATACCAACGCCGCCGTTTTCCTCCACGATTTCGCCAAACTGATTTCGGACCACGTATTGCTCGGC
>CAZBCQ010000086.1:0-8385 GCA_964490255.1 uncultured Terriglobales bacterium | reverse complement strand
GAGAACACCGGCGCTTCGTGCCGCTGACAAAAAACGATCGTCAGCCCGTTCGGCAGCGTACGTACTTCGGTTCGCTTTTCAAAGGAGGCGAGATCCTGCGCGACAAGAGGCAGAGCGAGGAGGAAGAACATCAGCGGAACGACTTTCGAGAACTTCATGCAACCTCCGTGCGTGGAAGCACAGGAGTCGAAAGTACGGCCCGCACTGGAAGTTTGTCAAACGGAAGGAGCTTTACTCGGGACCGCCAGAGCTTCACTCGGCATCGGCCGTCTTGTCGGAGACGCGCTGGAGCAACTCGCGGATTTCGCTCACTAGCTTCGCAGGCCCTTCGTTTTTCGCAATAACGTCGTCAGGGCAGTCGGACCCAACAACGGCGTAGGCGGGAGCCAACAGCGCGACGGTTTGCTGCGGGTGCTTCTCCTTGATTGCGTTGCAAAGGTCTGTGCTGGCTTCGATTCCCTCGCTCAGGTCGATAACCACAAGGTCATAGATTTCTTGCTCACAGCATTCATAGGCCTCTTCTGCAGAGGAGGCGGTGCTCACTTTGAAGCCATGCATCTGCAGGATCATGGAACGGAGTCGCAGTAATACGCTATCGTCAACCACGATGAGGAGGGTCTTTGCCTGTTTATTCAAAAGATAATCCTGGTCCAATTCGGTTAACTACATTGTAAACCAGAACTCCCGCGCGTCAGAGGTCGAACACGCGGTAAGCGCGAGGCGGATCTTGTACCTGGAGTAGATGAAGCGCGACGTTGTAAACGGGAATACCGCTTACGGTCTTTCCTTCCCGAACTCCGTGGTGCGCGTGGCCGTGCACGATGAAGTTGGCGCCGTTACGGTCCAC
This sequence comes from uncultured Terriglobales bacterium, assembly GCA_964490255.1. Taxonomy (GTDB): domain Bacteria; phylum Acidobacteriota; class Terriglobia; order Terriglobales; family Acidobacteriaceae; genus JAJPJE01. Next base: position 7,538 of record CAZBCQ010000086.1, on the reverse strand, counting down.
GACTTCCGACAGGCGCGACGTTCCAAGGTAGGGATAAATTTCTGGCGATTCTCCGACCACAGTACTCAGAATGGGCGCGTAATGCAGCACGACGACTCGCTTTTCTGTCCGGATCTGTGCCAAGGCGCGCTCGAGTTTCAGTGCCTCATCCACCGCTGCCTGAACCATAAATTTGATCTGCGGCTCACCGAAAGCGGTGAGTGCGCCGCGCCCGAATCCACCGATGAAGCCCTTGGTTCCGGCAAAGCCGACCCCGTCCCGTTCGTAGGCGGTGCCGTCCAGAACCTTGATGCCTTCGGCGCTCATCATGCGCATCAATTCGGCTTCCTGGCCGCTCTCATAATCGTGATTCCCGAGCACGGCAACAATCGGGATACGTAACCGAACCAGCGCATTGAGCAGCGACTCCATTTCCTGAACCCTGCCGTAATTTGTCAGGTCACCTGCAAGGATCAGCAGATCCGCCTCATCGCGCACCCGCTCCATCATGCCGCGGATCCGGTCGTAGCTGGGGGGAGAAAAGTGGATGTCGGCGACGGCGGCGATCCTCATGCAGCCGGTTCCTCGCAGGGAGCTGTCAATTTCGGCTGGCGAAGCTCCCGGTACTGCTCATTCATGTCAGGCATGCCCCATTCGTCCACGTCGATGGCGAACATGAGCGGGTCGATCAGGCTTCCCCGAAACGGCGCATTCCGGTCGGGATTCCGGACTGCCGTTTGGAAGCGGCTATTCAAGTCCTCCCAGATGTGGCTGGGCACATAGTCGGCCTTCGCCGGATAGGCGTAGTGAAACAGCACCAGATTCCAGTACAGCACCTCCCAGTGCTCCCCAACAGACTGCAGAAGCCAATTCCAGTCGAGTTGGCCGTGAGTTCCGTAGATGACGTGGACGATATCGGCGCCGTCAAAGCGCTCACGACGCGTGACAAATAGCTTGGATAGGATCAACTCTTCAGGACCCAAAACGCGCACCGGGACCCCGAACAGGTTGGAGGGAGTTGCGCGATCGATCCAGGATCGGTCCACCTTGATGACTCCATTGCTCATGCCGGTAATGAGATCGACAAAAAATTCGCCTCGGTGCGCCTTGGCCAGCCATACCGGGTCGGTGACTTCGCATTGGAAACCATCCTTTTGCAGAAGCCGGATCGCGCGTTGTGCATCCTCGGTTGACAGGAAAAGGTCCAAGTCCTTGGTGTCACGGTAGATGCCGGTATGAGTCTGCAGTGCAAAGGCTCCGGAAACGACGAAGGGAACGCCCTGTTCCGTGAGCAGTTGCAAGACTTCTCGAAACAGGCTTTCCTGATTGGGGTCGAATTGCGGCGGACTGGATGAGCTGACCGGCAGCAATCTCTCGTCTTGACTTGGTTTGTCGCTATTTTCCGCGTTCTGCACTCAGGCTTGGATGGCAAGTTGTTGATGACGGTTGTTGCGACCTTGTTGGGCAAGTAAACTGTCGCGACGGCGCGGAATGGACATTGGGCCTGCAGTTGGGTTCGCGCCTGGCATCCAACGAAGCGGAGGCAGGTTCCGGGAGTGGCAAAACAGACGACCATCATCGAAGTGGAAGGCCGGGAACTGAAGCTATCCAACCTGGACAAGGTTTTGTATCCGGCTGCGGGTTTCACCAAGGGGCAATTGATCGACTACTACGTCCGGATCGCTCCCGTTCTGCTGCCACACTTGAAGGGCCGTCCGCTGACGATGAAGCGTTATCCCGAGGGCGTCACGGGACAGTTCTTTTACGAGAAAAACTGTCCGACACACCGTCCGGACTGGGTAACGACCGTGCCGATCTGGAGCGACGGCAACAATCGCTGGATGCAGTACTGCATGGTCGAAGATCTCGCCACCTTGGTATGGGCTGCGAATCTGGCCGACATCGAACTGCATACGTCGTTATCCCTCGGAGCGAAGATCGAACAGCCCACTTTTCTGGTCTTCGATCTCGACCCGGGGCCGCCCGCGACTATCGTTCAATGCTGCCAGGTTGGAGTTTGGGTGCGGACGCTGTTCGAGTCCATGGGACTCGAGGCCTATCCCAAGACTTCTGGGTCGAAGGGACTACAGGTTTATGTGCCATTGCACACTCCCACCAGCTACGAAGAGACCAAGCCATTCGCGAAGGAAATTGCTCGTCTGCTGGAGAGGCGCTATCCCGATCGCGTGGTCTCGGAGATGAAAAAGGTGCTGCGCACGAATAAGGTTTTTGTCGATTGGAGCCAGAACGATCAATACAAAACCACCATTTGCGTTTACTCGCTGCGCGCGAAAGAGAGGCCAACTGCGTCTACGCCCATAACGTGGGAAGAGGTGGAGAATTGCCTCAAGAAGGCGGACCCAGACCTGCTGGTGTTCGATTCCGCGGCCGTTCTGCAAAGAGCTGACAAGCACGGTGACTTGTATGAACCCGTGCTGAGCCAGAAGCAAAGATTGCCCGATATATCGGTTCTAGAACAAGCGGCAGAAGCGTTGGATGGAGCCAAGGTCACGGTCACGAGTCCTGTGAAGACCACGACTGCTGTGAAAAGAACAGTCCGCAAAAAGGCGAGTGCAAGGAAGAGGAAGACCGCTTAACTCATGGTGCAGGAAGCAAGCTCGAAGGCGATCTCGTCACCGCGGGTTCACGTGGGAACATCCGGCTGGGGATATCCCAGTTGGAAGCCGGACTTCTATCCCAAGGACGTGCCTCAGAAGAAGTTTCTTCCCTACTACGCAAGCGTCTTCAATGCCGTGGAAGTAAATTATTCCTTTCGCCAGATGCTGAAGGCTAAGACCATCGGCGATTGGCTGCAACAGACGCCTGAGCACTTCCTGTTCGCGGTAAAAGCGCACCAGCAGATCACTCATTTCAAGCGCCTTCGCAATGCTGAAGACTCAGTTAAGTTCTTCGCCTCATCGGTAGAGCCGTTGTTTACCGCCAAGCGTCTGGGCCCCGTCCTGATCCAGCTTCCGCCGAATCTCAAGGGCGATGTTGGTCTGCTGCGTGAATTTCTCACCGTCTGGCCACGAGCGGTGCGCTGCACTTTTGAGTTTCGCCATGCCTCATGGTTTAACGATGAGATCTACGACGTACTACGGGAACGCAATAGTGCACTTTGTATCGCGGAGAATGAAGAGCTAAAAACTCCGGAAGTGATGACGGCCGACTTCGCGTATTTCCGCCTGCGCCGCCCGGACTATTCCACAGAAGAACGCCAGCAGATTGCGGCGCATCTCCGCGAGTTATCTGCCGATCGCGATGTCTTCGCGTTCTTCAAACACGAGGAAGATCCCAAAAGCGCAGTCTGGGCGAAGGAAGTTCTGGATGCGGCAATCGCGGTCTGATTATCCCGCCTGCTGGATGTAGGCGCGCATCATGCGCACTTCCACGTCTTTCTCTTCCACGTCATGCAGGAGCAGATCGCGTAGCGATATCACGCCGATGAGCTTACGGTTTTCGCAAATGGGCAGATGCCGGAATCCGTGCGCCTTCATCAGTATCATGCACTCCTCGAAGCTCGTTTGAGGTGAGACGGAGAGCGGATCGGATGTCATGACTGCGTCAACTAAGGTGGTGGTTGCATCGCGTCCTTCGGCAACCATGCGAACCATTAAGTCACGTTCGGAAAAGATGCCCACCATGTCGCCGTTACGCAGCACCGGCACCGCGCCGATATGGTGTTGCACCATGTATTTCACGGCCTCGATCACAACTTGTCCCGAAGTCACTGAGAGGATTTCGCGGCCCTTAACTAAATCAGCGATGGCATTCATAGTGTCTCTCCGAGATTGAATTGAGATGTAGCCGAACCGGACCCTGCCCCACGAGAAGTCCGAGAGTATATGCCTATTTGAGAGCGGTAGGGAAGCCTTATTGGTGGCCTTCTTCCCGTCAATCGAGAAAAACAATGTAAGAACAGGACCAGAGGCCGGTCGGAATCGTGCCACGCTGGCGAGCCGTGAATACCAGGTTGTAATCGTCGGTGAGTTGTATCTCGTCCAGCACAGATGGCGCCGAGCGGCTCTGGACTAAAGCGAGGTAGCGTAGGAAGCCATCGAGGTTCCAATTCGCTGGCAAGCCCGGAGCGACGAAGGAAAGCTGGGCTCCTTGTTGAGAAAAATGCCAGGCGAGAGAAGCCGCCAGGCTGACCGCGCGTTCGTAGGCCTGTTCGCTGACTCGTCCGGGTTCAGGATTGTCGAAGACCAAGCGCAGCTTGCGCTCATCTTCACGGGTGAATTCGCGAATCTTCAGAGATCCTGTCTTAGCTGTCGCCTTCCAGTCCAGGTGGCGTGCCGGATCTTCCGACGTGTATTCCCGTATGCGATAAAGGTCGTATCCGCGTCCCGCAACATAGCTCTCGTACTCCCCGGTAATGATTGGCAGGATCTCGTAAAACTCGTCGGTAGGTTCGATGGAGGGGAGGACGATGAGTTCTTTCTCCAGACGAACTCGCCTGGTTTTGGCCAGAAACGAGAAAGGGAAGAGGGTCGCGAGACCGAAGGTGTTCTGCGTGAATCGACCGCGTCTGGGGAAGCTTAGTTTCACGTCCGCCGTCATCTGCTGACCAGGGGGCAGGAACGGGAAATACACGGGGTCGCGCAGGATTCGCGATGATTCTTGCTCGACGTGCACACGTCTCATTGAGATGTCTGGAAGTTCGACCCATTCCTTGCCGGGAGGCGCCTTCGGCGGAAAACGAAATGTGACGTGCTGCCAATTCCACTCGCGTCCGCGCTTCTTCTCTTTGACCGGCGTCACCGATACAGAAAAGACCGGAAGAATACGACGCGTGTTCTTGAGAACAAGCCGGGCAAACGCCTCTGTGTTGGCGAAAACGTGCTCCGGGAGTGCCACGTCCAGTTGGACGGAACGCAGCAGCGCTGTTGACGTGATGCCCGAGACAAAGATTGCCGCGAGCATCGCCGACAGCACGATGAACAGAAGATTGTTGCCGGTATTCAGCGCCGCAACGCCGATGATAACGACCATTCCGACGTAGAGCAGGCCTTCGCGAGTTACGTCGAAGTCGAGCGCGTCGCGAACATGCAACACGGAGACTCGACGCGCCAGGTACGGGACGGTAGTTGCGCCGACCCATGCCGCAAGCAACAGCGCCGCCGAAGCAAGAATTGCTGTCGCCCACAGATTCCCTTGCTGCCGCGTGACCGTGGAGAGCAGCGCTGCTGCGAAGGCCATCGCCAGTCCGATGAGAGCGAGGAAGAATCGTAGCCATGCCTCTCTGTCGAGACCTGCAATCGCGGACTTGAAGAACTTCTTCATGCCGAGGGCGACACCCAGCGCTCGGCTTTCACTCTCGCCTTATCGAACTGTTCGGCGATCCGGGGGAAACGTTCGCGTAATCGGTTGAGAAGCCGAGCGGCCCAGGCATATTGCGTTGCGAGAATGAACAACCCGATCAGCAGAAACAGAATGCCTTGCAGAACAGGAAGAAACAGACCGGCGATGCCGAGGACGATAAACGCCCAGCCGACGATTTCGACGGCGATCCGCTTCACCCGCGCGCGCATGCAGTCATCATGGTAATCGACCGGGAGACATCCGGCGATTACGTCTTGGTGGCGGCATTGGCCTTCTTCTTGCGCCATAGATAGATCGCGAATCCGATCAGCAGGAGGATCAAGAGCGCCAGTTCGACCCGCTTCACGGTTGCTAAAAGGCGGTCGATCTGGCTGCCGAATAAGTACCCGAGGCTGGCGATTACGGTGACCCAGGTCAGAGCTCCCAAGAAGTTGAAGAGCGCGAACTTCTTCCAGTGCATCCGCAGTACCCCGGCCAAGGGTCCAGCAACAATGCGTGCTCCGGCGATGAAACGTGCGAAAAAGATTGCCGGCGCACCTTGACGCTCCAGCAGTTCTTCGCCGCTGTGAATGTGTTCGTCCTTGACGTGGAAGAACTTCTTCCAGTGCTCGAGCAGCGGACGGCCGCCGGCCTTGCCGATCCAGTAGCCGAGATTGTCTCCTGCTGTACAGGCGAGTGTTCCGACGACGATGATCCATTGCAGGCGCAATTCGTGGCTCTTGAATGCCAGCACGCTGGCCAGCAGCAGGATGGTTTCTCCGGGAAGCGGAACGCCGGCGTTCTCCATGAGGAGGAATGCCGCGATCCCCCAGTAGCCCCAATGGACCAGAAACTGCCGAATGTGTTCGAACACTGGCTGCATACGATCTTGTCGAGAGTACCAGACACGAGGTTGACGTTATGGGAATGGCGCTTATTACGACGAGGTCAGAAAACGTAGCACGGCTTCATTGAATTCGGCGGGCGCCTCTTCGTAGGGAAGATGGCCGATGCCCTTCAGCATCACCACTTGCGAATTGCGCAAGCGCTTCTGAACTTCGTAAGCTGATTTGGCAAAGACGGCGCGATCACGGTCTCCCCAGATCAGTAAGGTTCGGATGTCGCCGAGTTCTTCGTATGCAATTCTCAATTTACGCAAATTGCTGTGCCAGCTGCGAACCACACTGATTGCGTAATTAAATGTTTGCGGGTCGTCAAGCGGCGCCGTGTAGCCTGCCATCGTTCCCGGCGAAATTCGTTTGGGATCGCCGAACATGCGCGCGAGAAAGACGCGCTGCATCCGCTTGATTGTGGGAAACGCGCCGCGAAGGGCAAGACCGCCAAGGGCAGTGGCGCCGATCCGAGTGATCAGTTCACCGTGGCTGGACCAGGGATTCACCGGCTCGGCGAGAATCAGGCTGCGAAGACGTCCCGGATGCTTCTTCTGGCAGAGGCAAGCCAACATCACGGCCAAAGCGCCGCCCAGAGATGTGCCCAGAACAGTCGCGTTGTCCATGCCCATTGCGTCCATGAAGCGGAGCATGTGCTCGGCCCGGACACTCAGATCGGTGTTGAGGTTCAGGACGCGCTCGGAATATCCGGTACCCGGAAGATCGGGCGCATAGACCGTGGCGATCTGGGAGAGCGGTAACAAGTTGTAACGCCATGAAAATGCATAGGCGAAAAAGCCGTGCACCAGAAGCAGAGGCGGACCGGAACCTACCCGCAAGTAGCGCATTCGCATTTCGGAGTTCCAGTCGTGAACAGACACTCCGGGCAGGTGGTGCATCCAATGGTCATCGCATATGTGGTCATTGTTGCGCGGCAACTTGCTTTGGTTTTCGTTGCTGGCGATTGCCGGTGGGTTATTCACGGTCTTCGTGTGTCCTTACCTGCGCGACATGGCTCATTTTCCTATTTGCTTCTTTGTGCTGGGAGTGTTGGTCGTTCTGTTTTTCTATGGATGCCATCATCGGAATGACGGACAGCCAAAGGGAAGCACAGGTGGGAAAATCGATCGGCGCTCGTGACCGGGTGAAAAGTTTATACATCAGTTACTCCTACCCCCACCCCCTGCACGCGCAAACAAAGGTACTTACGAGGTAGTGCGGTTGTACATCCGGCATAACAAAGCACTTAAGGCTTCTCTCCGGGAAAACAAACGACTTAACTGCAGTTGTCAGGTGCTAGTTGTCAGTTGTTAGTCGTCAGCTACATCAGCGTGCTCGCGGCGTTATCTGCGTTCAAAGCCTCTGCTT
>CAZBCQ010000085.1:15287-18099 GCA_964490255.1 uncultured Terriglobales bacterium | reverse complement strand
ATCGCCGCGGCCGCCAGATCATCGGGACGCGTAGCACGCAGCGTCCCTTTGTAGGCCTTGCCCACGGCAGTACGAACCGAACTAACAATTACAGCTTCTCGCATTTTAAAAACCCCTTTTCACTACGGAGGCACGGAACCACGGAGGAAAACGTCAGAATTAAGATTTCAGATTGAAGATTGCCGAGATTCGTCGTACCGACATTCAGGCTTTGTCAAAATCTGAGTTCTTAAATCTGAAATCTTCAATTTCTCCGTGCCTCCGTGTCTCCGTGGTGAAGAAACTAGTTCCTCAACGGTTTTCCCGTCTTCAACGTGAACGCAATCCGTTCCTGCGTTTTCTTCTCGCCGCACAGCGACTTGAATCCCTCGCGCTCCAGGTCGAGCAGATACTGTTCGCTCACCGGAGTTCCCGGCGAGACTGCGCCCCCACAAAGCACCTCGGCCAGCTTGTTCCCGACCTTCTGATCGTGATCGCTGATGTACTCGCCCTGTCGCATCAAATGGACTCCCAGCTTCAGTGTCGCCAGGATGCTTTCGCCCGGAGCCGGTACATCTGTCCGCGGCACCGGAGCGCGATAACCGGATCGCGCCATCTCCAGCGCCCGATCCTTCGCGTCGGCAAGCACCCGCTCCCGATTCATCACGATCTCATCCCCATTCAGCAGAAACCCCAGCCCTCTTGCTTCATTCGCCGATGTCGATACCTTGGCCGTGGCAACCGTCTCGAACGTCCGCTTCATGGCCTCCATGATCTCCACCGACTCTCCACGGCCGTCCTTGCGAATGGTATTTGCCGCGTCCACTGCCCGTAGCGTCATCTCCTTGCAGCCGCCGCCTCCTGGCAGCAGCCCTACGCCGACCTCAACCAAGCCCATGTAAAGCTCGGCATGAGGCTGGCGGACCGGGGCATGCAAAGCCACTTCGCAGCCTCCGCCAAGGGCCATGCCAAAGGGAGCTACCACAACCGGCTTCGGCGAAAACTTAATCGTCTGCGTCATCCCCTGGAAGCCGCGGATCATGAAGTCAATCTCATCCCACTCCTGCTCCTGTATCGACATCAGCAGCAGCATGATATTGGCGCCCACGCTGAAATTCGCCGCATCATTCGTAATGACGAACGCGTCGAAGTTCGCGCCGACCTTCGATCCCGGCCTGAGCGTCTCCGTGATCAGCTGCACGATGTCGCCGCCGATCGCATTCATCTTCGAGTGGAAGGAGATGCAGCCCACGCCGTCGCCCAAATCGATCAGCGAGGCCCCGGCGTTCTTCTTCACTACTCTATTAGATTTCTCAGCGACGGAAACGGACCAAACGCCCTCAGGAACCTGAACGTGCTCGTACCGGGTCGAGCCCAGATCGAAGTAGCGCTTGCCCGAGGCCACCTTCGGCGCATCTTCGTACCAGGTCGTCGCCCCCGACGAGAGCAACTTCTCCACATTCGCCGCGATCGGCTTGCCTTCCTTCTTCATTCGCTCCAGGGTCGCGGGCACTCCGGCCGCGTCCCATAGCTCGAACGGGCCCAACTCCCAGTTGAATCCCAGCCGCATCGCGCGATCGATCTCAACCACGGTGTCGCTGATCTCAGGAATGCGATTCGCTGCGTACGTCCACAAATCCGAAAGTGCCGACCACAGAAATTGCGCCGCTTTGTCGCCCTTCGCCGGCGCTAGCAGCATTTTCAGCCGCTCGGGCGTGCTTTCGACGTTCTTCGCCATCTCCAGATTCGCAAAGCTCGCCTTCTTCCGCGGATGATATTCCAGCGTCTTCCAGTCGATGCTCAGCCGCTGCTCGCCATCCGGGCTCTTCTGCTTCTTATAGAAACCGGCTTTGGTCTTGTCGCCCAGCAGCTTGCGCTCCAGCATCTGACGGTAGAAATCGGGGATTTTCAGTTCACTACGCTCGTCACGCACATTCGCCTGCATGTTGCCGACTACGTGCCCAAGAATGTCGAGCCCGACAAGGTCGATGGTCCGGAAGGTCGCCGATTTGGGCCATCCCACCGCCTGCCCGGTCAGCGCGTCCACCTCTTCAATCGTAAGATCCATCTCCTGCATCAGGCGCATCACGTTCAGCACCGAGAAGGTGCCAATGCGGTTGCCGATGAAATTCGGCGTGTCCTTGGCCCAGACGATCCCTTTTCCCAGCCGCAGATCGCAGAACCGCGAGATCGCGTCCATTGCGCCGCGATCCGAATCCGGCGTGGGAATCAGCTCCAGCAGCCGCATATAGCGCGGCGGATTGAAGAAATGCGTGCCGAACCAGTGCCGCCGAAAATCTTCCGAGAAGCCCTCGGCAATCTTTCCCACGGGCAGCCCGCTGGTATTGGTCGTGATAATCGTCCCGGGCTGGCGAACGGCTTCGACCTTGCGAAGCAGTGAACGCTTGATCTCCAGGTCTTCGACAATCGCCTCAATGACCCAATCGCACTCGCCGACCCACTTCAGGTTGTCGTCGAAATTACCGATCGTGACCAGTTTGGCCAGCGACGGCTCAAAGAACGCGGCGGGCCGAGACTTAACCGCCGCCTCTAGCCCCTGCGCGGCGATTCCATTCCGCGCCGGGCCATCGGCGTCCGGCACCACGCGATCGAGCAAAAAAGAAGGGACACCGGCATTGGCCAGGTGTGCGGCAATGCGCGCACCCATGGTTCCAGCGCCCAGGACGGCAACTTTATCAATGCGTTTCATGATGATTTCCTGGCATGAATAATCAAACTATCGAAACGATCCCCACGATCGCTTCACAGCCAGCAGAAAAGATACACCGGCACCCGTACTAGATGCAGAAGTTCCACAAAAACATCCGTTTAC
>CAZBCQ010000085.1:0-15187 GCA_964490255.1 uncultured Terriglobales bacterium | reverse complement strand
CCAGAAATAGAAACGGCGCGCGCCGAAGTTGAGGCGTTTTGCGGGCGTCCGAGCCCGCAGCCGAAATCCCGAGCGAAGTCGAGGGAACCCTCAGTCTTGAATTTTAGAAGATTGGCGACTTGCGCCAGAAATAGAAACGGCGCGCGCCGAAGAAGATGTGGGGTGAGGATGGCAACGACGCGCGCCTTATTAAGTTGAATAGAGCTTACTTTTTGGATCTCGAAATGTCAAGTAAGTTTTTTAAAATAAATAACTTACGAGATAATTCGTGCTAGCAAAAAAGCCACTCCCGCCGCAAGTGCACCGATCACCATTGTTTGTGACGCGCTCCGAAGCGGCTTCAGCCCCGTGAACCGCCCCTTCACGTACCCAAACACGCCCAAAGCAATCAACGTCACCACCACACTCAGCATCAACGCCCGGGTCGCCTCGTGGATCACCATGTACGGAAACAGCGGAATCAATCCGCCTATTACATAGGAAACCGCGATGGTCGCCGCGCTTCGCACCGCGCGCCCCGGTTCCGGTTTCTCCAACCCAAGCTCAAAGCGCATCATGAAATCCACCCACGCCGTGGGACGTTTTCTTAACGCCTGCACCACCGGACCGCTCTCGTCCGGCGCCATTCCCCATTCGTGCAGTACTTCGCGCACTTCCCGCTCTTCTTCATCGGGCAGTTCATGCACTTCGCGGACTTCACGCTCGCGTTCGCTGTCGTAGTGCTCGGCGTCGCTGCGGGCCGCAAGATAGCCGCCCAGGCCCATTGCAATCGATCCAGCCGCAATTTCTGCCAGTCCGGCGATCACGACCACATTCGTCGATTTCACCGCTCCCGAAAGTCCGGCTGCCAAGGCGAAGGGAACCGTCAGCCCGTCGGCCATTCCGATCACGACATCGCGAACGATCTCCTTACCGGTAAAGTGCCGCTCTATGTGTCGTGTTGTTGGCATTCAGACTCGCAGATTCTACATTCAGACTTCAGAGGGACTTTCCACTCCGCCCGGCTGCAGTTCCGGATGTTCCCGTAAGTATGCCCATGCTGCCTGCGCAACTTCGCGCTCGCCTTTGTACGAGAGGTGGTCGTAATCGTCAAGCGGCAACCAGATCGCCCGCCGCACTTCCTTGCGCATCTCCGGAGTAATATTCCCCAGCTTCCCTGAGCGGTAGAGCACCAGATAGAAGCTCACTACCTTGAAAACGCGGGTCCCGTCTCCCCACGTTCTCACGTAAAAGTACTTGATGTCCTTCAGCTTCGTTACCAGTTCGCCCACGGCGCCGGTTTCTTCATGGATCTCGCGCAACGCGGTTTGATCCGGCTTTTCTCCCGGATCGATCAATCCCTTCGGCAGTGCCAAAGTATCCTTGCCCGATTCCGAAAATGTAGTGCGGCCTTGCGGTTCGATCGCGGCCATCCACCATCGGCCCTTGCGCCACCGCACCAGCACGCCACCTGCCGAGAATTCTCGCGCCATGATTTGTCCCGCCATCATAAACTGCGGCGACGCGAACTGCGTGTCCATAACGGGCCAACTGCTGCAAATGCACGCATTTCCCACCCGTTACACTCCTGAGTAATACGCCCGAGTTACATCGCGCGAGAGAACAGCGGCATCTTAGGGTATAAGTGGTAGTGGGATTGGGGGCCTGGTCCATGGGGACTTTGGCAAGATGGTCACGGGTGTTTCGCGCGTTTTCCGGGCAGTTAAACGGTTCAGCTTCTATTGCAGCTCCTTTTCAAAAACCTAAAATCGGCATCGCTCTCGGCGGCGGTTTCGCCCGCGGACTGGCCCACATCGGCGTCCTGAAAGTCCTTGAAGAAGAAAACATCCCCATCGATTTCGTGGCCGGCACCAGTGTGGGCTCGATTATCGGCGCCGCCTATTGCAGCGGCATGAGCACGCGCGAGTTGGAAGAAGTCGCTCGCCTGGTGCGCTTCAAAGACTTCGCCCGCTGGACCCTTTCGCGCTACGGCTTTGCTTCCAATGACCGCATGACGGGATTCCTGCGCAAGCTCCTCAAGTGCCGCACGTTTGAAGAACTGCGCATTCCGCTCGCTGTTGCCACCACGGATTTCGTCAGCGGCGAAGGCATGGTCTTTCGCACCGGCGATCTCATCGATCCCGTCCGCGCCAGTTGCGCCTATCCCGGCATGTTTCTCCCGGTGCAGTTCGGAGGGCATCAGTACGTCGACGGCATGCTCTCTTACCCCGTCCCCGCGCAACCACTGCGCAATATGGGAGCCGATCGCGTCATCGCCGTCCATCTCAGCGCGAATTGGGGGAACCTCCAGGGACCGCGCCACATTTTCGACGTCATCGGCCAGTGCTTTTCAATCGCGCAGGAGAGTATGTGCGCCAGTTGGCATGCGCAAACGGACGTGAAGATCGAACCTGATGTGCGTGGTTTCAGCTATGACAGCTTCGATCGTGCCGCCGCCCTCATCAAAGTCGGCGAAACCGCGGCTCGCGAGCTGCTGCCCCAGATTCGGCAGCTGATCGCTCCGCCGGTTGAAACCCAGACGGCGATCAAGCCTCGACGGGCCCCAAAAGCTGGCATCACCCGCTCGCCGGCGCCCGCTAGTTGATGACGAACCGGATACCTCTCCATAGATTATTGTTTTCACTCCCATAAGTACGCGCATGCGCCAATTTGTAAGCCGCTGTTTGCAAACGGCTTATGCCTGATTAAACGATTCAACCAAAGATCGGGACCTGTCTATCGGCGATTCCGCATGTGAGCCCTGCCAACCGATCTCATAATCAAATATTCACACCGTTGTGATTCACTAATTTTGTGGGTGTGGACAGGAAGGTATGGCTGATTTGATGAAACGGTACATTCTAGCCAGCGATTTTGATCAGACGCTCAGCTTCAATGATTCCGGATACACGCTTAGCGAGATGTTGGGTATCTCTACGGAGGAATTTGAACGAAAAGCCGCCGGTATGGCTGGATTGCAGCTCGTGCAACAAGGCGCCGAGCTGGCTTATCTGTTGTTGCACGATCCCGAATTCCACGGCAAAGTGCGCCGTCATCACCTCGCTGAGGCGGGGAAGCGCATTCGCCTGAAGGAGAACATCGATCGTTTATACGATCTGCTCTCGCATGGTATTCCCGGGTTCGAGTTTGATTTTTACGTCCTCTCCGCGGCCCCGGTCGAGATCGTGCGATCTGCCCTCGAGAACATCGTTCCGCCGGACCACATCTACGGAACCGAGTTCACCTACGATCACTCGGGCGAAATTGAAACCGTGCGCAAAGTGACGGCCGGTTACGGCAAGGTCGCAACGCTCGACATGCTGCAGCAGAAGCTGCAAATCGGACCCGACCACATCGTCTACTGCGGAGACGGCAGCTCCGACGTGCACGTCATGCTGCACGTGAACGCGCGCGACGGCTACACCATCGCCGTCTCAGAAAACAAGTTCGTTGCGCCCATCGCGCGCCGCACGGTACTCAGCAACAACGCACTCGCCGTTGCGATTCCGATTCTCGAGCAGATCGTTTGCTGGGAACGCACGCACATTCGCGAGTTCTTCGAATCCCAGGGCTTCCTCATCCAGGAGTGGAACAAGGTTCGCACCGACTGGCTCACGATCCGCGAAGCAGAACCTGAACCGGTGGGTGATTCAATGCTTACGTTCTCAGAAAAAATGGATTTGTAACCTGCTAAACGCGGTGCCCCACATCTGCCCTCGGGTGGCAGATGTGGGACGCTGCTACATTAAGCCGCCTTCTACGCATGTTGAGGGCGGCCGAGCGCCGACTCGAAACAGCCCTCATCTGCTACTCGCTCCGGCACAGTTCGAGGCACTCTGACCCTGGGTTCCAGCCATTGCCAATAATCTTCCATTTCGAACTCTCATCGTTCTGATCAGGGCTATACTTCTTATCGCGAACGACGATTCATAGTTGGGGTGGGGAACTGTGAAACGGAGAGCGTGGGCTTACCGTCGTTTCATCGGCTGCGCGGCACTTTCATTTGCGTTGTTCTCGAGTTTGGTACTCGCTCAGACGAACTCCGAGCAAAAACCAGCACAGCCAAACGCTTCTACGGACTCGCAGCAGGGTCCAATAACGACCTTCCATTCGTACACCGACCTGGTTCTTGTCCCGGTTACCGTGACAGACAATCTGAACCGGTTTGTTCTCGGTCTTGAGAAGCAGGATTTCCATTTGTATGAAGATGGTGTCGAGCAGAACGTGGCGCACTTCTCCGGCGAGGACGCGCCTCTCTCCGTCGGCGTCCTCTTCGACGAGAGTGGCAGCATGGACTACAAGCTTCGGACTTCTCGCGACGCTGCCTCGCAACTGATGAACATGTTCAGCAAGGAAGATGAGGTGTTCCTGGTTGAGTTCGCGGACACAGCGAAAGTTTCGATCGGATTCACCGATCATCCGGAAAACATTCAAGGTGCTCTGAAAAACGCTCACGTAGGCGGCCTCACGGCGATGCTCGATGCCATCAACACCGGCCTTCTCGAAATGAAGAAGGCGAAGAATTCCAGAAAAGCTCTCGTAATCGTTTCGGATGGAGGCGATAACCGCAGTCACTACACTTCGGCGCAGATCGAATCGCTGGTTCGTGAAGCGGACGTGCAAATCTATGCCATGGGTGTCTTCGAACCGTTCTCTTCTTTCGGGCAGAGTCCCGAGGAAATCTCTGGGCCACGCCTGCTGTCGGAGATCGCGACGCAAACCGGCGGACGAGCCTTCGCGGCAGCGTTCCCGGGCGACCTGCCCAGCATCGCCAGCCGCATTGGTGTCGAATTGCGCAATCAATACGTGCTTGGCTACTACCCTACGAACAAGGCCAGAGACGGAAAATACCGCAAAGTAGAGGTGAAAGTTTCAGACCCTCCCGGCCTGGGTTCTGGTCTGAAAGTGCACTGGCGCCTCGGATACTTCGCACCCAGCAAGTGAACCTAACAACTACCGGTGAATGCCCACACCCGCGTGGATCCCACCGACTGGACCCGAGTGGACGGCGCCGGGCGCCGCGCGCACACCGATTGGCTGCGCAGAAGTCGGGCGTGCCGGCGTCGCGCGCGGCACAATGGGCACGGTATGTGGCGAAACAACGATCGAGTGGGGGATTGAGTGGGGCGAAAGTGGCACGACGGACATGGCAGGCGTAACTGGCCCGTGTGGAGTGCGAATCGGTACAACTCCGGGGTGAGGAGATAAACGAAGCGGCGTTGAATACCCGCCGGTCGCCAGTCCCAGAAACACGGGCATATACGTGTAACCGGGCAAGTAGATCGAATTGAACCCCGGTTGCGATAGCAGAGAAGAACCGTACGGATTTGCGACGCTCGGCCCGAGCGATGGAAGCGCGAGCATCGGATAATAAGTAAACGCGTCGGCGTAGGCATCGCCACTAGGCGTGTTCATTGAACCGGGATCCTGGATGTTGGCCGCAATTGCGTTATCCGCTGAAATCGATTGCTGGCGGCCTTCGGCCCAGGTACTGAGGGCGTCATGTGGAGGTTCGATCGATCTCTCCGGCACGAGCACTGCCGCGAGTGGCAGATCCATCCCTGCTCCAACCGCCGGTGCGTCCTTGTTGTTTTCTGACGAGACTTTCGCCTTGCCCTGCAGCACCCACAAACGCGCTGGTGCGGAATCGATCCGGTACACACCTTGTTCGAGGAACCGTGCGTTCCAGTTCTTGTAAATCAGTGTCACTGGTTTTGCGGAGTCCGGCTCGGAAGAATCCACGATCACCGACCCTTTCAGCAATTCGACACGGGTGTTCGAGAGCTCATTCGTGACCATACGGATCGCACTTCGCTCACCCACGCGAACGATCACACCAGGCGTAAGCAGCACTTCGGCACGACCGTCTTCCGTACGTAGTTCGCCGCCTTTGGGAATGCTGGCAAATTTTCCAGGATGCAGTTCCAGACGCTGGTCGCCCAGGTAAACAGCTCCCTCAAGGAAATGGATTGTTCCAGAACGAGTAGAGATGACCGATTGACCGTAAGCAGGAAGGGCTAGCAGGCTGAGTACCGCAAGGGCCCAAAAAGCGTATGCGCGACCGTGAAACATATGACGCCCCGCATAAATATCCGTCCATTCCATCGCGGCGTCAAGCCGGAACCAGCTCTGCTTGAACCTCCAGTTCCGGTGCCGAACATAGCAGGAAAATCCTGAGATCCTCAGAGCCTTGAACCCTGAACTTCTTCTCGTATTCCGAAGTGCCTGCCGGCTTCAGGATGCGCTGACGGCCAGTCGCTGAGGGCGAACAAAAATGTCACGGTGCCAGAACAATCGTCGAGCGATATAAATATCGGAGCGGCAACTTCGCCTTCTTACAAGGCCTGACTGGATCCCAAAAAAGAGAGCCGCCCGGAGGCGGCTCGTATGCTCGAGCGTTGATGCAACGGCTAAGTTATCACTGGCAGCCAGTTGCGGGCTGGCGGAACCCTGGGAAGGGATTAAGGTCTCCCATAAACGTGTAGCGGCCGATGTTTGCCGAGGGACTTTGCGTCGGTTCCGAAACTGTGTTCGGTGCCGTCCGCATGAACCACGGCAGGAACACTTCATCCTCAGGGTGATAGTATCCATCCGCGCTCTGCGTTCCATTGGGGTTCGGCCCCTGCTCAAAGGTGTTCTTACCCATCGCAAATCCGATGGCAACAACCGGATCGCCGGTTTCTAGCAACCCCGAGCACCCATATTGCGGCGCTGTCGGTGTAAGCCACGGCTGCACGGTATTATTTACGAACGGATCGTCAGCCCATTCCGAGATTTCGTGGCTGAGCGCGTGAATGTCCTGCAGCGCCCAGTCAGTGCCGCCGTTGGGCCGTGCATAGATGCCCGGCTGCACCCATGAAGCCCAGGCAAACGTCTGCACGTTGGCGTTGCCATTGCTGTTTACACTTCCTCCACCATTCCCGACAGCGCGCGTTCCGTGATAACCGATCACGCAGCAGTTGAAGACACTTTTGCCTTCATACAGCAATACGCTGTCAGTTAAATACAGCGCCAGGTGAGTCGGATCAGCCTGCGTCTCCAGGTTCTGAATCTGCGTGGACCACCAGCCGATATCGATGTCGGCGAATATCACACCGCGTCCACTCTTTAGCAGCGTGCCTTGATTTTGCGGCACGTTGATCGTAACTGCCGGAAGTATGTTTGGGTGCAGGATCAGATGGTATGGGCTCCCACCCGTTTTATTAAACTGCGCCCGCATGGTTGCATCCTGCAACTGCAGCAGGTTTCCGGCATCGTCCTGCGAGAGTAGTCCGCCGCTTCCCCTGATCAGAGCTGGTGCATTGGGGAATGCGCCAGCCGCTGTTGCGGCCGGAGTGGAACCGTAGTTGTTGTACGCGAACTGCGGTGACGCTAGCGTTGCAGCGAGAATGTCATTGCCATTGAACGTGAGTCCGTCGATGTTCACAACCAGCGGAGTTATGTCTACCTGTATCGTGATGGAGCAATTTGAGCCAGTGCAGTTATTCGGGTCCGCGCCTACCATGTTGTAACCGTAGGTGACTCCGTTTTGCGGGTTGAGTGTGGATCCCCACCAGTGTGCGATCGTGCGAGTTGTTGGCACAACTGTCGCTCCACCCATTGTTGTCGTTACCGCATTGAGTTGAGAATCATCGATCACCTGCGGCTCAATCCTTGCCGTGCCGCTGGCTGCAAAAGCTGCCGAAGTAACAAGGGCCCCGATAAGGACGAGAAAGCCCAGGCGCGTTGCGAATTTGCAATCTGGCATTTACGTTTCTCCTCTTCTTGTGTCGCCGATTCGACCAGCAGTGGCGCCTTATCCATCGTTGTTGCAATTGAAATTACAAGGCGGTGCCGATCCCTCACCCATTGAGAGTTGGCCAGTGTAGCGCACTCAAAGTTGCTGTCAAGCTGAACGATTTTGCACAGCGCGAGACAATTCGTTCCTAAGTGCTTCTGTGGGGATTTCGTAGCGAAGGCAATTACACATGCGACATAGCTGGCGCTCAATCGCGTATCACACTTGCGCGTTTACATTCGGAGATATCATTGATTCGATTACAACAGCGATTTTTGTAATGAGTGATCAGACGCGAGGAATTAAATCTTCATTTCACGCGAAGAAAAGAAGTAAGTAGATCGCCATACCACTCCGTATCCATCAACGCCACAAAGTTCTGTTAACACCTGCTGTCTCAACGATCAGCCCACGCTGACTTGTTCACGATTTCACCGGCGCGCGCTTGTCTACGTTTACGAACGCAAAGTGCAGTTACGACGGACTACTTAATGCAGTAGTTCACTGACCCAAAGTTGCGCTCAAATTTTCCTTCCATCATTTCGCAATCGCTTTGCGCTTCACACCCACTGCACATATTGATCGTCGATTAATTTCTCCGCACGACAGAAAATGGCGAGACATCTCCTGCAACTCGCCTTCAGACACCCACATCGTAGGTCTCACTGAAGTGAGGCGTGTGTTATGAAACCTGTTCGATCTCTGGTCTCTCTCACGCTGCTGTGCCTCTGCATCGCTGCTGTTAGTTGTGCGAGAGGTATTGTTGGCGATCCGGCCTCTCCTCCTCAGGTAGCTTCTCCCAGCGCCTCTCCACCTCCATCGAACCCATCACCTGCTCCAACTCCTGCCCCTAATCCACCTCCCCCTGATCCACCTCCACCACCACCACCTCCTGATCCGACCGTGAGCGTAAGCGTTAGTCCGACCAGCGCAACCCTCGCGATGGGTCAAACCGCACAGTTCGTCGCCTCAGTCTCAAATGCGACGAACACAAACGTCACATGGATGGTGAACAACGTCGCAGGTGGGAATGCAACGCTCGGCACAATTTCAGCAAGCGGACTGTACAGAGCGCCGAATGCGATTCCTTCCGGCACGATCACAGTCTCGGTAGTCAGCGCGGCGGACGAGACGAAATCTGCGACGGCAGTTGTGACTGTGCAACGCTTCATCGGCATGCTCAGTTATCACAACAACACCAGCATCACTGGGCAGAATTTGTCCGAGACCATTCTCACCCCGGCAAACGTGAACTCAAGCCATTTCGGCAAACTCTACTCCTATTCACTCGATGACCAATCGTTCGCGCAACCTTTGTATGTTGCGAACGTGCAGTTTCCGGGCGCCGGCCAGCACAACGCGATTTACGTTTGCACGGCCTCCAATACCGTGTACGCGTTTGACGCTGATGGCAAAACCAGCTCACCGCTGTGGCAGAAGAGTCTTATGCCAGCAGGGGCAACGCCTGTCGACGGCACAACGACCGGTTATTCTGGCGGCCCGATCTTGCCGAATGTCGGCATAACGGGAACTCCCATCATCGACGGTGGAAGCGGCACCTTGTACGTGGTTGCCGTTACTCAGGAGAGCGGCGGTGTCGTGCATCGTCTGCATGCTTTGGACATCACCACGGGAAACGAGAAATTCGGCGGACCGGTTGCAATCAAAGCTTCAGTCCCAGGAAGCGGATCGGGCAGCGTCAATGGGCAAATTGCGTTCAACCCGCAGTTTGAACTGCAGCGTGACGCACTTTCGTTAGTGAATGGCGTTGTATATATGGCCTGGGGCTCATACGACGACTATGGTCCATACCATGGTTGGATCATGGGCTACGATGCATCAACGCTTGCGCAAAAGATCGCCTGGAACTCAACTCCCAATGGAGAACAGGGAGGAATCTGGAACGCGGGCGCATCCTTCGCCAGCGATTCTTCCGGCAACATCTACGCTGTAACTGGCAACGGCACGTCCGATGCATTCAGCGGTGGAAAGAACTACGGAGACTCGGTTCTCAAGTTGAAGCCCAGCGGGAACACTTTCACTGTCGCCGATTATTTCACTCCATTCGATGAATCATTCCTGATGGCCAACAATCTGGATCTGGGTTCCAGCGGACTTACGCTTCTGCTCAACCAACCCGGGCCAACCAGCAATGTGGTGGTAAGTGCGGGAAAATCGGGCAAGATCTACTTGCTGAACATGGACGATCTCGGTGGATTCCAGGCCGGTAACGACAACCAGATCGTGCAGTCGATCCCAGACGCTCTAGGGACGCAAGCCGACGACAACGACTTCAGCACTGCCACCTACTGGCAAGGGAACGTCTATTACGTCGGCAACAAAGATGTGATCAAGCAGTTTAAGCTGACCAACGGCCTGCTCTCTTCCTCCCCCGTGGCGCAAGGGAGCTATGTCTATGGATACCCGGGCGCCAACATGAGTATTTCGGCGAATGGATCAAGCAACGGCATTCTGTGGGCGATCGAACCCGGCGGAGTGAACGTTCTGCACGCCTACGACGCCACCAACGTTTCCCACGAGTTGTACAACAGCAGTCAGGCTCCAGGAAGAGATCAGTTCGGTGTTGCTATCAGGTTCACGGTTCCAACGGTGATAAACGGGAAAGTTTATGTAGCCGGTGGTACCGAGCTTGCGATCTTCGGTCCCTTGTAAACAAATTCGACCAAGGTCGGAGAAGGGAACCACTCTTCATTCGTCTGGCTCTTCCTTCTCCGGCCACAGCACCGAGAACAGCAACGCCACCGCAATACCTACGCACACTTCCGCGAAGCGATGAAAAGCAATTCGCCACGCAGGTCCGGATCGCGGCACGAGCAGAACAATCACCAGCGTAACGCCTGCGAACCGGTATGCGCTTCGATCTGATGGCAGCGCCGCGAGCAGCAGTCCTAACAGGAATATGCTGATCCCGAACACGAGGATCTGGTGCCCGAAGTAGCTCGCTATGGTCGCGCCAACCGCCGCTCCCAGCGCTGTTCCAATAAAACGTTGCCAGGACACACCCAGAGCCGCACCCAACGACGACTGCGTGATCACCAGCGTCGTGATTGGCGCCCAGTACGACTCAGGCAACTTGAACAGTCGCGCTACGTACAGCGAAGCCACGGCGGCAATAGCTGTTCGCGCGGAATGCTCCAGAACCGCCCATCGTGCTCGCTTCATTCCGCCGCTCGCATCTGCCTTGTTCACACGCACGTTCAGCAACTTCTTCCCATTCCTTTCATCGCATACTGTATGCCGGCGCTGCATAGGATCTTTTTACCGGATTCTTGTCGAATGCCGGGCAACACAGAAGGAGCATCATGGACTGGAAAGAGCACGGCGTAAAGATTGTCCGCGCCGGGGAACTCGACACGAACACTCCTCAGACCCCCGGCATGGAAAGGGCGGCCGCCATTACTCATGCGCGCACCGGTGCGAGTAAGTTGTGGGCCGGTACGGTGGTCGTTCAGCCCCATGCCAAGACCGGTCCTCATCACCACGGAGAGTTGGAGACCGTGCTTTATATCGTTCAAGGCCGCGCGCGTATGCGCTGGGGCGATCGACTGGAGTTCAGCGAAGAGGCCGATCCAGGAGACTTCATTTACATTCCGCCCTACGTACCGCATCAGGAAATCAATGCGCGTGCGGATATACCATGTCAGGCCGTCGTCGTCAGAAGCGGACAGGATCCCATCGTGGTGAATTTGGACATTGAGAGTCCCGAACCAGCCACTGAGAACGGACCGCAGAAACCATTTCACCCAAGCCGTTAAGGCCGAAAGCCGGACAGCGAAGAACCACCCGGCCTCCTGATCCACTTAGCCTTTTCGCAGTTTTGCGGCCAGCTCTCGGTACGATCCTGATCGTATGTCCGTGAGCATGTCGATTCCTTTTGGCTTCCATCCCAATTGCTGAACTGCTTTTCGATTGGAAGCCCGGTTTTCGAATTGGACAAACGCTGTCAGGAATGGGCCCCACTTCGCCTGCGCGTCTTCGCGGCTGACCGAGCGCACTGGTACCTCGAGCGCCCCGCCGATTGCTTCAGCCAGCGCCCGCAAAGTCACACTCGTAGATCCCGTGCCGTTGAAGACGTCACCAGGTTTCGCCTTTTTTGCTGCCAGCAGATACAGCTCTGCTGCATCATCCACGTGCACATCGGACGTGCGCAGACTCCCATCGTCTACGTAGATGGACTCGCCATTTTTCGCAGCCATTTGCATGAGCATCGGCACAAAATGGCTACCCCCGCGTCCATAAACATAAGGAGGCAGACGAATCGCGCTCACCCGCACACCGTCTTCGCGCAGCCGCAGTGCATTACGTTCGGACTTGATGCGGTCCTTCAGGACGAACGTTTCGGACAGGGGCGAATCCTCCGAGGTCTCACCGCCTGCTGGATTCGGTGCAACCACCGCCGTACCGGAAGTCACCACCAGCGCCTTGTCTGTTCCGCGCAAAGGCTCACCCAGCGCATTCACCGCAGCCGCATCGATGCGCATAATCTCGTTGTAGTCCATTCCCCAGTCGTGGATATACGCCAGTTGCAACACCGCGTCCGCTTCGGAACTCTCGCGCCGAAGCACATCCAGGCTGGTGAGCTCTCCACGAACCGGCGTCGCACCCAACGCTTTCAACCGTGCATCGCCTTCTTCGTTTCGCGACAACCCGCGGACGCTGTGTCCCTCGGCCAGCGCCCGCTCCGTCACAACGCGCCCGACATACCCGGTCGCTCCAGTTACAAATATCCGCATTTGCTCTTGCTCTCCTGCTTTCTTTCCAATGAATGATAGATCTCCCGCGTCACTCTTTCGCTGCAGCTACCGGCTCTCTTGACGCTTCGAAATATCGCATATGGTCGAGATCGGAAATGAGCCCGGGCCCGGTCGGGTGCCATCCGAGTCGCTCCTGGGTTAGCGCACTCGAAGCCGCCAGATCGCGACCCACCAATGGCCCGAACCAGCCAAAATGGGCTGCTGCCTCCTCCGAGGACTTGGAAACGACCGGCACCTTCAGACCTCGCCCAATTGCCTCGGCGATATCCCGGAGCGGCACTCCCTCTTCTGCAACCGCGTGATATTTGGCGCCTGGCTGTTGCTTCTCCAGCGCCAGCCTGTAGAGGCGAGCAGTATCAAGGCGGTGCGCTGCAGACCAGCGGTTTAGCCCGTCGCCTACATAGACCGAAACACCGTTCTGGCGCGCCGCAGCGATCATGTAGGTAATGAGGCCTTGCTTCACTCGGTCGTGGACCTGAGGAAGGCGCACCACCGACACGTTCACACCACGCGCCGCCACCGAAAAAGCAGCTTGTTCAGGAACACGGGGAATCGCGGCTGACTCGGCAGGGGCCGTATCTTCCTCGGTTGCGAGGCGACCTGTCGCTAGAAGCCCGATCCCTGAGGTGACGACGAACGGTCGATCAGAGCCAGCGAGCGTGGAGCCTAGAGTCTCTATGGCGCGCTTCTCCATTTCACCCTTCTCCTTGAACTTCTCGAAGTCCGAGAAATTGTGGTCAAACGCCGTGTGAATCACCCCATCCGACATGGCTGCTCCACTCCGCAGGCTTTCCAGATCTTCCAGATTCCCTCGATGTACCTGGGCGCCAGCAGCGATAAGCGCCTTCGCGCCCGCATCTGAGCGAGCCATTCCGAGCACCTGATGGCCCGCGCTGATGAGTTCATGAACAATGGCGGTCCCGATAAAACCCGTGGCTCCGGTGACAAATACACGCATTACGACTTCTCCTGTACCTCAATTCGTGACCGCATTCGCGGCCCCGTGATTATCAAGATAGGGGATGGACGAAATACGATCTATACTGTGGAGTCCGTATTTTCTTCGCAATCGTCCGGAATTGAATTGGTATAGCTTATGGATCCGCTCTCTGATGTGCTCTCGCTGCTGAAGCTGCGCAGCTATATGTCCGGTGCTTTTGACATGGCTGGAGAACTGGCAATCCAGTTCGGCCAGCACGAAGGCATCAAGTGCTACGCCGTGCTTTCTGGCCAATGCTGGCTGTCAGTGGATGGCGTTCCCGACGCGGTGCGCTTAACTGCGGGAGACTGCTTCCTGCTGCCTCGTGGATTGCCTTTCCGCCTTGCCACCGATTTGACGTTGACGCCAGTTAACGCCCTCACGATTCTTCAGACCGCACGCAAAAACGGCGGCATCGTCTCGATTAACGGAGGCGGCGATCTTTTTATCGCTGGTGGGCACTTCGCTCTTAGCGGCGATCATGCCGGTATCCTGCTTTCGATGCTACCGCCCATCGTGCATATCCGGAAAGAATCGGACAAGGCGGCGCTGCGCTGGTCTCTGGAGCGCATGAGGCAGGAGTTGCGCGACCCCCAGCCAGGCGGATTTCTCGTGGCACAACACCTCGCCTACATGATGTTGGTTCAGGCCCTGCGCCTGCATCTGGCCGAAGGAGTGCGAGGTGGCGTTGGGTGGCTCTTTGCTCTGGCAGATAAACAGATGAGCGTGGCAATCACCTCTATGCACGACGACCCCGCGCATCCCTGGACACTGCAGGAACTGGCGGAGCGCGTCGGCATGTCGCGCTCCACCTTTGCCCAAAGATTTAAAGACACGGTTGGGAAGTCGCCAATGGAATACCTCACGCGCTGGCGAATGCTGCTGGCGGGAGACAGACTGGTGAATTCCAGCGACCCCATTTCCGCCATTGCACTGTCGCTCGGCTACGAATCCGAAAGCGCATTCAGCACAGCTTTCAAGAGGGTAATGGGCTGTTCGCCACGACAATATAGCCGCGGGCGGCATGCGGTCTCCGCCTCACATCGCGAGGAAGCCGCGCACGCCAATCAGGCCGAACCTGTCGCCAGTTGATTTTCGCCGTCGTCAAAACCAAGCCACGTGGGAGGTTCGCAATGCTCGATGTGATGCTGAAGCGCTTTGATCAACCGGACGAGACGCGCACGTTCTCAAAAGGCAAATTTGAGTTGTTCCGCCTCGGCGGCATGGTCATCGGCCGCGCTTCGTACGAGCCGGGCTGGCGCTGGTCCACCGACGTCGGCGCAGCCGCAGGGCTCACGCATTGCGAGATCGAACATGTGGGCATAGTCATTTCAGGAAAAGCAGTTGCCGCGATGCCCGACGGTCGAATCATCGAGATGAAAGCGGGCGACCTTTTCTACATCGCACCGGGTCATGACAGTTGGGTCGTAGGCGACGAGCCCTACGTGTCTTTGCATTTCATGGGCGCCGCCGATTACGCCAAGCATTGAGCTGCTGCTCGAACGAGTTACTGCGCGCCGGCGAGTGTGCAATTCATTGTCAAGGCCCTGAAATCTGGGAAATCGCCGCATCTCGCTGATTGCAGAGCAAAAATAAAGTCTCGCAATGTGTCCAGTAGGTCGCCCTGAATTTGTCACAATGGAAGTAGCAGTCTGACGACTCACAACTGGCAACTTT
>CAZBCQ010000084.1:11542-18209 GCA_964490255.1 uncultured Terriglobales bacterium | reverse complement strand
TTCGGATGGCTCGGCTATCCGATGCAAATCAAAGTCGACTTCCTGTGTCGGGATTCGATCCTTGCTGCACCCATCGTGCTGGACCTGGTGTTGTTGCTCGATCTGGCACAGCGGACCTCGTCGCTCAAGGGGCTTGGCATCCAGGAGTGGCTCAGCTTCTACTTCAAGTCGCCAATGACCGTGCCGGGACTCTATCCTGAGCACGATTTATTCATTCAGTTGATGAAGCTGAAGAACACGTTGCGTCACCTGAAGGGTGAGGAATTGATCACGCACCTCGGCCTCGAATACTACGACTGAGATAGCTTGCTGGGGCAGTCGAATGGCTGTCCCAGCAACGACAGCTAACAGCAGACTCATCTCCAAACAGCAACAAACGCCAGTTGCGCATCCCAATGTTCGTGAAGTCCCTGCTCGCCAGTGCGGTACTGTTCTCCTCCATCGCGAGTTTCGCCGTTTCAGGAACGTTCCGCGGAACCCTGATTCAAGATCCGGTCACTCAGGATTCCCATAAATGGGTGTATTTGCAGTCCCCGAATGGTTCTGTGCGCCGGGTTGAGATCTCCCATGCCCAACTCGTTTATGCAGAAGAAATCAGCCGGAAGGCTCATCCGCTGAAGGCATCGGAGGCGCTCCGGAAGGGCGCGGGGCTCAGAATAACGGCTTCGCAGGACCAAAACGGCGAGTGGGCAGCAACTCGGGTTGAAATCGTCGAAATTCCGCCCAATTAGCGTCTCCAATAGCATTTCCGCAACTTTTCCTGAATGTTGGCGTTGCTATGCGTAAGGGAAAGTACGCTCAATGCTCACACGGCGGGTGGGCTGTACTTAACCTTCCAGGGCGCATCCTATTTGGACAGGGGAGACCCATTTGGGTCTTATAATGGAAACCACGAGCAAGCTTGCGATCGACACGCAAGGGAGTCGGATATGAAGTCACGCGCGTATCTCCTCAGCTTCCCACTATCTTTGCTGTGCCTGGTCTCGGTAGCGACGGCGCAGACGACTCAGACTCCGGCGAGTACGCAGCAGCCAACCGACGCCCAGGTGTCGACGCAGCAGCAGCCTGCTCAGCAGCCCGTGGCAACCGGTCAAGCGCCACCTCCGGCCGATACTCCGGCACCGGCTTCGCAGACATCAACTCCAAACGCTACGCCGAGCGCACCTGGAGAAAAGCACGATGGCAGTATCAACGACATCGATGCGATCGGGAATCGCAAGATAGGCGGCGGCAAGTTGGGCAACTGGTATTCGCTGGAAAAGGAAATCCAGATGGGCAAGTCCTACGCCCAGCAGGTCGAAGCCAGTGTAAAGCTGGTGCAGGATCCCGTTGTGACCGAGTATGTCAACCGCATCGGTCAGAACCTGGTGCGCAATTCGGATGCAAAGGTTCCGTTCACTATCAAGGTGATTGATTCGGACGAGATCAATGCATTCGCTCTTCCAGGCGGCTTCTTCTACGTGAATTCGGGTCTGATTCTCGCGGCCGATAACGAAGCCGAACTGGCTGGCGTGATGGCACACGAGATCTCCCACGTAGCTGCCCGCCATGCAACGCGACAGATGACGCGCGCCCAGTACGCCAACTTCGCGACCATTCCGCTGATCTTTGTGGGCGGCGGAATTGGTTACGCTGCATACAACGCGATGAGCCTGGCTTTGCCGCTTACCTTCCTCAGTTTCTCGCGCGAATTTGAAGCGCAGGCGGATTACCTCGGTCTGGAATATATGTACAAGACCGGATACGACCCGCAGGCTTTCATCGCTTTCTTCGAAAAGGTAGAGGCGAAAGAGAAGAAGAAGCCTGGTACGATCTCCAAGGCTTTCGCCACGCATCCCCCAACTCCTGATCGCATCGAGAAGTCGCAGGAAGAGATTGCAAAGATTCTTCCCCCGCGGCCCGAATATGTACTAGATACTTCTGAGTTCGACAACGTGAAAGCGCGTCTGGCGGTACTCGAGAATCGGCACAAGATTCAGGAGGAAAAGGACACGAACCGTCCAACGCTGCGGAGGACCTCGTCGGGTGATAGTAGCGGCAGTGGCAGCAGCAGCGGAAACGGAAACAGCACGAGCAGTAGCTCAGGGAAGAGTTCGGATGATGATCGTCCGACGCTCAAGAAGCGAGACGACTAACGAGCTGTGTTAGTTGCTAGAATGTGGAGCCCGCTCACAGACCGAGCGGGCTTTTCTTTTGCTCATTAGAAGTCACGTTTGCGAGAAAAGCTACAACAAAGCCCGACCAAACAGGGGGCCGGGCTTTTCTTGCTTCGGAAATCTGTCGCGAAGCGCGCTTACTTTGTCGCGTATGAGCGCGCAGGTTCCGCGAGGGCCGATCCCGCTTTCTGGTCCGGATGCAGCACTCTCATTTGGTTCCAGTCATAGGCGAATTCCTTCCCACAATCCAGGCACACGACGTACATGCCTGTCAGCGCTGCTGCGCCGGTACGGCGTTCACCAGGTCTCTTGCTCCTTGGGAAACTGTAGTTGGCGTGGGAACAGCCAAAGAAACCTTCCATCAATCTGCGGAACATGAGGTACCCCCTCCAGAACCTGGCGACCCTGGGAGAGCCGCCTATCTACTGCTGCGTGATTAGATTCGGGAACTCGGGATTTGGTTTCGTTTCGTTCAGGAAGAAGGGAAGTGACGCATTTCGTTGCACTTAGGAGTGCAAGTATTTTCCAGATTGGGAATCTATGAACTAAGCTCCCGAGGTGCTGGGCTTCTTCGCGCGGCATTTAGTCATGATTGCCGATCGCAGGCGGCCACGTAAATCGTCGGGCAGCTCGTACAAGGTAGAGTCCCGGTAGATCTCAATGGTCTTTTTGGTGGTGTTGCAGATGACGTAGCAGTTGTGGCACCACTGCAAATGCTCTTCCAGCTCTGTCCGTGTGCGTTGGTCCAGAGCGTCGTCAAGGTAATCGGTCAGTTCTTTGAGGAAGTCTTTGCAGGTCACTTATTGCTGTCCCCACCCTTACGGGTCTTGAAGTACTTGTTCAACCGTTCTCTCAGTTGCAGCCGAGCTCTCAACAGACGCGACTTCACAGCGGGAATGCTCAAGTTGAGTGCTTCCGCAGTCTCTTCGGTTGACAGACCTTCTACATCTCGCAACACAAACACCGTACGAAAGCTGGGCGGCAAGCCTTGTATCGTCTTGCCTAGAATGTCTTTCAGCTCCGCCTGGTTGTACTGCTGCTCCGGATTCGGGCTCCAGTCCGCGATTTCACGCGGCATGGAATCCTCTTCCGTACGGACTTCTTCGTCCAGCGAAACCATTCGCTCCGGCCGTCTACGGCGGAGCTTCATCAGCGCTTCGTTTACCGCAATACGGACCAGCCACGTATAAAACTTGGACTGCCCCTGAAATTGCGGCAAATTCTCGTACGCCTTCAGGAATGCGTCCTGCACCACGTCTTCCGCATCTTCGCGGTTCTGCGTAATGTGCTGCGCAATCCGGAAAACGTTCCGGTCGTAGCGTCTGACGAGTTCCTCGAACGCGCCGACATCGCCCGCTTTCGCGGCGTTAACCAGTACCAGCTCTTCGGTCAGCGGTGCCGGTTCGTTCACCTTTTGGATGGCTCCCATGAGGCTCCCGATTCAGAAGTTTAAGTCAGGAAGCCTATTGTAAATGGTCTCTAAGGTGAAAACAGGCCTTTTTGAACTTCATTTTCATCAGCGCCTTCCGGGGATTTTGCGACTTTTCCACTACTCGCCAGGGATTAAACCTCGGTAACCATGGTGTAATCGAAAGATTGCAATATAATCACCCCTTCTAATTCGGTTGCGGCTGGAGTTTCATGGCGGATAGTAAACAGATCACTGGCGCGGTTGAGCAGATCATCGCGGATGTGTTGGGTAACTCCTTTTCGCAGATTCGCGAAACCGTCGCGCGCCGCCTCAAAGAGGATCTGGTCCTGCCCGGGGGGAATCACGAGGAGCCGGTTGCCGAGCTCTTGCGTGAGGCCATAGATCGAATTCAGGGCGCTACCGCTCAAGTCGATATTCTCGATGGCTTGCTGGATGGGTGCGCTTCGTTTAGTCAACGATCGGCCATTTTCGTGGTCCGCGGCAATACCGCCGCTGGTTGGCGAGCACGCGGCTTTCAGGACAACGAGATCATCCGGACGACGCCCTTGGAACTGGGAAACGGTCTGGCAGCGCAGGCGATAGCCGGCCGTGCGTCCGTCTCGGGACGCATGGAACAGTTTTACGGGAATGCCGGAGTGAAGTTTGGCTGGCCGGCACGGGATGAAGTCGTCGTTCTTCCGCTCGTGGTACGCGATCGCGCCGTGGCGTTGCTCTATGCCGATGGCGGGGATCCGGCTGGCAAACTCGACTCCGCTGCGCTGGAAGTGATCGTTCGCACGACGGGCTGGTGGTTGGAGCTTTGCGCAAATCGGCGATCCACTGCTTCGGCGCCTGCAGAGGCGAACGGGGCAGGCATCGCGGCCGCTGCAGGCGCGGTTATGGCCGCTGCCGCGGGCGCTTCCTCTTCGACGGCAGTAACAGTAGCGCCGGTGAGCCATGCCGCAGTTGCGGTAGCACCTTCAAAATCCAGCGCCCCGGAAGACGAACTTCATAAGAAAGCCCGCCGTTTCGCCAAGCTTTTAGTGGAAGAGATCAAGCTCTACAACCAGGCGAAGGTAAACGAAGGGAAAGCAAACCACGATCTTTACGAACGCCTGCGCGACGACATCGAAAAGAGTCGCGAAACCTACGACAAGCGGTACGGGCAGACCGCCGCGGGTTCCTCTGACCTATTCAACCAGGAACTCGTACGCATCTTGGCTGACAACAATCCCGCCCTGCTCGGCGCGACGTTTCCGCGTTAAACTAGCAGTGTGAGTTCCCGGTGTTCTGCTTTCGCAGTTGCTCTGCTTCTTCTCTTCGGTAGCGCTGTTGCAGCGTTTCCCCAAACAGCGAGCACGTCCAACTCCGATTCCCACAAAACCAGAACCAAGACCCATTCGAGCAAGAGCAAGTCCAAGAAGCGTCCGTTGACCGCGGCGGAGCGCAAGAAGCGCGAGCGTGACCTTCTGCGCAGCCATCGCATGACGCGTGCGTTCGTGGCGTCTGCTTCGCTGAAGCCAATGGCGAAGCAACTGCTCGACAACCGGACCAAAGCCGCTTACGCAGGAGTGCAGTCTTACGCGACGCGCCACGCCGCGGATGACGCCGGCACGATGGCGAATCTCGTGCTCGGTTACGCGCACATTCTCGATCGCGATTATCCCGCAGCCATTCCTCCATTGAAAAAAGCCGCGTTGCATTCGGGGGAACTGGGTGACTACGTTTCGTACTTCCTGGCAATGGCCTATGGAGCGGGGGGCGACGAGCAGCGCGTCATCGAAACGCTCCGTGGTTTTGAGACCAAGTATCCGGACTCGATCTTCACCCGTGATGCGGCTGTGATCTATGCCAATGCGCTGCTGGCAGCGGGAACTCCACAGGACGCCATCACTGCGCTTTCGAAATATGAAACCGCTAACCGCTCCGATGTGCAGCTGACCCTCGGACGCGCTTACCTTCGTGCCGGGCAGACGGAAAAGGGCGCCGAGATTCTGCGCCAGCTCTATTACCAGCAGCCGCTGGCGACGGAGGCCGACTCCGCCGCGGTTGAGTTACTCGCAGCGAATGCTTTGACCGGGACTACGCAACAGACAAGGACACGCGCCGAACAGCTTTCTCAGGCGCGGCGCTACACGGATGCCCTGGCCGAATATCGGAAATTGTTGAACCAATCGCTCTCGCCCGAAGAGCGGAACACGATCGCAGTCAGTGTTGGCGTGGCGCAATACCGCAGCGGAGACCGCCGCGGTGCACGCACCTATCTCGAATCATTAAGTCTGCCGCCCGGCGAGGCAAACGCGCAGCGCCTCGCGACTCTCGCCGATATCGCACGCGCGGATGACGACGAAAATCGTTTCGTCGACACGTTGGCGCAGTTGCGGCAGGCCGCTCCCAACAGCCCGTATCTCGAGCAGCAATTGTTTGCAGCGGGGAACATGTACCTCCTGAAACGCGACTACGACCGCGCCATCGACTCGTATCGCGAAGTCTCGGAGCGATTCCCCAACGGTAAGTACGCTCACAGCGCACATTGGAAAGCTACGTGGCTAACCTGGAGGCAGGGAAGGACTGTCGAGGCAGCCAAGGGTTTCGAAGAGCAGCTCTCGCTCTATGCTGACTCACCCGAAGTTCCGGCAGCATTGTATTGGCGGGCTCGACTGGCGGAAGAGCAGAATGATGTGCCGCGAGCTGCTGCTTATTATCAGAAGCTCACAGATCGATTCCGCAACTACTACTATGCAGATCGCGCACGCGACCGACTGGAGAGCGTCGGCACGGTTCAGGCCATTTCCGATCCGTTGTTGGACCGTGTGCCCCCGGTGAATGTTGTCAGTCGCCAGCTGATCACTGCTCCCATCGACGACCTTCGGTTCCAAAAGGCCCGGCTGCTAGAGAATGCGGCGATGTACGACTTCGCGGTTCGTGAGCTGCAGCAGGCTTCTTCAGATGGCGGAGATCAATGGGCCGCAAATGAGATCGGGCGACTTTACCAGGACAGCGGCGGGTATCAGCGCGCGATTGAGTACATCAAGAAAACTGTGCCCGCGTACTGGTCGATGGACTACAGCGCGCTACCTCGGCCGTATTGGGAATATCT
>CAZBCQ010000084.1:0-11442 GCA_964490255.1 uncultured Terriglobales bacterium | reverse complement strand
CCGCGTACTGGTCGATGGACTACAGCGCGCTACCTCGGCCGTATTGGGAATATCTTTTTCCGCGACCTTACTGGACGGACCTGCGGAAATTCAGCCTGTTGAACGGCCTCGACCCATTTCTCGTTGCTTCTCTGATTCGCCAGGAATCCGAGTTCAATGCTGGGGCCATCTCTCACGCGAACGCCGTTGGGTTGATGCAGCTACTTCCCGGCACAGGCAAGACCGTGGCGCGAGAACTTCGAATTCGCGGGTATCGAAGCACTCAGTTACTCGTGCCAACCACGAACCTGCAACTCGGCACGCGCTATTTCAAAGATCTTGTCGATCGCTACAACGGACGCTTCGAGTACGCGCTTGCTGCTTACAATGCCGGAACCGACCGCGTTGACAGCTGGCTAGCAGACGGGAAGTACCGCGATGCTCAGGAGTTCGTCGAGTCCATTCCATTTACCGAGACTCGCGAATACGTGCAGGCGATTCTTCGCAATGTATCGCTGTATCGCAGGATCTACTCTGAGCCTGCACGAGCGAGCGTTGCAGTGAATCACACCAGCAAATGAAGCAGCGCCCTGGCCCGCCGGGAAACACTTGGTCAGGACGCTAGAGACCGCGCTACGGTTGTGGTGGTGGTGGTTGTGGATTGGGGGCGTTTGGCGCGTTTGTTGCCGTCGGATGCGTGCGTTGCGGGTTCGTAGCCAGCCAGGCTGCGGTGGCGCCGCCTCCGATTAACAGCCCTGCCGCAAGCCCTTGATTGCAGCCGCAGACGGTCCAGCCCACGCCGCCCCCGAAGGCTGTGTAGGATCCGATGTAGGCCCAGTTCCTCCAGCCGTTCAGGGTATCGTGCTTATGAAAGTGGAGATAAAGGGCCGAGGATCCGCCTGCTCCGACGAGAAGCCCTTTCGCCACATCGTTGCTCCACCCGTTAACCAGA
This sequence comes from uncultured Terriglobales bacterium, assembly GCA_964490255.1. Lineage (GTDB taxonomy): Bacteria > Acidobacteriota > Terriglobia > Terriglobales > Acidobacteriaceae > JAJPJE01. The sequence goes on along the minus strand of CAZBCQ010000084.1, from coordinate 10,511 downwards.
GCACCGACTCCTGCCCCTACTGCCGCTCCACCTACTACAGCGAACAAATACTTGTGGTGTTTGGGACTGATTCCCTTGAGATCTTTCGCTGTTACCTGCGGATCTGCGGCGAATGCCGGTAGAGCCAGGAACCACAGCAGAGAAATGGAAACGGCAAGCGCGCAGAGCTTTCTAACTCCCAGCATATGTACTCCCCATAATGCGTTCGTGAGTTCAGCCGAATACTCGGCCTTTGTGGTTTTGGATGGCAGGGCTATCAGGGCAAGATGGCAGGCGAATCCAGCCGCTTACGAAAAGCAGAACGGGTATATTGGATGATCAAATCGAGGAAATTGAGAGGTGTTAGCGACTGATCGCCTGTTCGGACGTTGCCGGTTTTGAGAAGAGTATCTCAGCAACAAGCAGCAGGGCTCCGACTACGATCGCGCTGTCCGCCACGTTGAACGCCGGCCATTGATATTGCTTCACGTAGAACAGCAGGAAATCAACCACGTGACCATCGATCACGCGATCCCACAGATTTCCAATTGCGCCGCCAAGAATGAGCGCGAGACCGACGCCCGTGCTGGTGAGAACATAGCTGTTCTTCCACAACAGGACAGTCACAACGCCCAGCGCTACCAGCGAGAACACCACCAGGATCGTCAGCTTCCATTGCGATGGAGAATCGGCAAAAAGCCCGAAAGCAGCGCCGGTATTTTCCAGATGGGTGAGCCGGAAAAATCCGGGAATGATATCGATGGTGTCGTGCAACGTAATGTGGGTCGCAACCAGCCACTTAGCCAGGCGGTCGGACAATACCACCATAAGTGCAATGATGAAATAAACAGTTCGCATTGCCGGGTTCCGGGTCATCTTTCCTGAGTCAATCACCTGCTAACCAACGCCACCGCGTGCTGAAAACCATTCTGCTTCATTACGCGCCGCGCTCGATTTCTTCGAGAACCGCACTGCAACGCTCGCATACCATCGGATAGTTAGAATCCTCTCCGACGTGAGTCGAATAATTCCAGCATCGCTCGCACTTCTGGCCGGGCGCCCTGGTGACGCTGATCTTCAGGCCGTCACTTCCATTGGTCGCCGCGCTTTTCAGGAGCTCAACTCTAGATACGATGAAAATGTAACGAAGTTCGCTTTTGTATTTCTCCAAAACGGGATAGAGGCTATCGGGCGCCTGCAAGGTTACCTGCGCTTCCAGTCCGGAGCCAATCTCCTTGCGCTCACGCGCGGCTTCGAGTGCCCTCAGAACTTCGACCCTGACCTTCAACAACGCTTCCCATTCCTGCTGCAAGTTCAAATGGCGCGTGTCTTCCGGCGCTAGCTCCGATTCCTTCCAGAACGCGTCCAGGTGAACGCTTGCCGGAGGTCCGGGCGCACTCGGCAGATACTGCCACACTTCGTCTGCGGTGAAGCTCATTACGGGAGCAATCAAGCGGACAAGGGCTTCGCCGATGCGCCAGATTGCAGTCTGGGCAGAACGACGCGCGGGAGAGTTAGGCGCGGCCGTGTACAGCCTATCCTTCAGCACATCGAAGTAAACGGCACTCAAGTCGACGACTGAAAAAGCCACGAGCTGCTGGTAAACCTTGTGGAACTGGAAATCTTCGTACCAGCGGCGCACCTCACGCGAAAACTGCGCGGTCCGCAACAGCGTGTACTGGTCGATCGCATGCATCTGGTCGAAGGGCACAGCATGCTGCGCGGGATCGAATCCGTTGAGATTTCCCAGGATGTAACGGAACGTATTGCGCACTTTCCGGTAGTTTTCCGCCACGCGATCCATGAGTTCGTTTGAACAACGCACGTCCTCGCGGAAGTCGACGGACGATACCCACAGGCGCACGATCTCGGCGCCCAACTTGTCCGTGATCTCAACCGGATCAACTCCATTGCCCAGCGACTTTGACATCGCGCGACCTTGCGGGTCGAGCGTCCATCCATTGGTAGCCACGCCGCGATACGGCGCCTGATTGGTAGCACCTACGGCGCATAGCAGGGAAGAGTGGAACCATCCGCGATACTGATCGCCGCCTTCGAGGTACAGATCGGAGGGATAAGGCCACGAGGGTTCGTGCCGCTGTGTCGCGAGATAGCTCGATCCCGACTCAAACCACACGTCGATGATGTCCATCTCCTTGTTGAACTTTGCGCTACCGCATTGGCACTTTGTTCCCGACGGGATGATCTGATCCGGCGCGGTTGTGTACCACGCATCGGCGCCCTTCGTGGCAAATAGTTCCACGACGGCTTGATGCACTTCAGGCCGGTTGAGGATCGTCTTGCACTCAGCGCACGTGAACACTGCGATGGGGACGCCCCACACCCGCTGACGCGAGATGCACCAGTCCGGGCGGGTGGCGATCATGTTCGAGATGCGCTCTTCGCCCCACGCCGGATCCCATTTCACTTTGCTGATTTCGTGCAGCGCCCGTTTCCGCAACGATTCGTTGCCATCGACCTTGGCTTCCATGGAGATGAACCACTGCTCGGTCGCGCGGAAGATTACCGGGTTGTGGCATCGCCAGCAGTGCGGATACGAGTGCTCGATCTTCTCGAAGTGGAGCAGGACACCACGCGTCTTGAGCAGGTCGACGATCTTTGGATTGGCCTCGAAAACTGTAAGCCCGTTGTATTCAGGCAAGCCGTTTTGCAGGCGACCGGCCGAGTCGACGTTGCACGTCTGCTCGATCTTATACTTCACGCCGGTGTAGAAGTCGTCCGCGCCATGGGCTGGGGCGGTGTGTACTGCGCCCGTCCCCTGATCCATGGTGACGTAATCAGCCAAAACTCCGAGCACCTTGCGCTCAGGCCAGGGTAGGAAGGGATGATAGAACCAGGCATGTTCGAGCTTTCGGCCGGGAAAGCGCGCCGCAACTTTTACATCAGTGAAGCCGCACTTCTCCGCCGTGACCGACGCTAGCTTATCGGCAACGATGTAGATCGCGTCGCCGGTCTCAACGGCCACGTATTCTTCGTCGGGATGGAAGGCGATCGCCATCGACGCTGGCAGCGTCCAGGGAGTGGTGGTCCAGATGATGGCGTAGACCGTCTTGTTACCGTGAATGCGAGCTTCGGCCAGCCCTGGATCGATATCACGCGGGTCCGACTGCATGGCGTAGCGAACCCACACGCTGGGGCTAGTGTGGTTCTCGTACTCCACCTCAGCTTCAGCCAAGGCAGTGCGATCGTGAATGCACCAGTAGACCGGACGCAGTCCTTTGTACACAGCATCGTTGGCGAAGAAACTAAACAGAGTCTCGACGACCACAGATTCGTACTTGGGGGTCATCGTCGAGTAGGGTTCTTCAAACTTCCCAAAAATCCCGAGTCGTTTGAACTGCGAGCGCTGCAGGTCAAGAAACCTTTCGGCGTACTCCCGGCAGGCTTGTCTCACTTGCATCGGGTCCATCTGCAGTTTCTTGCCGCCCAGCGATTCGTCTACTTTGATCTCGATGGGAAGCCCGTGACAATCCCAGCCAGGGATGTAAGGAGAGTCAAACCCCGCCATCGTCTTGGATTTGACGATGAAATCCTTAAGGCACTTGTTCAGAGCATGACCGAGGTGAATGGGTCCGTTAGCGTAGGGCGGACCGTCATGCAGCAGGTAGACAGGGGACCCCTTCCGCTCGCGCCGAATCTGGTCGTAGATCTTCTCTTCTTCCCAGCGAGCCAGTATCTTCGGCTCATTTTGAGGAAGATTCGCCTTCATCGGAAATGCGGTCTTGGGCAGATTGATAGTGGCCTTCAGGTCCAGTGGCACTACGTTCTTGTCTCCCGTTCTCCCTGTATGTTTGGGGGAAGAAGCTTAATTCTTCATTATAGGTAGCGGGAAATGGCACTGTCTATTCAGACAGTGGACTCATCTCGGAATGCATTTTAGATTGCGCCAGATTCACCTGTTTTCGGGCAAGCATCAAAGAGAAACAGCTCAACCTTTACTCCGGCGAAATATGTTTGTGACGAAACTTTTCCCGGGTGGCGCGACAATTTTCCGTCGCACGTGTATGTGTAAGTCGGCATCTAAATGTGAGTACCGTATGACTCACGTTCAGTATTCGTTCACTCAGAAATTCGATTGAAAAGGAAAACAAAACAGCAGCAGCCCTGATTTTAAGGGTAAAAGCAACTTGGCACGTTATGTGCTCATCTGCTTATGCAACTCCCAAACAGAGTTGGACCAAGCCGTAGGAGCCGAAGTCGGGACACAGTATGGCGAACCAAGTTTTGACACCTCCAGCCGGACAGAGGTCACAGATAGTTAACAAAGAACCGCAGCTAAACCTACTCCTGCCTTCGCAAGTTCTCGATGAGTCGCTGTGGCATTCGATCCGCCGACAGATTCATGAACTTCGTCATCCCGAAAAGCTTCCGCCACTGCAACTCACCTCCAAGCCTGTCAGGGTTCGTGACATTTGGGGCGAGTATAACTACAAGAAAAAAGGAGCCGTCACTTCCGTTCTAGTGCACGCTCTCGCGATAGGCGGCATTATCGGATTGACGCTTGCCGGCAGGCACGTCGTTCAGGAAGTAAAAAAACAGGAGACAGTAACGCTCATTGCTCCTGATCCATCGACCTACATGCCGCTTTCGACGAAGAAAAACGACACGATCGCCGGCGGTGGCGGCGGCGGTGATCGCGACAAACTTGTTGCACCAAAGGGAAAACTTCCCAAGCTTTCGATGGAGCAAATCACGCCTCCCGCGATGGTGATCCGTAATGAGCATCCGAAACTCGCGGTCGAACCTACCATCGTGATTCCGCCGCAAGTGAAGATGAACATGGCGGCGAATATGCCGAACTTCGGCGATCCGAAGACCAGCGTGCCAATGGGGCCGCCATCAAATGGTACTGGCGCCGGTGGTGGCATTGGTTCCGGCACGGGCGGCGGTATCGGCTCGGGTGAAGGCCCAGGCCTTGGCCCGGGACGTGGCGGCGGTACGGGTGGCGGCGTCTTCCGCGTAGGCGGCGGCGTATCGGCGCCCAAGGCGCTATACACGCCTGATCCGGAGTATTCGGAAGAAGCCCGCAAAGCGAAATACCAGGGGACCTGCGTGCTCTGGCTCATCGTGGGAGCGGATGGCCACCCACGCGATGTGAAGATCGCGCGGACCCTTGGGATGGGACTGGACCAGAAAGCCATTGAGGCGGTTCGAAATTGGAAGTTCGAGCCGGCGATGAAAGATGGCCGTCCAGTCGCGGTGCAGATCAACGTCGAAGTAAACTTCCGCCTGTACTAGACGTTCGGTTGTGTCGGGCAGCCCGACTGGGCTGCCCATTTCCTGTTAGAACAACAAACGTCTTAGTTTTGCAGCAACAAACATCCAGTGCAGTGTGCAATCGCGTCTAACTCCTTTCGCGGGAGATTGCCGTTGCGCCAAATCATCGTCGCGCATACAGCCGATGAAATGCTTGCCTTACGCAGCCGCTGGGAATACCTGCAGGCGCGCTGTCCCTCTACTATCTTTCAGAGCTTCAAATGGAATTGGATCGCGGCAAAGTCATTTGCGGACCGCGAACCGCCGTACGTAGTCTTTGCCGAAACAAGCAGTGGGATGGCTCTGCTGCCGCTGTGTATAAATCTGGAGCGCAGGAAGCTGTCGTGCCTGGGAGACGTGTTGTTCGACTATCGAGATGTGTTGGCCATTGGTGAGGACACCGCTCTCCTGGCCGCGTGGGACACGGTTGCTCGCTTAGGAGTGCCGTTTTCTTCCGGAGGTCTGGAGGCGAGTTTTCACGCGAAATGGGCGGGCTTCCATCTCAATCCCTTCTATCGCGCACCGCAGGTGAAGTGTTCGGAGATTTCTGCTGATCGCTTCGCCGTAACTCACACGCGGTCTGCGTCACGTCTTCGTCGACTGGAGCGTATGGGCGTGGTCTTCGCCGAACACACCCCAGCCAGTCCGGCTGTGACGCGCTGGATTTACGAGCAGAAAGCGGCGCAGCCACCCGAGGCAGGGGAGAATGTATTTTCCGACGCGCGACGGATCGAGTTCATGAACGCCGTCGCCTCGAACGAGCCTCATGATGTCGAAGCATTCACGTTCGAAATAGCAGGGAAGTGCATCGCCGCGCTTGTCACCCTGCGCGAGCATCGTTGTCGACGCTTCTACACGATATGGTTCGATTTGCAATGGGCCAAGCATTCCCCAGGCATCAGTCTCATCTACGAAGTGACGCGCCGCTCTCTAGACCAGGGCCTCAATTGCGACTACATGACCGGTGAACAGGATTACAAGATGCGCCTTGCGACTTCCGTCGAGCCGCTGTATTGGATCGAAGCCTCAGCAGAAGAACTGCGCATGCTGCCTGAACGCCGTTCGGCTGTGGCAGCCTAGCCTTCGTCACAGGCGCTTTAGAAATGTCTTCGCTTCTTCAAAGTGAGGGAAGAGCTTCTCTTCCTGCTGAAACTGCTGGGAATGCACGCAGCGCCGGCTGCCGCGCAAGCGAACCGGGTGCTTCAGATGCAGCATTTCGTGATAAACGAGGTACTCGATGGCAAAGCGCGGAATGCGCGGATGATCAAAGATGCGGCTTACGACGATGGCATTGTGCGCGGGATCGTAATGGCCAAGACTGTGGCGTGAATCATTGGCGCTCCAGGTCATCTCCGGGCGAGCGAGAAGTCCGTGAAAGTATCGAACGTTCAGTTCCTCGAAAATCTCATTCAGATCGTAGACGTTTCCAACCGGCCCATGCAGACGCTTGCGCCCTCGCATTTGGCGCAGCAGGTGTGCCTTTTCGGTGATCGCCCGGCTGCCGATATGCTTGCGGTATCTTGCCGACAACCGCGAATTGATGGGTTTACGGTATAGCTTCGCAATCAGGATGTGAGCGATGGCGTGCAGCACGTCTTCAGGCGCACCTTCCAGAACATCGGAAAGCCGGACAAACACTTTGTCATCGCGCAGTCGGATGGTGTTGTTGATATTGGCGAAGGGATAGAACCGAACTTCAAACACCGGCATGGGCGCACGTGGCCGCAATTCCCGGTAGGCACGGTGGAAAATATCGACAAAAACCGCAGTCACAGGTTCAGATTACCAGATTCAAATCGCACTTGAAGTCCCAGGAATCAACAGGCTCACGCTAGTACTTCTTTTTCTTCTTCTCCTGTTTCTTTTGTTCTTCTAGTTCTTTGAACTGCTCAATCTGGTCGGCAAGGGTCTTTTGAGCGTCATCGAGGCTTCCACGCACGGCTTCGATTGCATCCTGCAGCGCAAAGTTATAGGCACGAAACTCCTCAGTCGCTTTGGGATCGTTCGTTGCGGTTTGCTGAAGCGTTCTCAACCTCGTCTGATAATCCGTTTCCGCCTTGATCACTTCCGGCAGTATCTTGCGCATGTCCTGCGCTCGTCGCGCGTACTCGTCGATGTTGTCGTCCATCTCGTCGATCAGGGTGGAGAAGTCCTGCAACAGGTTGTGGATCTGCTGCCCGCGATCCGCCACGTTGTTCTTTCCCTGCAGGCTGTCAATGTCGATCAATCGCGAGCCTGAGAACGTGACATATAGTCGCAGGCGTTTCACGGGTTCCTGCGCGGCTTCCCGCAGCTCATCAATTTCGTTATTGTTCAGAGGTTCGCGTTCCTGCGCGAACGCGGGAATGCTCGCGCCGGCACAAGTGCAGAGGGCCAGAACACAAGTAAGGACGGTTGACGCTCTCATTTTTTGAACATCCGATCCAGGAGCTTACTCCGGTTCTGCTCGAGATCTTGAATGCAATCGTCGAACGGTTTGCGATCTTCGAAGCTGGCCTGCTGGCGAATGGCTTGTGTTCGCTCTGATAGCTTCCTCAATTCGATCTCGGTGTCCTTCAGACGCTTGCCGCTATCGAGCGAAACCGAGGTCGCCTGGTCCGCATTGGAGCCAGCCTGCTTCAGTAGATCGAACGCCTTGTCGGCGTTGCCGTCGTGATACAGGTTATCTGCCAGCTCCACCTGATCGTGTGCGAGTTGCAGAAGCAGTTCCGCCTTCTTTCCGCCATGCGCTGACTCAATCTTCCGCTGCAGTTCCTCGGGTCCGGGCTTCTGTCCGGCATGCAAAACGCTGGCCAGCAACAGCATTGCGAGAAGGAACGCGTAGCGCATTTATTTCTTTCTTTTCGGATCGATCGCAATTAAGCGATGTCTGGCCTGCCACTCCTGGTCAGAATACTTCCCCTCAGCAACGGAAAGAAACTTTTCGTAATTGGTAATGGCGTCGGGCCAGTCGTGCAGATGGTCGAGAGCCGTCGCTCGCAAGAAATAAGTGAAGGGGGTTTCGGGAAGAAACTTCGCGCGAGCGTCCAGCGCCATCGCACACAGCTTGTAGTCCTTGTTTTCGGAAGCCGCAAAGGCCAGGTCACCATAAGCCTGCCCGAAGTCCGACTTGAGCTTTACCGCCTGCAGCAATTGCACCTGCGCTTCCGGAAAATTCTTGTTGCGGAGATAGGTGGTGCCAAGCAAGTAACGTAATTCGGCATCGGATGGATTGGCCTGAATCGCTGGTTTAAAGCGGACGATCGCTTCCGGATATTTCTTTTCGTCCAAGAGCAGCTGAATCAATTCGCGGTTCGCAGCAGCGTCTCCAGGCGCCAGATCAAGACCTTTGGTCAACTCCACTATGGCTTCGTCGTTCTTCTTCTGCGCTGCCAGAACACGCCCAAGCTGAATGTGCAGGGTTGCGTTTTGTGGCTCGCTGCCAGCCATTCTTCGAAGGAGCGCTTCGGCCTGCGGCAACTGGCCGGAGCGGGAGTACGTATTCACCAGACCTGCGAGCGCCTCCCGGTTATTGGCATCGAGATCAAGCGCCTTTTGAAACTCCTGGGTGGCCGCAGCAACATTCTTCTGCTGCTCGAGCAGGATGGCCGCCTCTAGATGGGGCTCTGCGTCGTTGGGCTGTAATTCGGCCGCCTTCTGAAAGGCCTTTAACGCCTCGTCTGGACTGGTTTTTTCGAGGACGTGCCCGAGCGAGAGATACGCCTGAGACAAGTTCCTCTCACGGTTCGAAGCCGGTTTCAGACTGATGGCAGCCGCAAGATACTTGGCAGCCTGGGGATCGCCCTTGCGCTCGAGCAGCAGTCCCAGGTTCAGGTTCGACTCGAATACCTGCGGATTCGCCTCGACGGATTTGCGATAGGCCGCTATGGCCTCTGATTGGCGATCTGTCGCGTTGTAGAGAAAGCCCAGGTCGTACCATGCGCGAAAATTCTTGGGATCCTTGGCGACCGCATCCTGTAGCGATTTCTCCGCGGTCGCGTAGTCGTGCTTTTCGATTGCGCTCTCGGCCTGTTCAACCTGTGCTTGAACGGGATCGACTACCGCCTCATGGTGATGGCGGATGGTCTGACCAGTTTGCTGAGCGAGGGCAGGGCAGAGTGCAGAGAGGCAGAGCGTCAGAATCCCCGTGGATTGGGCCAGTTTCCTCATGAATGGTTTACGGCATCTACTTACCGAAGATACCGCACGGCGCAGGAAAAATCAGCGCGATCCGTTCTGGTTCGGCAACTCCGTTCCATTTCCTAGGATGCGCGCCAGCCACTGCCCGGTGTAGGACTTCTCATTTGCGGCCACGTCTTCCGGCGTACCGGTCGCCACCACGCGGCCGCCGCGGTCGCCGCCCTCCGGGCCCAGATCGATGACCCAGTCCGCAGTCTTGATGACGTCCAGATTGTGCTCGATGACAATGATCGAGCCGCCGGCATCAATCAGGCGGCGGAAAGCCGCGAGCAACTTGCTGACGTCATCGAAATGCAGGCCCGTGGTTGGCTCGTCGAAGATATAGAGAATTCGCGGCTGTTTGCGTTCCTGCTCAACTTTTTCTTCCTCGGAGTTCGCGAGAACGCGCTTTTTGCCCTGCAGATGCGCTGCCAGTTTCATGCGCTGGGCCTCGCCACCACTCAACGTGGTTGCCGACTGTCCCAAGCGCAAGTAGCCCAGGCCTACTTCTTCCAGAACACGCAGCTTGTCCGTAATCTTCGGTATTCCCGAGAAGAATTGCAGGGCTTCCCGCACGGTCAGGTTCAGCACCTCATGAATGTTCTTGCCTTTGAAGCGTACGCCCAGCACCTGCGGCTTGTAGCGCGTGCCCTTGCAGTCCTCGCAAATCAACTCCACATCGGCCAGGAACTGCATTTCGACGGTAACGGTTCCGTCTCCCTGGCAGGTCTCGCAGCGGCCGCCGGGAATGTTGAACGAGAAGTGCCCGGCATTGAATCCGCGCTTCTGCGCTTCCGGCAGCGACGCAAATAGATCCCGAATGGCATCGAACGCCTTGATGTACGTCACGGGATTCGAGCGCGGCGTCCTGCCAATCGGCGACTGGTCCACCAGCACGACCTCATCGATCCACTGCGTGCCATCCAGACTCGTCAGAACGTGAGCTGGCGGCCCCGCTCCGTTCGTCTGCTTGGTTGCGGCGGCCAACGCCTGGTACAGAACGTCGTGGACCAGCGTCGACTTACCCGAGCCCGAAACGCCGGTAACCGCCACCAGCATTCGCAACGGGATGGTGAGGTTCAGATTCTTGAGATTGT
>CAZBCQ010000083.1:3115-18334 GCA_964490255.1 uncultured Terriglobales bacterium | reverse complement strand
GCGGAAATCGCTTCGACCTACACCACTCCTGGTCCGACAACGGATCAGGGCATTATCGCGGCGCCACCTGGAAATCCGCTGCTGGGAGCTAATCTGCGCGTTTGGGATCCGAATGTGCAGCCGGCTGTTGCTCAACAGTGGAACCTATCCGTTCAGGAGGAGCTCACCAAAAGCACTACTCTCCAGCTTGGTTATGTGGGTCAGCACGGAACGCATCTGATGGTACCGACTCCGTATGCGCAAAAAGTGCTGAATCCGGATGGAACGGTTTCTCCGAGCCAGTATTTCGCAGGCGGTACGCTGCTCCAGGACATCGGCAGCGGCACTGTTTCCGGAACCAACTCGAATGGAAAAATGCGTTACGACGCGCTGCAAGCCGTACTGCAGAAGCGCTATTCGAGCGGGCTGCAGACGCAAGTGGCCTACACCTTCTCGAAGTGCATGACCGACAACAGCGGCTATTACGGCTCCTGGGGAGCGGAGGCTGCGCCAGCATCGCCTTACTGGCAAAACCTCTATAACCCCCGTGCGGAATGGGCGCGATGCTACTACGACTCGAAGAACGTCCTGACTGCGTATGCGGTCTACGAGCTCCCGGTCGGACGTGGCAAACAGTTCGCGGCCAATGTGCCTACAGTTGTGAACGCGGTGGTAGGCAATTGGTCGGTGAATCCCATTGTCTCGTGGCATAGCGGATTCCCTATGGCTCTGTACGCTCCCTCTGATGTATCGGGCACAGGCTCGCGCGGTGCACGCCCTGACTGCAACGGTGCTGTGAATTATCCGAAGACATCGAGCACCGCAGGAGAACAGTGGTTCGATCCGAGCGCATTTTCGTTGCCCACCTCGGGCTTCGGAAACTGCCCCGCGAGCGGTCCTGTGGTTGGTCCTGGGTATGCGAACATCGATTTGGGATTGCAGAAGAACTTCCCAATCGGCGAAGCGAAGCGCGTTCAGTTCAGGGCAGACTTTCTGAATGCCTTCAATCATGCCAACTTCAATCGGCCGGATACGAACGTGGGTGATGGCACTACCGGTCTAATCACATCAACTCAATCTCCACGGAACATTCAGGTTGCACTGAAGTTCTACTTCTAACTGCTGGTCGTGGGTATGCTGTATCATCGGGCAGGCGTTCAGAGCGCCTGCCCAGTCTTTATGTTCAAGCTTTCCTCCGTATTTTTGAGTTTTCTTCTGTTCTCTTCAGCGTATTCAGTCGCACAGGCTCCGAAGCCTGCAGCTGACTCAGCGCTCTCTACACAAAAAGCGATCAAGTTGGCGGATTCGGGTCACTGCACTGAAGCGCTCCCGCTCTTGCGAAATGCACTGACGCATATTGCTGATAAGGAAACAAGGATTAAAGCTGGCGCCAGCACAGTGCGATGCGCACTCACCGTCGATCAACGCGAGGCCGCAGTCGATGCGCTGAAGGTTCTGAATCACGATTACCCGCGAGATCCAAGAGTTATGTACCTTTCCACGCATGCGTATTCCGACCTCTCGATGCGCGCTTCTCAGGATCTGGCTCAATTTGCCCCATCTTCCCTCGAAGCTCACCAGATGAGCGCTGAGTCTCTGGAGGTGCAAGGGAAGTGGGACGACGCAGCGAAAGAATACCGGTGGATTCTGCAGCAGAATCCAAATCTGGCAGGAATCCATTTCCGCTTGGGACGAGTTTATCTTTCGAAGCCGGACGCCGGTCCTTCTGCAGCAGAGGATGCACGGCAGCAGTTTGAAGCGGAGTTGAAGGTCGATCCTTCTAATCCTGGCGCAGAGTATGTGTTGGGTGAGCTCGCTCGTCAAAATAGCCAGTGGGAAGTTGCAGAGGCACACTTTTCAAAAGCGGCGAAATTAGATGCCGGATTCGGAGATGCCTACCTCGGCTGGGGCGCGTCGCTGCTTGCGCAGAAGAAATTCGCAGAATCGGTCGCTCCACTTGAGCGTGCCGTGAAGCTCGAGCCGCAAAATCCGACAGCGCATTTTGATCTTGCAACGGCTTACAACCGTACAGGGAAGAAAGAGGAAGGCCAGCGCGAGTTTGCGATTCATCGCCAGCTGGCAGATAAATCCGGTCCGCCGGACAGTGGGGAAGGGCAGGCGGCCGAAACCAATAGGGCGCCTCAGCAATAAGGTTGCGCAGTCACCGGGGACACAATCCATCGCTTGAGTAAGTTGATTTCACCGACAACACTGGAAATGCTGCGTTTCTCGCGCCGACAATTCCTCCGCGGGCTCGCCGGGAGCGTTGCTCTGCTAGGCTCATCGCGGCTCGCGCGAGCCACTGCGGCTCCTGTGATCTATCCGTTTGAAGAAGTCCCAGCCAGTAAGAGCGGGATCACCTGGACCCACACTGCTGGTCGCTCGCCCGAAAAGTTCCTGCCTGAAACGACTGGCGCGGGCTGCGCCTTTCTCGATTACGACAACGACGGCTGGATGGACATTTATCTCGTGAACAGCGGCCATTGCGATTTCTTCCACCCGAATCCGCCATTGCGCAATGCGCTGTACCGGAACAATCGCGACGGGACCTTTACGGACGTCACCGAGAAAGCTGGCGTTGCGGGAGGAGGCTACGGTCAGGGTGTCGCGGTCGGGGACTACGACGGTGATGGCTTTCCCGATCTTTATGTCACGCAATACGGGCGTAGCATTCTCTATCACAACAACGGAGATGGAACCTTTACCGACGTAACCGACAAAGCTGGGGTCGCGGCGCCCGGCTGGTCGTCTAGTGCTGTGTGGTTCGACTACGACAACGACGGCAGGCTCGACTTGTTTGTCTGTCAATTCGTGGCGTTCGACCGCACCAAGAATAAGATTTGCGGATTGCAAGACGATGGCCGGCGCCACTACTGCATCCCTCACCTCTACCAGTCGACCTCCAGCTGGCTATTTCACAACAATGGCGACGGGACCTTCACCGACGTCAGCAAGTCGTCCGGGATTGCCGATCAACTCGGTAAAGCTTGGGGCGTGGTCGCCACCGACATAAACAACGACGGCCGCATGGATCTGTTTGTCGCCAACGATACCGTTCGCAACTTTCTCTTCCTGAATCGAGGCAACGGGAAGTTCGAAGAAATCGGAGAGCAGGCTGCCGTTGCGTATTCGGCTGAAGGGCGACCTCGCTCCGGCATGGGAGTGGACTCTGCCGATATCAACGACGATGGCTGGATGGATCTGTTCGTGACCAATGTGGATCGCGAAATGTACTCGCTCTATCAGAATAGTCATGACCTGACGTTCGACGATCTTGCGCTCTCTACAGAGCTGGGCAAGACAACCTTCCTGATGAGCGGCTGGGGATTGAAGTTCTTCGACTACAACAACGACGGCAATCTTGATCTCTTTATCGCGAACGGCAATCCTGATGATCTGATCGAGTCCCTACATGGCCAGGTGCGTTATCAGCTCCCATTGATGTTATTTGAGAACTCGGGCAAACAGCTGCGTAACATCACCGCTGAAAGCGGACCAGTTTTCGCCCGGCCATTATCGGCACGCGGAATGGCTATCGGTGACTTCAACAACGACGGTGCAGTGGACGTACTTGTTCAGGTCAACGACAGTGGTCCGTTGCTTCTGCGCAACAACGTTGGGTCAGAAAATCACTGGCTCGGCATCAAACTCGTTGGCAAGAAATGCAATCCCGACGCAGTTGGCGCGCAAGTAACTTTGCAGGCCGGTGATCTCAAGCGAACCCGAATGAAAGTCGGCGGCGGAAGCTATCTCTCTTCGCATGATCCGAGGATCGTGCTCGGCATCGGAAAGCGTCCGAAAATCGATTGGCTGGAAGTGAGGTGGCCATTGCCGAGCGGAGCCATAGAACGGTTTACGAATGTTCCAATGGACCGCTACATCACAATCGTAGAAGGTCAAGGTAGCTGGAAACCGTCGCCGTAAATTCAAAGATTGCGCAACGCGTCCGTCTCCGCGAAATAGGGTCGGGCCTTTCCGGTCGCTTCGATGTGCACGACGATCGCAGCAGCAACTAGAAATACGCAAGAGCCAAAGAACCACATCCCGGCTCCCGCAGCCACTTGGTCATTCAAGGCGCTCAGGCGCGAAATGCGCGGAGCTGCCGCATATGTCGGATAGAGCACTCGCCCCGAAAACGCAAGGAACGCCGATAGCGCGGTATTCACCAGGTCGGCCGCGAGGAGATACGGAATCAGCATCCAGCGGGACCAAACGGCGTGGCTGGGCCATGGCTGAATCACAATCCACCAGAATGCGAGCGAGGTGAGAAAGAAGCACAGGTGCTCGGCGGTGTGCCAGTTTTCCGAGCGCAGCGCCAGTTCGAAAGCCGAGGGCACGTGCCAGATCAGATAAGCGACGTTCATGGCAAACCATGCAGCCACGGGATGCACGACGATTGTCCCGACTCTGCGAATCCAGCGTGCTCCGAAAACAGGAGCAAATAGGCGAATTACCCAATGAGGAAGTCCGCTCAGCAGCGGAACCATTGGCGCACCAAGAATGATGAGCGGCGGCGCAACTGACATCAGAATGAAGTGCTGGGTCATGTGCGCCGTGAGAAGAAGATCATCCAAGGCATCGATTGGTGAGCAGATGGCGATCCAGAGCGAAGCCAGCCCCAGGGTAAAACAGATCGCACGCCAGGGAGGCATTTCTGCCGGTCGAGTCTGATGGGCTCGCCGCCATCCTCGCAGATACACGACCCATGTGATCCCGATCCCAGTGCACGGCAAGGCGGGAAACGACCAGGCATACGCGAGTTGTTCCGGCAAAAACACGGTCAGTACTGTGATCCCTGCTCGAGATCACCTCTCTTCGATTGATCGCCTTCGGCTACCGCTCGGGAAGCATCTTCGGCCGTTCGCTCATTGGGGCGGTGCAGAGTCTCCATAAATGTGACCAGTGCAGTCACTTCGGCAGGCGACAGATTCTTTCCAAACGCCGGCATGTTACCTCCGCCCTGGATCACCTGGCGGATCAGCTGATCTTTAGTCATCTTGGTTGCTATGCGATCGAGCGCCGGACCACGCTGCCCTCCGATCCCACCAAGCGCGTGACAGTTGCGACATTGTTTGTACTGAAAGACGTTAGCTCCCTGGCGGGCTAACGGCGTGGATTTCTGAATGAACTTCACGGGTATGTCAGCGCCGCTCCATGCGGCCATCTTCGGACTCCACGGAGAGTACGTCGCAAGGTCGGTCAATGCTCCCCATCCGATTGCTATTACCAGAACCGCAAGAACTGCGATGGGACGGCGATGCCAGCTCTTTTCCCCGACACCGGCCACGAGTGGTAACCCAAGCAGTATCGGGATCACGATGACCGGTGCCACTAGAAGGAGCGGGGTTTCCCAACTGGGAGGCAGCAGTGCCAGCAGTGCGTAAAGCCAGAGAAATGGGGGATCCGGCTTGGGCACGGTTTGAATAATAGTAGGGTCAGGAACGCCGGTCGGTCCGAATGGGCCGAAGACTGCCGCGCAGAGCACGATCGCGAACACCACTGCGGCAGAGAAGACCAGGTCTCGCCAGAAGGCGCCCGGGAAGAACGGGATGCCGTCCTTGTGCGCGAGTTCATTGTATTCCTGGATGTATGTTTGTCGTCTTACGATATAACCGGGCCTCGGATATTCATTGATGCCCAGCTTCATGACCATCCAGACGTGCAGCCCAACCAGGGCCAGGAGAATGCCGGGAATGACAAAAACATGCAGCGCAAAGAAACGCGTCAGCGTTGCGCCCGCAATAATCGGCCCTCCGAGCATCAGATGTACCAACTGCCCTCCAATCAGTGGGACGCGTCCCATAATGGCCACGCCAATTCCAATGCCCCAGTACGAGTCCTGATCGAACCGTAGCACCTGGCCTGAGAACGCCATTCCTAATGTCATGAACAACAGGAACACGCCGACCATCCAGGTCAACTCACGAGGGAACTTGTAGGCGCCAAACAGGAAAACCTGGATCATGTGAAGCACGACAATGGCGACCATGAAATTCGAGCCCCAGCCGTGCATGGCGCGCAGGAACCATCCCATCGTGACGTGATGGTTCAACAATTGGAGGCTGTTCCAGGCTTCCGCGGCCGAGGGCACGTACTCAATGGCGAGCAAAATGCCGGTGAGCACCTGCACGATCAGGATTGTCAGCGCTGCACTGCCGAAGACATACCACCAGCTCTCCGTGCTTCTCGGTACCTTGTGCAGCACGGCGTCTTTGATCGGCCCTTCGAGTTGGACTCGCCGCTCTACCCAATCGTAGAGTCGCTGGTACCAGGGCATGGTGCGCTCTCCTGAATCAACTTCGCCTGATTGGAAAGTGTCGGTATCTGTCCTGCGTCGATAAATAGCTTGCCGGCTTCGATTTTGGTCGGGTACGTGAACAGGCCACGTGGGGGAGGGCCGGAGGCGCGAGCACCGTTTGCGTAATAGATCCCACCGTGGCAGGGACACATGAACAGCTGAGACTCGGCGAACCATCGCACAGGGCAACCCAGGTGAGCGCAATTGATGGCAAACACCGTGAAATCGGTCGCACTCACGCGTTGCACGTACGCGGGAATCTCCCGCGTTTCGCCGTCCCACGGACGCGCGAAAGGATTGGTGTAGCTGATCAGCGTGGTTTCGCCGTCCTTAAACTGATCCACAGAGCCCACCGCTATCCATTTCCGGTAAGAGTTGTCGCTGCGAATCGGGCTGAGCAGATAGCGCACAATGGGTATGGCGATGACAGCAGCCACGGCTCCGTTCAGCAACATGCCGAGCTTTACCAGCATCATGCGACGGCTGATTCTCTCCTCATGAAGTGTCGCCTCTTGTTGTTCCGGACTTGGTGGAGGCAGCTTGTCCTGCATCATCGACCTCCCGTTTTCATTGCATCGGAATTTGGATTCAGAGACGTTCGTTCCTGGGGCGGCAGCAAGGGCTCAAACGGTTGGCCAGGGAATGCAGGGCGCTGCGACATCACGAACGCAACCACATCGCTCAGCTCCTGATCGGTCATAATCTTTCCCGGTATACGATTGCGCCAGTCCGGCATGCCCAGATCCGGTCTGCCTACAATCGCTGTGGTGCGTATCGTCTGATCTGCAACCAACGCAAGGAACGAGCCATCCAGAATCGAGCCTTTGGGTCCAGGTGGTCCCCCAACCTTCCCATGGCAGCGCGCGCAATTCTCGCTGTAGACCTGCTTTCCGCGCCCCGGGTCGCCGGGAGCATTCGATTTGTACGGAGGAGCGTTCAGTCCTTGTAATACATTCCCCTTCCACCATTTCTGGCGCAAGCCCTTCACGATGGCATTCACTTGTTGCTCCGTGAGATTGCCTCCGGCCTTTTGCCCGAACGCCGGCATCATTGTTCCTTTTTGGCCGTTGGTAATAATGTCGGACAATGTGGAATCATCGACCAGCGCCTGGTATTCGGGATTTGCCAACGGTGTGGCCGGTCCCATCTGACCATCGTTGCCATGACAGCCCGCACAGTTCTGCGAATAGAGAATTTCAGAGTCGAGCACGTCTTCGGGGCGCGGAACCTCTGGCCCAGGCTTCGGACGACCCGGCAGGTTGTTGCAGGCGCATAGGGCGCTCATTGCGATCATCAGACCCATAGCGTGCGCAAACCGCCTCATCTCTGCTCTTCCTGGTTCTCCGGCGACCTCCCACTTAGCCCCGGAGTTTGGAGTCCCATTCGCATGGCAAGCGGTAACTGTGCCAGGGTTTTGATCCTTCCTCTCTTCGTTACGGTCCATCCGGCGACCAAGCCGAACAGCAGCTGCGATGCCGCGAACCACGGCCAGGAAATCCTGGCATTAAAAAAGGGGTTCACGATACTCAGGATGCTGTGCAGCATGCCCGTCCACAGTGCCGGAGCAATGATGCCGCCGAGCACGATCGGATGCTTCGGCCAGACCGGCAACAGCGCCCCGTAAAGTAATCCCACGAGGAGGGAAGTGGTTGCGTGAATCACCAACGCAATCAGAAACGCGTTTAGGTGGAATTGCGACAACTCTGCGGTCGAGGGACTCCTGTTGCCGAACGCCCCCATGCCACCCAGAAGATTGACGGCATACCAGAGGCTATGGAACCGCACCAGGCTGTAGATCGTTGCGGGAATGATCATCGCGATGCCACCAGCGATGCCGCCGTAAATTCCCGAGGAAACCGGATAAGTCCTCAGCGGCAACTGCGCGCGGTGTGTCTCATCCACCTGGATTCGCGCCACACGCACCGTGGAAGGTGTAATCGTTACTGCCTCTGTGACTACCTCGACAGGAGCATGCTTCTCGTGGGGAAGTACCTGGCGAAACCATCCTACCCCGGAATACAAAGCAATGATTGCACCGAGATACGCCAACATCACATTCGTGACCAGGGCAGCAAAAATGAGAGCGATTCCCACCGCCAGCGCGAACGGCCAAACCGTCGACGCGGGTAGTTCGACGGTCGCTTGAGTCGTCTGAGAACTGACGTGTTGGTGAGCTGCTGTCATCATCGTCCCACGATGTAAACAACGGTGAACACCACAACCCAAACCGCATCGACGAAGTGCCAATACATCGAAAGCACCTGCAATCGATAGGAATGCTCTGGGCCGACCCGATTGAGAATCGAAAGAAACAACACCAGCAGAAGCATGCTGAGCCCTACAGTAACGTGCGCGGCATGCAAGCCAACAAGTGAGTAGAAGGTCGTTCCGAACAGGTTTGTCCGAACGGTCAGGCCATCATGGAAAATTAACTTATGCCATTCCCGCGCCGTGTAGGAGAGAAACACGGCCGCGAGGAAGCAAGTGATCCCCCAAAGCACCTGGAAGCGCCTGATCCGAGCCCGGTGTATCTCCCGTTCGGCACCCCAGATAAAAACGCTGCTGGAAAGCAGGCAGATGGTAGCGATCACGGGTACGTCCAGCACTTCGCGTGGTGTGGGTCCGAACGTGCTTTTGCCGATGTTGTAGATGTACGCGGCCACGAAGATCGTGAACATCGCACTTTCGGCGACAATCAGCATCCACATGCCTACGATTCCTCGGGACGGAGGATGCCAGTCTCGATCGAATGCCGTGCGCTCTAGCGGAATCGTGCTCATCTACTCTTACTCGAATTACTCTTACTCGAATGCGGAGTCAGGGTCTTCCGGGTGCTTTAGATCCCAAAGAGGCCGTCTGCTGGCGACCTGCGGCTCAGTTGCAAAGTTGTAAACGGGAGGAGGAGAACTGGTTGCCCATTCCAACGTCCACGCGTCCCATGGATCAGGACCTGCTTCTTTGCCGCGGAAGTAGGAATAGAAGAGGTTGCCGGTAAACACCAGAACTCCGAGTGCCTGTAGAAGGCCGCCGACCGAGATAATCTGATTCAACGTAGCCCACGGCCGGTCAGGCAAGTAGGTGTAGATCTGCCGCGGCATGCCTAGCAGACCGACAATAAACATAGTGTCGAAGGTCAGGTGGAAGCCGATGACCATGAGCCAGAAGTGAAGTTTCCCAAGTCTCTCGTCTAGCATCCGGCCCGTTGCTTTGGGATACCAGTAGTAGAACGCAGCAAAAATCATGAAGACGATAGCGCCCACCAGCACGTAGTGAAAATGCGCGATCAGGAAATAGGAGAAGTGCACCTGCCAATCGAATGGAGAGACCGCGAGGATGATGCCAGTCAATCCTGCTATCACCCACTGGAACAGGAACGCTGTCGTGAACAGCATTGGGAGAGCAAAGCGGACTCGACCTCCCCACATCGTCGCCAGCCAATTGAAGAGCTTGATGCCAGTTGGAATCGATACCAGCATGGTCGAGAGAGTGAAGAATGTGTTCGAGACTGAGGTCATGCCCACTGTAAACATGTGGTGTGCCCACACCGTGAGGCTGATGAACCCGATTCCCACCGTGGCCACCACCATCGCGGGATATCCAAAGATTGCCTTGCGCGAAAAAGTCGGCACAATTTCATTGGCGAAGGCGAACGCCGGCAAGACGAGGACGTATACCTCCGGATGTCCGAAGATCCAGAAGAAATGGAACCAGAGTATTGCTGAACCGCCGGCTTGCGTGTCGAAGAAGTGCCCTCCGAGGTAGCGATCCACCATCAACATGATCTGCGCCGCCGTAAGCGGGCTTATGGCCACTAAAACCAGCACGGCGACCGTCGCGTAGACCCAGGGGAGCAACGGCATGCGCATGAGTGTCATGCCCTTGCATCGCATGCAGAAAACGGTCGCGAGAATGTTTATCGCAGTTCCAATGCTGCCAATTCCATTCAGTAGCACGGAGACTGTCCAGTAATCGGTGGAATGTCCAGGTGAGAACGCTTGTTCAGTTAGCGGCGCGTACGCGAACCACCCCACGTCAGGCGCATTACCGGCGCCATAAAGACCGAAGCCGCCCACCAGGCTGTAATAGAGCAGGAGACCCGCGAAAGCGCTGATCCAGAAGCTGAACGCATTCAGCCTGGGAAACGCCATGTCCCGCGCCCCAACCATCAGCGGAATCAGGTAGTTGCCGAACCCGAACAGAATCGGCATTCCAACCAGGAACACCATGGTCGTCCCGTGCAACGTAAACAGCTGGTTGAAAGTGTGGGGAGCAATAAAGTTGTTGAGGGGCCGAATCAACTGGAGGCGAATCAAAAGCGCTTCCAGTCCGCCGACCAGGAGAAAGATCAATCCCATACCGATGTACAGGATTCCGATACGCTTGTGATCGACAGTAACGATCCAGCCATGCACATGTTCGAGCCATGTGCCCCTGGCTGCACGCGCTGGCGTAACATCGAGGGCCCCTTCAACGCTGCCGGGTACTGGAAGACTTGCATCCGCCATCGAACGTCCTCAACGCTGGTTACTTCAAGGTTGTCAGGTAAGCCGTCAGCTGGTCCAACTGCTGCTCGGTCAGATGCATGCTGGGCATGAGCGACCCCGGTTTAAATACGTCAGGATCCGCCACCCAGCGCTTCAGGTTTTCGGGAGTATTCTCGACTGCTCCTGAAGCGATCGTACCTCGGCTCATAAGATGCGTCAGGTCGGGTCCGAAGCGGCCATTCGCAACCGTGCCGCGAATCGTGTGGCAGTTAATGCAAGACACGCTCTCAAATACCTGCCTCCCCGCTGCAACTTGCGCAGCTTGGACAGCAGGTTGTTGCTGCTGGCGAACCCATGCGTCAAAGTCCTCAGGCTTGTCGACATGGACGACCAGCAGCATCTTTGCGTGTTGCACGCCACACAGCATCGAACACTGGCCCTCAAAGAGGCCCGCCGTGTGCGGATCCATCCACAGTTCGTTGACGCGATTCGGCAACAGGTCAGTCTTGCCCGCCAGTTGTGGAATCCAGAAGCTGTGGTTTACGTCCGCCGACGCAAGCTTCATGAACGTAGGTCTGGGATGAGCTGGATCGCTCACCGGAATGTGCAACTCGTTTGCAGTTACTACCCCAAGCTGCGGATACCGGTATTCCCACCAGAACTGATGTCCCACAACAACGACGTTAAGAGCATTTGGGGGCTGAGGAGCATCCTGCAAGGCGAAAATCACGCCCGCCGTCGTGAGAAACAGCATGATGATGATCAGGACAGGAATGATGGTCCACGAGAGCTCGATCTCAGTGCTGCCGAATACCTGCGGCGGTTCGATATCGGCGTCTGCCGGACGTGCACGGTAGCGCACGATTGCGTAAATCAGAAGCGCGTACACAGCCACTGCGATCGCGGCGGTGATTCCAATCACAAAGTAGCCCAAACGTGTGATGCTGTGCGCGGGAGTTGAAAGCGAAGAGAAAACGCTGAGGTTGGGGCCTTGTCCTGCACATGCGAAACAACACAAAAACAGAAGGGCACTGGCCCAATGCAGTGCAGACCGACGTACACTCCCAGCGACACGGGCGAGCGGAGACTTCGGCTTTGCTGTCCGGTCCACGTCGTTCCAGCTGTACAAAAGAAGGGCAACCTCCTGGCGCTGGTTGCCCGTCGTCCGACTTTAAGCAGCAACTCTCTCGCGATAACGGCGCTTGCCCCACTCGGCCTGCCGTCTTGATCCTGACGCGTCGTTGTAGTCGGTAATGCCCGCTATCAAGGTCTCTCCGCCACCTTGAGCATAGAAGTAAGCAGACGCCGCCGTATCGTCTTCTATGCGGAGTAGGTTGGGGAACGAGGCGCTGGCGGCCGCGACGCCGTAATCGAGTAATCCGTGCGTCTTGAAACTCCAGACTCGGAATACGCCGTAGTCGTAATCGGTCATCAGCGCATTGAACAGCACACTGGCGCCCAGAGCGACGGCCGCATGTCCTGCCCGAGAATCGCCGCGCCTATAGAACAATGCCGCGGTGACGAAATTCGTTCCCGCATGGATGTAATCAATTATGGAGTGTGTCTTCGCAGAGATCACTCCGGGGAAAAAGTCATCGAATCTTAAGCCCGACATCCTGAAGCTCCTGAACCGTGGTTACGACCATTGCCTCGTCTGCCCATGGATCTAGTACCACTCTCGTATAATCGTGCGAAACTGCAGCGCAGCACTTGCACACGTGCAGCGCGTGAAAATCGGCAATAATCCATGATTTATGACGAGGCTGAGGTCTAGTGCGTCAGATGCCTCCACGAAAACGCCGATGCCCCGCGTAAGCTGGTTATTTTTCAGGCAGTAACACTGTGCGCTTCTGAATCCGCTGTGCAGAAGTGCGTGTCACCACAACGCCAAGAACACCGTGCTCATCTGACTCTGTCGCTCGGATCTGATCATGTCGCCGTCGGAGATTTTGAACACCGTCGCTCATCGACCATGGCCGTTACCAGCCGAACCGTGGATCATGATGCAAGTCTGGTTTGACTTGCTATTTGCACATTGGCGTCTTCCGCCCGAGAGTATTCGACCGCTAATTCCGCCAGGATTACAACTGGATACGTTCGACGACGCAGCATGGATTGCCATTACACCTTTTCACATGAAGATGAAAGCGCGACTACCTGGAACCGCGCTGAAGCTATCTCGCTTCGCGGAGTTGAATTGTCGGACCTATGTCACGGTAGACGGCAAGCCGGGCGTCTTCTTCTTCAGTTTGGACGCGAGCAGCAGGCTCGCGGTCCGCGGTGCTCGATGGTTCTATCGGCTGCCTTACTTCTACGCGCGAATCAGAGTTGACGAACAACGCGAGCATTTCAGGTATCACGCGCAGCGGAAATCAAACAATGCTTGCTTCTCCGCCAATTACTTTCCAATTAGCTCGGCTCGATATTCGCGTCCCGGCACGCTGGAGCATTTCCTGACCGAACGCTACTGCCTGTACACAGTTTCTCAGAACCATATATACCGGTGTGACATTCACCACCTGCCTTGGCCGCTCCAGGATGCAAATTGCGACATACAACAGAACACGATCGCAAGCGCAGCAGGTATAAAAGGGGTGGAAGGCAAACCTCTGCTGCACTTCGCCAAAAAACTCGAAGTGCTGATCTGGCCCTTGAAGAAAATCGAGTGATTCGAAGGGTCAACTTATCAGTCTTCGAAAGACTGCGTGACGCAGGCGCCCACCCTTCGTTCTTTCCACAAACTCCAATTCGCAGCGCCGTTCCGGCTTCACCCAAACGCATTGCTTCATTTTCTCTGCAGTCAAGCCATGGCCTGATCGATTGGGCTCGGGAAGATTCACGAAGGGACATTCCGAAGTAATGAGGCCTTGCAGTTCATCGAAGATTTGCCTGCGGAGGCCAGGCGTGAAGCCGGCCGCAACCCGCTTCACGTAGTACAAATCTGTCCCGCGATATTCACCCACAACAAGCGACGAAAAACTGTTTCCCGCTGCAACATAGCCGCCGATAACGAACTCCGCTTCCTGATTGAAGCGATGCTTCTGCCAGGCATCGGTCTCCTTACCCGGTACGTAGATAGAAGCCGCGCGTTTGGCAACCACACCTTCCAGTTGTAAGCTCCGGACCTGTTGCACCAGCGTTTCCAGAGGGACCTGAAACACTGGATTGAGTCGCAGCGGGTCAGAGAATCGCTCCGCGATGATTTCGAGTTCCTGCCGTCGCTCGCTGAGTGGTTGTGTCAGAAAATCCCGCCCATTCAAGTGCAGCAGATCGAAGATGTAGTAAACGATCGGCGTCTCGCTCAGTCGAGCGCTCTGAAGTTTCTGGAAGCTGGGGCGCCCCGTATCGTCCAATGCGACGATTTCACCGTCGAACACTGCCTCTTTAATTCCCAACCATTTCAGCGCCTGTGCAATGTGCGGGTACTTCGACGTGTAGTTCAGGCCTGACATGGAGTACAGCAGCGTAGCAGTGCCATCGATCACGCCAATGATCCTGTAGCCGTCCTGCTTGATTTCATAGAGCCAGTCGGCGCCTTCGGGCAGAGCGCTGACGCGGCGGCATTCCATAGGTTGAATGAAACGGGGGCGAGGCTTGGGATGGCGTGCAACGCGCTGGATCATGGAGTCGAGCTATCGCCGCAACCGGTAGCCGGTATCGTCATGCAGCATACAATTCTCGGGCGCACTCGGGCGTATCCACGCCAGTAAGGCCTTTTCGATACGCGCGCCAGCAACGCACGAATTCCTCCACATGCGGCAGCGCAACGAAAAGCGTCGTGGCGCCGAAGATCGCGGCGATATGGCGTATCGGCGGTCCTGGTTTCTTCAGACGAAGCGAGAAGTCCGGTTTTTCGGGGCCGATTCTCAACATGGCGCGAAACTGCTCGGGGTGCAGGGTGGCAA
Source organism: uncultured Terriglobales bacterium (assembly GCA_964490255.1). Taxonomy (GTDB): domain Bacteria; phylum Acidobacteriota; class Terriglobia; order Terriglobales; family Acidobacteriaceae; genus JAJPJE01. The sequence continues at coordinate 3,668 of CAZBCQ010000083.1, read as the reverse complement.
ACACCGCGAGAATGTCAAAAGGCAGTGTTTCCATAAATGTGTGAGTGTGCTGTTCGCGCGCGGGAATCTTGCGTCGCGAGACGGTATAGCTGACATCCCACATTACCGTGAGCTGGTGAAGCAGCACGCCGGCAGTAAGCATCGCGAGCAGACCTGCGTTGGTTTCCAAAAACAAGCCTGCGAACACGGGGGCGCCTGCCTCCGCCATCATCAGCAGGTGCATCATCGATTCTTTCGGGCCGCTGGTCGTCTCAATCTTGGTCTGGCGGTGCCAGAGCCAATCCAATGCTCCAACCAGGGACCAAGCCGGAACGATTAAGTAAGTTAAGTAACGCTGAGAACTCTGATCGGCCAGGCGTCGCGCGTCGCGTTCAGTCTTGTTGCCTAGTCGGCTGAACAAACCGTTACGTGCAGACTTGCGTCGGGACGCAAGCAGTGCGGCAGCGCCGGAAGCCAGCATCAAGGCGCTCGCAGTTGACTTCTTCATAGCAACACCTTGTGAGAACGTCAGTGTGATCGAGGCGGACGCAAGGTCGGATGCACATGCTTGGAA
>CAZBCQ010000083.1:0-3015 GCA_964490255.1 uncultured Terriglobales bacterium | reverse complement strand
GTGAGAACGTCAGTGTGATCGAGGCGGACGCAAGGTCGGATGCACATGCTTGGAAAGGATGTTTTCTCTTCTCCGGTTTGCGCGGCTATGGGAGAACTGATTCAACTCCCCTCGAGTATAGTTACTGATCTCAAATAAGCTTGTCGGTTCAATGTCGAGAACACCGATTGCTGCCATCTCTGGCCAGACGACTGCTTCCATGACAGGAACCGCAGCGCTCTTTGGGGCGCTTCTGTCGACTCACCTGAGCCTGAATGTGGACACTAACCTCGGGTTGCGCCTATCCTGAATTCTCGAATCATGACGGAGAATCCCGGTAAATGAAACAGAGCCTCGTTCTTTTTCTTCTATTGCTGATAAGCAGCATGGCCGCGATGGCGCAGGCCCCCAACAAGGTTCAGCAACCTCCTCCTAAGTGGGACATTTTTATGGGTTATAGTTTGACGCGCGTGGGGTCGTCGAATCTCACGCCAGCGTTCAATTCGAATGGAGGCGCCGTCCAGTTCCAGTGGCATTTTGGAAGCCGTTTTTCGGCCGTGGCCGAGTTCAACGGTTCTACGAAGAGCAATATCAATAATCAGAAAATCGATCAGACTCTTTACAGTTTCATGGGCGGTGCGCGCTACTCGGTTCCGGTGCGCGGAGGCAAGCAGACTATTTTTGCCGAGGGATTGTTCGGCTACAGCCGTTCGCAATCCAACATATCCATTCCTGGTACCATCCCCATCACGCAGATCGCCAACAATCAATACAATTTTTCGATGTTCGTGGGTGGCGGAACCGAATTGCGAGTGAGCCCGAAGATCTGGTTCCGGCCTGCGGAAATCGGTTATTACATGACGAACTTCCCAGCCATCACAGTGCCGGGTCTGGGCGTCTGGAACAGCAGCGGAAGACAGAACGACCTGCGCTATTCCGTTGGATTGCGATTCGGCTTTTAACGCGGGCAGTCGCTTACGCCGCAACGTTTCTGGATGTTAGGGCAGCCCTCTCGCGGCTGCCCTTTTCATGGCTGCTATTTCGTGGGAACCAGCGGAATTTGCGACGCCAGTTGCAGGTCGATCATCAGACTGATTCTTCTATCCAGCTGGAAGAAGTTCGCAACCTTTGTTGCAGGCAGCACTTTCTCGAAGATGGGAACGTACTTTATGCGCAATTGCGCGGTCGCCACATCGGTTTGGAGTGATTTCCTGATAAGGCTGTCGGCCATAGCGTCCGTCATGCTGCCGTAGTTCTGCGCATATTGCTTGATCAATGCGGCGCGATCGTCACCAATCTTGGTGGTCTCGGCCGTGTACTGGTCGTATAACGGCCAGAACTTTTCAGCCTCGGCTGGAGTCAACGTCATGTTGGCGGCAATGATTTGTTTCCTCTGATCCCGCAGATCCTGCCGCATCAGCTGAATCTCCTGATCCGTAACCACGGGCGCCCCACCCTGAGGCTGTGTCGCTTGGGACTGTGTCGCTTGGGGCTGCGGGGTCTGGGCCAGCATGGAATACGCCGGCCACAGGGATGTTGCCGCAAATATCACGTACGCAAGAACTCTTCTTGACATGCCGTTCCTCTCGCTTCATCGATGACAGCGCGGGCAGATTATCCGGAATCAGCTACGCCTGCGACTGGCAGAAATACTAGGTACCACGTTCCAAGCATTGGTTCCGGGCGGCTGGTCAATTGCCATCGACCCGTGATGTCCATCACACGGCTTTGTCTGGCTCAGGTTGTAAGGTTAATTACCACAACTATGCGCAAGGTCCCCTTCCTCGAATCGCTTCGCATCATTGCTCGTGGTTCTCTCAATTGGCCGGCAGGCCGCCCAATTGTTGTCTCGTTTGAAGTCACCGACGCCTGCACTTGTTACTGCAAACACTGCGACCACGGCGGACCGCGCGATGAATCAGCGAATCTGAAACCAGCCGACTATCGCCGTTATATGGAGGTGCTTCGTCCCTGTGTCGTACAGATTTCCGGTGGGGAGCCGTTGCTGCGTGATGATGTGGTGGAGATCGTTCGCAACATCAAGTCGGATTCGGGCCTGCCCTACCTGATTCTGGTTTCCAACTGGTCGAACATGACGAAGGAGAAGTACCTCGAGCTGCGCGAAGCAGGCATCGACCAGTTTTCGGTCAGCCTGGATTTTCCCGACCATCGCCACGATTACTTCCGGGGCTATCCTGGTCTCTACGCTCATCTCCGCGACCTCGTTCCGCAGCTGGCTGCACTGGGTCACGACGATATCGTGCTGAATTCCTGCATTACTAGCGAGAATCTGGCGGAGATCAACCGCCTTGCTGATAATGCCAAAGCCTGGGGCGTGAACCTCTGCTATAGCTCCTATTCGGCGCGTCGCACCGGATGCCGCGACTACTCGCTCAATACGCCTGAGCAGCTTGCACTATTGAATAGCGAACTCGATCGTATCGAATCCCGACGCGATGACAGCAACTGGATCGTGAACGCGCCCTCAACGCTGCAAGCGACCCGACAGTTCTTCCGCGACGGCAAGATGCCTGGCTGCAAGGCTGGCCATCGCTTCCTGGTCGTCACCAGTAATGGCTGGCTTCAACCCTGCTCCATGGTCTTCCAGAAATACCGACTCGAAGAGCACGCACGCATGGTGGAGGAGTTCACGAAGACCAACACCTGCGACGAGTGTTACGTCTCGATTCGCTCATATCTGGATAAGAGCTTCCCACAGTTGCTGCGAGAGAATGTTAGTGAGTTCCTGTCGCTTAAGTCTAGCTAGAGTCGAATCCGCAAATCCTCCCAGATCGTCCCGACCGCCACATGTCATGGTGAGCGGAGCGAACCCATCTATGTATTTTGGTTTGGTGCCCGATGCTCGCGCCATTCTTCTCGGCGCTGCCTAGCGGCTTCACTTCTCGTGTAGAAACTTCCGCCGGTTCGCTCCCGCATACTCCGCGACCGTCTGACCTGATCCATAAAGCTTGTACTTGTACGTCACCAGACCTTCCAGTCCTACCGGACCACGCGCATGCAACTTGCTGGTGCTGA
>CAZBCQ010000082.1:0-18351 GCA_964490255.1 uncultured Terriglobales bacterium | reverse complement strand
GCCGCTGATGACCATCGAAGAATGGGAAGGGCTCTTTTCTCCCGCCGAGTCCTAAAGCTATCGAACCCCAAAGATAGGCACCGTCATCCTGAGCAAAGTAAGCTCTGTCACTTCGCGCGACTAAGCGCCTCTGTAGCGCGAGTAGCCACCGCTGTTTGGTGGACATAGGCGAAATCCCTCACTTCCTCAGCAAATACATCCCCCACGCCGCGATCGTGCAGATATCCGGAATGCGCCCATCGCGCAACATCGCCTCAAACTCCGTCACCGGCACGCGATGCAATTGCAGGTCGTGCTCTTCCGGATCCGGTTCTTTGTCCTGTTGCGTGAGTCCAGTCGCGAGAAACACATGCATCTTCTGGTTCGCGTAGCCATATGCGACATAGGTGGTCCCGAGGAATTTCATTTCATTCGCAACGAATCCTGTTTCTTCCTTCAGTTCGCCGCGCGCGAGTTCTTCGGAATCGACGTCCTTCGTCTCCCAGCCACCCTGCGGAAATTCGAGCAGCCTCTGCTGGACCGTATAGCGAAACTGTTCGACAAGATACACATGATCGCCATCGAGCGGAATGATGATGGCGCAGTCGTCCTTATCCACGACGCCGTAAATTCCTTCAACGCCGTTATCGCGCTGAATTCGATCTTCCCGCACGCGCAGCCATCGATTGCGATACACCTCGCGCGTCCCAATGGTCTTAATGCTCATTATGCCCGCTCTGTTTCAACACTATGAACGATAACTATTGTGTCGATGAATTCAAAAGGGATTCTATGCGGAAGCTATTCCCAGGAATAGATGGTGTGCAGGCACAACCACTACTACCTCAGACCGACGTTGCGCTGTGGTATGGCGATTCCAGCCAGCTGGGAAGGAAGAGACTGTTTATGACGACGAACTCGATAACGCCCTTGAACGGCTTGAAGAGAACGTAAATGCCGTTGCGGCAGCGAACGTTGCACTAGCCGTTCGTGCGACTGCCCTCATCATTCGTCTTTTCAGTTCCGATGGAGCCTCGGAGATAAAGGCGGGATTCGCGTCTTCCAGCCCCATCTCCTTCTTTGAAACGCTAACCAGTTTCCGGTACAGATCCAGGAACTTGTCCGTAACCGAAGGCCATGAGAGTTGTTCTGCTGTCTCTCTACCCCTGATTCGGATCTCCCGCCGCAACCCGTCATCGAGGACGACCCTTTCTACCGCAGTTGCAAACTCCGATCCTGTTGGCGCCACCAGGCACGCATTATTCCCACCGGCGAATGACTTCAGTCCTCCTGAGTTTGGCCCCACCAAAACCAGCTCTGATGCCATCGCTTCTAACGGTGCAATACCAAACGGTTCTCGCGGGTTGGGATGCAGGAAGAAATCACAATTGGCGTAGATTCGAGCGAGTTCTTCTCGATCGGAAACGTGTCCGAGCCACGTCACTCGACTGCCAAGCCGTCTCTCGGCTTCAAGCAGGAACGCAGCCCTGCAGATACCGTCTCCCGCTATTAAGAGCCGGCATTCTCGACCAGAGCCCGACAGACGCTCCATAGTTTCGAGCAGAAGTGGAAGGTTCTTCTCGGGGGCCAGTCTGCCGGCATAAAGAAGTAGGATGGTATTCGCTGGCGCATCAATCTTCCGAAGCACCTTGCAGCGTTCTGCGGCCAGGCGATGTCTCGGCGAAAACAGCTCACAATCAACTCCCATCGGCAGGTGGAACACTCCTCGGGGAATTTCATGTCCTTTCGCTGCGTGTCGCAGCTCATGGGAAGCTTCCTCACTGATGGCAATGTGGTGATCGAAGAATGGGAAATACAAATAGCGCATGTACAATTGGCAGAAGCGTCGCCCGAAACTTCCAGCGTGAACGTAGGTTTCGAAGTTTACGTCCATGCGCTCGCAACTCAACCCGATGACAACGGGCCGCTCGCCTAACTCCTTCGCCAGTCCAAGCCTGAGCAATGGTCCCAGGTAGTTGAGCGAATACTTATCGGTGATCTCGACGACGTGAGGCCGCTCACGTTGCAGAATCTCGCGCAGTCTTCCTTTGCCGGTTAGAAATTGGTCTGGGTAAATGGTTCGGTAACAAGGATTCAGGGATGCAACTGGGGCCGCAATTTCGTAAATCCGTACCCAGTCGTTCAACCGGCGCTCAGCATTACTTGGTCCGGGAACGACAAGCACCATTGAATGCTTCCGCCGTTCCGCCATCTGCATCATCGCTCGATAAAAAGTAGCGATTCCGCCCGAAGTCTCTGACCATGCGTTCGTCAGGTGCAGAGTCTTCATCTTTGTACCTAGTCGCCCACCGGTGCCTGCAGCGGCTCTGCTCTGCGTTGGAACAGTCTCAGCGGCTCTGTCACAAAGGCAGCGATGACAGATGGCATTGATAGCAAGTCAGCGAGGAAGCTCCTTCCTTCCGCTCCAACGATCAGCACTCCACGATTCATGCTGTACCAGTCGAAAAGCGCGGTAAGCACAGAGATGGCGAAGGAAGCCCCTATTCCTACTTTGAGATTTGGTGTGTGCATGGCGCGGTGGACGAGCCAGTCCAAAGAAAGAGATAGCGCGGGGACCAGAATGCTGATGCAGACGAAAGCCCGCCATATCGGACGTGTTTTCCTGACATTTTGCGTAATTGCCGCAAATACGCCCGAGAATACGAGCCGGAATAGGAGTTCCGCTGCCGCCGCCGCTGACATAGCGCGAAGCCCGTATCGCGCCGTTGTGACAATGAAGATCGGGGCTCGCCCCACAGCGCTGAGGATCGCTGCCTTCCAGTTCCAGCTGCGGGCTGTCATCCACAGAATGCGAATCACAGGGCAGCTCCCGCAGTCTGAACGCCGGTTCCGAGAGATGGATACACGCCCTGCCATGCGCCGGCACCTGCCAGCAGTTCGCGATACTTGTCGTAAACGGAATCAAAAACAGCGTCCCAGGACTGTCCAAGCGCAAATGCCCGTGCAGCGCGCGCCATTGATCGTTGCCTTTCCGGATTTGTCATAAGTTCTCGCACGTACTGTCCGAACTCGCTCTCCCGAAAGGCCACAAACCCTGTCTCATTGTTTCTAACGATAAACTTGGGACCTCCCGCACCGGTCACGATGGCCGGCACACCTGAAGCAAGGGCCTCCAGCACGACATTGCCAAACGTATCGGTCTGTGATGGAAAGACAAATACATCCATGTTGGCATACGCCTCGGCAAGTTCCTTACCCTGTAGCACGCCTGTAAATTCCGCGGACTTAAGCTTGGCGCGCAACCAGGGCTCCGAGCCCCCTTGTCCTACGATCAAAAACCGAAACCCTGTCATGCCAGACCGAATCATCTGCTGTTCGAGTCTAACAAGCATCTCAACGTCTTTTTCCACCGTTAGCCGGCCAACATATCCGAGCGTAAATGGCCCCGACTCCCGAGTGCGGCGCAGCGGCGTGAACAATTCCAGGTCGACCCCGCGCGACATGACGAAGCACCTCTTCCCGGTCAACCGCTCCAGCAGTTCAACCAGCTCGGGATTCGGCGCGAAAAGCAGTTTCGGAATGTGGTAGTAGCGCGCAAGCGCTCGAAGGCTTAAGTTGCGAATCGAGTCACCAGCACGACGACGCGCGTCCGCGGGCAGCCACCGTATCAGAGGCGAGAATCGCTGCTCGGCATATTCATGCAAATTCGTGTGCCACGAGGCGACCAGCGGGATGCCTAGTCTATGGGCCACCAGAGCACCCATCATCCCCACGTCGCTGGGGCCGGTGATGTGGACAACGTCAGCCCTGAACTCTCGCACGATTTGCTTGACCTCGTCGAAATAGCGCCAGAAGAGCAGATCGAAGTCATGCTTTTTGTCGACGGGAAACTTGGGAAAGCGTCGGGGAAATTCAACACGGCGGATAGTCCCAGTGCTTCGATCGTACCGTGAGTCGCCGCCATGGATGTTAAGCAGGGGAAGGTCACGTGCGGCCGCATAGCGCTCGAAATGGCGAAGAGTGTTGGCGACTCCGTCCACTTCGTTATATGCGCAAGCGAACAGTGCGACGCGAGGATGCATTATGCCTCTTCTCCTTGCTGGATACCGGGTAATCTGAAGGCGTTTTTCGATCCTCCCCAAAGTTGCCGCGCCACGGCTGTAACCGGCTCCATTTCCATGAGCCTGAATCCAGCGAAGATCGTTTCAATGAACGGAGGCGTTTTCTCCCAGATTTGAGACAGCGGAAGCATTCCGCCACCCGGCGCGGGATGAAACGTCCGGTCATCCCACTTCGGACCGATCGGATGATCTGGTATATATCGGATCACGTCGAGTACTGTATGCATCGTCCGAACTGCCAGCGATTGCTGATATTGCGGCATGAACACCAGATTCGAATGCGCGCCACGGATCTCCTGAACGAACTCAGGAAACGATCGCGAGTTGGTCAGGTTCAACACTGCGTTGGGTTCGCAACCATGGCGATCCCCACCGCTGATCACCGGCTTTCTCCACGCGTTGGCAAAATCGACGACTCGCTGGTTCTCTTCCCAGCTTCTCAGGCCGCCCAGTTCGAAGGCATGAACAAACTGGCTGTGATCAGCAAGGAACTGCTCGACGGAGCGACGGTGAGCCTCGCGACCCACAGCGCACAGGTCCCACATCGGATGGTTCAAAACAACCAGCAAATCTCTGATTTCGGCTAATCCCGCCAGGATCTCCGTCAAACGCCCATTCTCTGGAGCGTCGGTGTATTCCCGCATGCTTTTCAGCCATCGGCAAGCCGAACTGCTCGGCACATTGTGAATGCCCAGATGAATTTCTGTGCTCCCGAATGGCACGCTCCATTCCAGGGAAATGGGGATGTGTCTGCTTTGCGGCAGGAGACGCAGCATCAATGGTGCTTCAATGTTGTCGTGATCAGTGAGCGAAATCACGGGGCCCAGCTGCAACTTGTTCTCGATCTGGCTCCGTTCCAATTCGTACGCTGCTCGCGCGCTGAGAGGCGGAGTCCAGTATGCACGCGCGAAGTCCGCACGAACTTTCTTGCAGCGTTTTTCCTGCTGTGACAACGCCCAGCGCAGCATTGGAATCTTTGCGGCGTGTTCTGGAATGAAATAGAGGCTTTCTCGGGAATGGAGGGTGTGCCCGTGAAGTGAAACGGCGGTGGTAAAGTCGGTTGCAACCTTCGGCGTTCTCCAGAGATAGCTGATGTTGCTGGCCAATCATCCTCCTGCGGCGTACGTTGTCATGTCCAGTGTCACGACGTGCTCCGATTGTCGCTTGCCTGTAATGAACACATTGTGAAGGGACTGCGATTTGTGTGTTACAACGCAGAAGAAGAACCAGCCTGATTACTGTCCTGATTTGCCGTAATGGTAGCCCTGTTTGATGAAGGCGATAAGGCTACTGCGCTCGCACCCAAGCCGAAGCGCCACTTGCCTGGATATCCCTGGCAGCCGTAACGTCTTGCATCGAAAAACGTAAGTTTCTCTTGTGATACGAGAATTAACCCGCCGTTAAAATCTCGATCACAGCCTTTTCAACCTTCAATTAGAACAGTGCCTTTAACATGAACTGCAACTGGCGCGGTGTCCCCGTTCCTACAGGACCCGTGTTCACGGTCGACAAAGTGCGCCCGAATGTCGTGGCATTCGAAATGTCCGCCTGCGGTGACGCATATTGCGCTCGGTTGAAGATGTTGAACACCTCCGCCCGGAACTGCATCTGTACCCGCTCGGTGACGGAAACCCGTTTGCCCAATCCGAGATCGGCTTGCCACAGCGCGGGTCCCCTCAACAGATTTCGTGGAGCATTACCAAAGGTTCCGGGCGCAGGCACCGCAAAGGCTGCAACATTGATAGTGCCATTTGGAAGATAGAGCGGAACGCCGGCAACCTGGTTCGGTCTTTGCGGGCTGCTGGTATTTCCATCGGGCACAGAGGAAGCCGAGCGATCGACCGTCACGTTCAGGGGAAGTCCGGTGCGGGCCGTGACAATGTTGGTCATATCCCACGAGCCGAAGATACTGCGCAGAATGCCCGGTTCACTCAGGAATCTTCTGCCCTCTCCAAAAGGAAGTTGGTACACCGACGCAGCATTGAAGACGTGTCGCGCATCGAAATCGCCGCTGGCGCGCTCGCAGGGCCTGCAGCCAACATTTTGCGGAAACTCTGAGTCCCCGCCACCCGGCGAACCGTTGTCGATTTCATGGGACCACAGGTAATTTCCCGACAGCAGCCATCCGCGTCTAAACGATCGACGTATCGTTGCCTGTAGACCATTGAAGCTACTGCTGCTGTCATTGCCGCGATACTCCACCTGGCCAAACGCAGGATTCGGTCGCGTCCTCGTCCCCGGGTCCAGTACATTGACGTACGATGTCGTGAGCAAGTGCGTCCCCTTGTTCCCCACGTACGACAGCATCCCCACAAAATCATTTCCGAATGCCTGCTGCACGGAGGCTCCCCATTGAGACACATACATGTCTTTACGGAGCCGATTCATATAGCGCGGCGAGACAATGCCGGAGGTCTCGGCGAGAAAAGGATCAACCGGAAGGCTCAACCCCGGTATGCTGGCCGACGACAACGAATAACGATGGACCTCATTGTTGATGGGCAGGTTCTGATCATCGAGCTGTCCATCGCCATGATAGATTCCCGCTCCTGCCCTCAGGACGGTTTTACCCCCGAATCGATTCGGCGACCATGCCACTGCCGCTCGAGGATCGATGTTCAGCGTGTTCGGGCGGCTGAATTCCGAACCGGGGGCGCAGAACCCTTGTGAGCCGCATGTATTGAAATCGAACGGAATTGCTCGATCTAATACTTCGGAAAAGCGGTTGTAGAACTGGTATCGAACGCCCGCGTTGATCGTCAGGTTGGATTTCAACTGGTATGCATCTTGCACATAGCCGAAATATTCGGTCTTTCTCATGCCATTCACAGGAAGCTGCTCAGCATAGGTTGCCGAGTTGACGGCGTTAGCGGCAAAATTGTTCAAACTGCTGAACGATACAGTCCCACTGGCTGTATTGCCCTGGTTCAGCTGAATTCTTCTGATCTCAAGCCCTGCTTTGACTTGGTGCCGGGACTTAACCCAGGTCACGTCGTCGATCCAGGCGAACGAGTTTCCAACCCCGATCTTTGTCTGGTTGTTCGTCAGTGAAGTCAGTCCTGAAACCGCAATCGTGTACGGTAGATCCGTCGGAGTGAGGTTGCCCGTGATAATCGTGCTGCGATTGAATCCAAACTTGAATTCGTTGATCAGCGTCGGCGAAGATGCGTGCGACATATCAAGCACCGCGTTCACCGGACGTGAGCTGGTCTCCTGCAAGCTGGTGAGGTACTGTCCGGAACTTCCCGCCAACGGCACATCGCTGATCGCCGCGTCCATATTCAGTCGAAAGTACCCGTTTGTCGCTGCCGTGAAACGGTGATCAAGCCGCAACATACCCGAATTCTCGTGATCCAGTTGTGATCCCGCGCCCACAAATTGTGCGATCTGCGAGTTCACGATCGTCTGTCCATGTGGATACGCATTCAGAATTGGAACAAGCGACGGTGATTGGGCAGCAATCTGTGCACGGAAGGCGTCGCTGGGAACAAAGCCTCGAAGTGTCTGTCCGAGATCCTGGCGTATGCCTTCGTAGCCGACAAAAAAGAAGGTCTTCTGAGCAATTAACGGCCCGCCGAAGTTCCCGCCGAACTGATTCAGGCGAAAACGAGGCTTCTGTGGATTCAGGGTATCGATCGGCTCACGGGCATCGAAAACAGAGTTTCGGATGAAATCAAATGCGCTGCCATGAAACTGGTTCGTGCCTGCGGCGGAGGCCACCTCCATCTGGCCTCCGGGCGTGCTGCCTGAATCGGCAGTGAACAGCAGTGCCTGTACCTGGAATTCCTGGATGGAGTCGGTAGGAATCGCCAACCGAACGAATGCCGGTTGCGCCTGATTCACGATGTTGCTTGCGTCTATTCCGTCAAGCTTATAGTCGTTGTCATCAAGCCCACGTCCCGCAAACCTTGTCGTCCGCTGGTTGCTTCCGCCCGTATCGACAGCTCCCACCGTGAGCGCAGTCAAGTTAGACCAATTCCGCCCATTGAGCGGCAGCTCAGCCACTTGCTCCCGCTCGATGCGCGTGCCCAGCACATTTGAGGATTCGTTAAGGGCCGCTGGTGGTTGGGACACCTGAACAACCTCATTGTTGCTCGCCACCTTCAGCGAGATATTCAAGGTCCGATTCTGACCCAACGCCTGCTCCATATCTTCGAATCGCCGGCTCGCGAAACCAGGAACGGCAAAAGTTACGGCGTACTTGCCGATCGGCAGCTCAATAAGCGAATAAGTACCATTCGCGTCTGCGTGCGTTTCACGGGTAAATCCGGTCGCGACTTGAGTTGCGATCACCGACACGCTCGCGATCGGCCGAGAGTCAGAGTCGGTGATCGTGCCGCGAATAGAAGTTTGAACTTCCTGACCTACGGCGGCTGAAGCAACCAGAACAACACTGATCGCAAGAATGAAAAGCTTGCGGAAGCCGGCTTTCATAATTCCTTTCACTTCCCAAACAGACTGGCTCGGAGGGCCTCTTTTGAATGATTGAGCTAATCACTCGAAGATGGGACGCATGACGCCACATTACCCGGCGCTACAGAAACTGCCTCGGAGTCGAGCGTAAACTGTGCGACAGTTTCGTTTCTCATGCGTGAAGGAATTGTGAAAAGCGCGTCAAAAAAAACCCACTTCGAATCACAAACTCGTGGATTGAACCGATTTCATCCCGCGAAATTCCCCCCCGCGTTTGACAGGCTGCCCCCCGGGGGGGGGAAGGCGGTCACCCACCCACCCTGTCGCCGCAGCCCCCCCGGCACGCAAGGCGCACGCCGGTTCTAACTCGTAATACGACCTCCTGGACACCCAAAAGGCCGGGCCTGTTAATCAGATTCAACAGAGATTTCACATTTCCGTAATCAGGTGAGAACATCCATCCCCTAGCGTTATTCCTCACGGCTAGGAACCATCTATCCCATCAATCAAAAGAGGAACGATGAACGCACACACTTCTCGAAAGAAGAGTCACGGGCTTTGCCTGTGGCTGGCAGCCCTATCTTTGCTTGTCCTGGCAGCCCTCCCCACCTTCGCGCAGAGTTGGCACGATGATGACGATAAAAAGTCAGCGACGCCGCCGGGCCTGTACATCACACCAACGGCTTTGCCTCATGCCGTCAATCAGGTATTGAACCCCGGCCTCGTCAATTATCCGAACTTCGTCGCAGGTGAAGCGGTAAAGGCGGTGGTCAGTCCTGACGGCAAGACCCTGGCTGTTCTAACAGCAGGCATGAACTCGCTGTACGACGCCAATGGAAACGTTGACACGGCCGCTTCCACACAGTTCGTCTTTCTGTACGACATTTCAGGTGCGAATAAGACCAGCCCTGTACTGAAGCAAGTGATCCAGCAGCCCAATGCGCACGTTGGCCTGGTCTGGGCGCCAAACGGCCAGACGTTCTACGCTGCAGGTGGTTGTGACGACGCGGTGTACGCCTACACCAGCAACGGCACCAGTTTCGCATTGAGCGGCAAGATCAGCCTTGGCCACGCTCCCAATGGCTGCGTATCCAACGCTGCCAATCAGACCGGCCTCGGTCTCAGCGTCGAGCCCAATGTGGCTGGACTTGCCATTTCGGCCGACGGCAAGACGCTTGTGGCGGCCAACAACTACAACGATTCAATCAGCGTAATCGACACAACTACCAAAACAGTGCGGTACGAATACGATCTGCGCCCCTACGCCACTTCAGGCGCCCCGAACGGCACGAAGGGCGGCACGTTCCCCTATGCAGTTGTGTTGAATGGCGCTGTTGCCTACGTCGGCGCCGATCGCGATCGTGAAGTTGTCGCGGTCAACGTTGCCAACCCGGGCGGCTCACTTGTTGCCCGCATCCAGCTGGACGGCAATCCGAACGGCATGACCCTGAGCGCAGACGGCTCCACTCTCTACGTTGCGCAGGATAATCAGGACCAGGTCGCCGTCATCGACACCAAGACGAACACCATCACCCACAAGGTCGACACACGTGGTCCCGCCCAACTGAACTTCCCCCCCAACACCACCGGCGCGGCGCCGACCTCAGTCGCGGTCAACCCCGTCAACAAGACCCTCTATGCCGTCAATGCAGGTTCAAACTCGATCGCGGTGATTCCTCTCACTGGCCCGCGCGCTTTCAGGACCGCCGGCCTCCTCCCAACCGCGTATGACCCGACCGATGTAGCTTTCAGTGCCGATGGCAGCTGGATGTATGTTGTCAATGGCAAGAGCAACACCGGTCCGAACCCGGGCTATGGCTACGGCAACTTCGCCGCCATCACCTATATCACTCCGCCGGGAGGTCCCTTCCCGGGTGGTAACGCCGCCGAGTCCGCTAAGCTGCGGGCGAATAACCAGTATCAATTCCAGCTGGAACACGCCTCGCTCACCAGCGCTCGGGTCCCGGATTCGGACGATCTCTGGGATTTGACGTCAAAGGTAGCGGCCAATAACGGCTACCGGCTTGGACATTCCGACGACGAGGACGAAGATCGGGAAGTGATGAACTTCCTGCATTCGAAAATCAAGCACATCATCTACATCGTGAAGGAAAACCGCACTTTCGATCAGATCCTGGGTGATTTGGGCAACGGTTCCAATGGCGATCCTTCCCTGGCCCTCTTCGGCCAAGGCGTCACGCCAAGCTTCCATCGCATGGCGCGGAACTTCGTCACGCTCGACAACTTTATGGATCCCGGTGATGGATCGATGGACGGCTGGTCTTGGTCCATGCGTGGCCGTGTTACCAACACCGAGACAATTACCCAGCAGGAAAACTATGCTCGCGTAAACCGTGGCCTATCGTATGAGGGCGAGGGCCAGAACCGCAACATCCCCAGCAACCTGAACACCGTTGCTGCACGCGACTTTTTCTTCGACCCAACCGGCACCACTACTCCCTACACCAGCCACACTGCATCGCTCAAAGGCGGTACGGACAACATCCTCGCTGGTGACGGCGACCATGCGGCTACCGACGGCCCTACTGGTTATCAGCAGGGATACATCTTCAATGCCGTATTGAACTCCGGCGGAACAGTTCGTAACTATGGCTGGATGGCCAACACCCCAGGCAGCGTCGGGACGATCGCCAAGCCTATATCTGATCCCTTCACCGCCGGCGTCATCCAGACTACGACGGCCAATCAACTTCTCTATCAGAACGGATTCTACGATCCGTACTTCCGCGCTTACGATCAGGTCTACCCGGATTACTGGCGCTTCAATGAGTGGAACCGCGAGTTCCAGCAGTTCGTTGCCAACGGTAATCTGCCAACACTGGAGATGATCCGCGGGCTCAGCCACGATCACACCGGCAGTTTCGGCTCTGCCTTGGGTGGAGTGAATACGCCGGAACTTCAGCAGGCTGATAACGACTACGCTGTCGGCCTCCTGGTTCAAGCGGTCGCTAACAGCCCCTACGCGAAGGACACCCTGGTCGTTATCATCGAAGACGATTGTCAGGATGGAGCTGACCACGTCGATTCGCATCGAGCCACGACCTACTTGGTTGGGCCCTACGTGAAACAGCACGCGGTCGTTAGCACCCGGTACAGTCAGACCAACTTGCTACGTACCATCGAGGACATCCTGGGTACGGAGCACATCAACTTGAACACCTATTACGCCCGGCCGATGGCCGATGTGTTCGACACCAAATCGCACGGCAAATGGACCTTCAATGCCGTTGCATCGACGCTTCTCAAGTTGACCACCCTCGGACTGGACCCCACCAAGGTCGAGTTTGCTTCTGGTGCAGACTTGAAGCCGACTCATGACGCTGAGTACTGGGCGGAGAAGACCCGCGGATTCGATTTCTCCGCAGAAGACCGTGTACCAGCGGAACTGTATAACAAGATCCTTTGGGAAGGCCTCAAGGGAACCCCGGCTCCCACGACCAAAACCAGCTTCTCAAAACTGGACGCTGGCAAGGACATGGACAACGACTAACGCGTAAACACTCAAAACGGTGGGACCTTCCCGGGTCCCACCGTTTCTGCACCTCACCTCTGAACCGGGGAAGATAAACCGCAACTCTTCACGCTCCTCTGCTGAATCCGAAGCTTCGGCAGCACTGCGTTCCTAGTGTCCGTCTCAACAATCGTAATCGCCGCCAACATCGCAGCCCAGAGCCGCAGGTCGGAGCACCACCTCGCGTTTAATATACCTTGACACGTATATTCTCTGTGAAGTATATATGGAACGTGGAGTCCGTCTTCGAAATCATTGCGGAACCGAACCGCCGCGCGATCTTGAGCCTCCTCGTTTCGTCACAGCAGTCGGTTGGCGAGATCGAGCGTCAGCTTCGTATGCCGCAGCCAACCGTCTCAAAGCATTTGCGGGTGCTGCGCGACGCCGGCTTCGTGGAATCTACAGTAGACGCACAACGCCGTCTTTACCGGCTGAAACCCGAACCACTTCAGGAGCTGGATGCCTGGCTCGCTCCCTTCCGGCGGTTCTGGTCCGCTCACGTCGACGCTCTCGAACGCCATCTCGACCGCATGGATGAGCCAAAAGCAACGAAAAAGAAGACAACCAGAGGACGACCGAAACCGCGAAGGCACAAAGGAGAAACGAAATGAAAATCAAACTGACCAGCGTGTACGTCGACGATCAGGAGAAGGCCCTGCGCTTCTATACCGAAGTGCTGGGCTTCGTGAAGAAGGCCGACTTCACCCAGGGCCCATTTCGCTGGCTCACGGTGGCGTCGCCAGAGGACTCGGACGGCACCGAGCTGCAACTCGCGCTCAATCAGAACCCGGCGGCCAAAGCCTACCAGCAGGCCCTGTTCCAGCAAGGCCAGCCCGCGGCCATGTTCTACACCGACGATGTGCAGGCCGATTACGAGCGTGTGAAGGCGCGCGGCGCCGAGTTCACCATGCCACCAACGGACGTGACCGGCTCCAAGATCGCCATGCTGAACGACACCTGCGGCAATCTCATTCAGGTCACGCAGCTGATGCGCTGGTAGGACAGGAAGATGACCGATCGCGAGCAGTACACACCGGGTCCTGCCAGCGGAGCCCAGGTACGAAAAGGCGAAGACAATTGGACGCTGATTCTCGTCCGTGAGCTGCGCCACTCGCCGGAAAAAGTCTGGCAGGCGCTTACCGACCCGGCACATCTGCGCGAGTGGGCACCCTTCGACGTCGATGGCAACCTGGGTGCGGCAGGGAACCGGGTGAAGCTCACCACGGTTGGAGCGCCCAAGCCGATGGTGTCGGAGACGATCGTGACGCGAGCGGATTGTCCAAGCCTCCTTGAGTACAACTGGGGTGGGCAGGATCTTCGGTGGGAATTGGAGCCGCTCGGCAGCGGCACGCGCCTGACGCTGTGGCACAACATCGATCGCCGCTTCATTTCGTGGGGCGCTGCGGGCTGGCACATCTGCCTTGACGTGCTGGATCGCCTTCTCGCCGGTCAGCCCCTTGGACGCATGGTCGGCGCCGATGCCATCACGTTCGGCGGCTGGCAACGACTGACAGGCGAGTACGCCAAGCAGTTCGGCGTTGACGCGCCCGCTTGGCAGCCCAACGCCCCGAACCGTGAAGCGTAGGAGGAATGTCACCTTGAACCAAAGCCTGCAACGTTCGATATTTCGCTGGATTCACCTGATCTTCAGCATTCCGATACTCGGCTATATCTACAGTCCGTTTGACAAGCTTCCAAGCTACGCGCCCGCAACTCGATTTGTCTTCCTACCCGTCATGGTGCTTACGGGATTGTGGATGTGGAAAGGCCATGTCGTTCGACGACTTATTTCCAAAAGATCGGTTTGACACGACATGGCCCGGATTCGCCTTTCGTTCGGCTAAACCGGACGTGAGAGACGTCGGTACTGTCAGGGTTTAGCGGAGTACGATAGCTCGACAAAGCCGTTCTTGTACGCAACCACATTCTTCAAATCCCACCGTTGCTCGGTCAGGGAATCACCGAAGAGCCGGAGTCCGTCTCCCAATAGGACTGGAGCAACGGTCAATCTGATTTCGTGCACCAATCCGAGTTCGAGAAAGCGCTGGGATAACATCGCCCCGCCCACCAGCCAGATATTTCGATACCGAGGCGCGAGCTTCTCATCAAGGAGCGCCTTGAGATCGCCCGAGTAGAACTCGACGCTTTTCTTTGTTGACGACAATGTCCTTGAGGTCACCACTACCGTCGGGGTATCGCCATACGGCCAGCCTAGTTCCAGTGCGTGTTCATAGGTGCGAGAACCGAGCAGGTAACAGTCGATGGCTTTGAGGAACGCCGCGATTTCTTCCTGCGAAATGGAGACCCCGGCTTCGTAAATGCTTCCACCATCTAGCCAGGAGACACTGTTGTCCTTCTTCGCGATGAACCCATCAAGACTTGCAACCATGTGCAGGGTTACTCTTGATCGTGTTGCATTTCCTTCGCCCGACATAATTCCTCCTCGCCGCTCGTGCCCCGAGTTTCTCATTCGACATTAACGGACCAAAGCGTCTCCTGTCATCACGAGCGCGGGAGGGATCTCGATTCCCGAACCGGTCCGATTTGTTTACTGATCGATAACTCCCCCCTCTCCTCTGTTAATTCATGCCAAAGGACTTACGGGGCAGTGGTTCTGTACATAGGGCATAACAAAAGACTTAAGCCCCCTCTCCGGCATAACAAAGGACTTAGCACGCATCGTTCCCGAAACGACACGTGGCTCTAAGACACGAAAAGCTGTGGCACAGGCCACAGCAGCGAAGACCACAATACATAATTTCTATTAGATATGTCAATCGCTTTTGCCAATATCTTGAAGAATTACAGCGCTGTTGAACTCCAGGTTCTGACGCATTCGGATGGTTGGTTGAATCCCGGGTTAGCGTCCAAAAGCAGGTCGCGAACCCGGGGCACCGAGATGGGCGGCCGGTACTTCGTCGTGTTACGACTTGTCACGAGCAACCGAACAGCTCACCTTTCCATCCAACTCTGCAAACGCACGCTCCATTCCCCGAAACCACCACTTGGGGATTGAACGGCTCCGAAAGTGTCGCTTCTCTCCTGTAGCGAGACTTTTTCGGGGCCGCTTTATTTTGATGGTCACTTTTCAACTGGCCAAGTAGCTGGGCAATTATCGCGAGGAGAGCTGTCAATTGAGCGACCCTTGCCGCTTCGATAGTTGCAGTCGACTAGTGAATTGGCATTGGTTCCGCTTGTTCAAATGCCCGGATCGACTGTTCAAGCTGGGCATTAAGACCCTCTCCAACACGGATGATGTCAGGTATGAGAGTGCTGATCTCGATCCGCAGCAGGTTTTGCTGCAAGGTCTGGGTGACCTTCGCTTGCAATAGTCTCGCTTCGATTACCAGCATCGGAACCGTAAACTCTTGGGAACGGCGAACGTGTCCATGTTCTCTAGCCGCAGTGGAAGCGCTGTCGCTTAATTCGTCCCGATCCGATTCGAGCATCGATACCAACGCCGAAAGAACGCCCGGAATATGGTCCACACGATCGGAATCGGACATATGCGCGACCATCAGTTCTGGATCGCGCTTCACTTCTTCCAGCCACAATTGGCAAATCGTGTTCATGTTCTCGCTGATTACGTCTGCGACCCTCTTCACGGGCGGCTGAGGAGGCGCGGACCTTTCGCGGTTGAGGTGCTGCCGAATTCCGCTGACCAGTGCTTTTGGTTCCACAGGCTTTACGAAATAGTCGTCCACTTGCTTGCGAATCGCCTTAAGTGCCGACTCGAAGTCGGGAAATCCTGTGATGATAAAGGTGCAGGCGTCCGGCTGGGTTCGCCTCATTGCGCTGACCAATGTGAACCCATCGCCGGCTTCTCCGATGTTTAAATCGGAGAGCAGCACGTCGAACTTCTCAGCTTTTATTATGTCCAGCGCTTCCGGCACGGTGGCGGCAACCGTGACGTGGAATCCTTGCTGTTGCAGGATGAGCGCTAGTGTTTTTCGGATGGAAGGTTCGTCATCTACGAACAGAACCCGTGGAGTTGTCATTGGATAACTAGTATCCTCACTTAGTCAGATGCAGAATCCAGTCCAGACATTCCCAATGACAACTTACGCCGCGATCCTCGGCATCGAACCTGAGTAACGGAGAGTACCATGCGAAACTCTGAGTATGTGGCCGTTCTGGCCGAAGCGGTAGAGTGTGTCCGCTCGGCGATGGCAGACCGCAGATTGCCGGATTTGGATGCAGAGCAGCTCGCCTGGTGGTTCCAGAGCATCTCTGCTTCGGACATTAAGGAAGTCATGAAGCAATCCGCGGGGACAAAGGCTGCTTAGTCTGACCAAGTGAGCAAACTTACATTACTGCTGCTGAATTGCGACTGCAGTTCCTTTGTGCTGCCGGTTGCATCCGCCCGCAGCGATGACGAGAAATCAGTTTATCTCCTATGAATCACGCCCTGTGAGACCGATCGTGTTGCTGCCTTGACCTTGTTTTGCCTGGCACCACCGAGGCCAAGATCAATAGCACTAGCGCAACCACGGCCCCCAGTATCGCTCCCTCTTCCATCACTTGTTGTTTCAATGCAAGCGAACGGCCAGTTCAGGAACTCTCTTCCACTCTGCTAAATGTCACGATACCAATATCTGCAATTTGGAAAGCCGGGCAAACTCTCACAAATCTTCTCAAAACAGGTAGAAATCTTCGCATCTGACGCTCAGTCAGCTGCAACATCCGGCGGTTCTTTGAACCGGATGATCTCGTGTTCAATGTGTTGGCGAAACAGCTCCAGCTGTAGACGGGTGGTCGGCGAAAGTATGCGGCTGTCAAGAAGCGCCATGACGCAGGAGTGAGTTTCCGCCAAGTTGTCTAGCCTTTTACTCACGGTGGCGCACTCCTGCCGATGGGTGTTGGTGTGATGCTCCCCATGAACTCGCAGGTTGTGACAACTCTTCACAACGGACGCCGGCAGGCTTATCTCAGGTGTTCGCCACATACTCCGCGGATCAGTTTCCGGTCCGGCGATTCGCGCGACTAGCATGCCGTTACTGGTCATATCCCCAGTACTGCACACACCAGCGCTAGTTTACGCTTAGGATTTTCCGGACAGTGCGCAGGACTTCTTCGGGCTTGGCTGCGTCAACCCCAAACGTAGCTTCGGGTAATTTAGTGTCGCCAGTCAGCAGCAGAGACAGAACGGGAGCAGCGCTATGCTGCCTGAAACAATCGATGAGCAGGCGTTTTTCCTCTCTCGGTACCGAGTGGCCCAGAATTAACAGATCGGCATCCTCTCGGCATAGCGAACGGCCTTCTCGTTCGTACAGCGCAGAAAGTACGGTAACGCCGAGGCTGCGGAACAGCAGTTCCCGAGATTTCGCTAAGGCTTCGTTCCACGAAATACAGATAATCTTCTTTTCGGCAGTCATAATTGGGAGGCGAAAATTCTACAACACTGATCGGGGAAATATCACCCGAACTGGCATTTGAATTTCCATACAGTTGCCTAACCGAATTGCCGGAAAAGCCTCATTCAGTGCGGCTTTTCATCACTCACGGCGGCGTTTCATTGCCACGTTCTGCCAGGATCGTACCACGCGACGGGAGGACTGGTGGCCCACGTTCTCTCCACCGCAGCCGAGCGTGGCCCAACTTCCTTCTACTGGGCTTCTAGTGGGAACGGCGGACATACCAGCAGTTCGAACTGCTTGCCATGACAGAACTTGCTGCTTCCGCTGAGCACGGCTAAACTCCCTGCGAGAGCGGGAGGTGCACATGAAAAAATCCGTCCCGGTGGAATCCGCGTCTGCATCCGTCGACGCGAAGATCAAGCAACTTGGCGACTGGCGCGGGAAGACGCTCGCGAAAGTGCGCGAAATCGTACACCAAGCCGATCCCGAAATCGTCGAGGAGTGGAAGTGGGCCAAGGCAACGAACCCGGGCACGCCCGTCTGGTCCCATGGCGGCATTGTGTGCACGGGAGAGACGTACAAGAACGTCGTCAAGATGACATTTGCCAAGGGAGCTGCGTTGAAGGACCCTGCCGGTCTCTTCAACTCCAGCCTCGACGGGAATGTCCGGCGCGCGATCGACATCCACGAAGGCGACAAGATCAACGAGGCGGCCTTGAAGGATCTCATCCGCGCGGCGGTGGCGCTAAATCTCCAGGGCAAGAGCGAGCCGAAGCGCAAGGCGACCCGATAGTGACAAACATCCGAACATCCCGCTCAAGCCGAAAGCCGGCTACGAAGTGGACGAGTGACTTGGGACGGCCAGCTTGTTCAAACACCCGTTTCGAGCTCGGTTTGCGATTGATTCACCTCAAGTCGGTTCGTAAGATCGATGATGGGGCGAATCTCAATTGTGCCTTTGAGTGCTCCCGGAAGCCGGCCTGCGATG
>CAZBCQ010000081.1:16951-18373 GCA_964490255.1 uncultured Terriglobales bacterium | reverse complement strand
GAACTGGTCGTCTTCGAAGCCCTGCCGCACGCGTTCTGGAATCAATGGAAGCTGCCGGAATCGATCGAGGCCCACCACCTCATGACCAACTTCTTCAACAAGCAATTGAACCATTAAAGAATTGGCAATTTGGTAATCGGGTAATTGGTAATTAAAAGATACAAAGGCGCCTTTCCACGTGTTTCAATTACCAGATTACCTATTACCCAATTACCTATTTTGCTTAGTGTTCTATGTCGAAATAAATCCTCGCCGTCGCGCGATAGAGCGTCACGTTTTTGCCGTCCATCTCCATTTCAAATTCCGACACGCGCGCCCACTTCAATCCACGCACCGTCTTCGCCGCTTCCTGAACAGCGTTTTCGGCGGCCCGGGCGAAGCTTTCTTTCGATACGCCCACCACATCAATCACTTTCTGAGCCATGATTCCTCTCTTTCCCGCGGACTAAGCAGCCCGCATCAAACCGGCGGAAATACTACCACCGTCCGGTCAACATGAAACCCGCAACACTCTGCCAACTCTGCTCGCCGGATCTTCATCCAAGAACTTGGGATGCCAGATTTTCGTAAGCTCACTCTGATTTTTCTTGCTCTCTTAGTCGTCACTGGTTGCAGCCGTCATACCGCCGACCTCCGCCAGAGTCTCGCGCAAGCCGCCCAACTCCAAGGTACCGAAGGATCTCCCCGCCTCCTCGCGGCTTACCAGCCCTGGTTCGGCGAGCCAAAGCACATTAACGTCGGATACTCCTCGCACGATCCGAATATCCTTGCGCGCCAGGTTTCCGAAGCCAAGGGCCTCGGCATCGACGCCTTCGTGGTGAACTGGTACGGTCCGCGCAAGCAGTTCGAAGATCAGAGCTATGCCCTGTTGCAACAAGCTGCCGCGCAGAACAGTTTTCAGACGGCGATCATGTACGACGAGGACACCGAATACGTGGGCCAGAACACCGAGGCTGTTCTGGTGGACCTGCAGTACGCCTATGACCGCTACATCGGACCCCACGCGCTTCTCTCGCGCAGCGCCTACTTGCGCTTCAATGGCCGCCCCATGATCTTCATCTTCCCGAAGAGCGGCGGCACTGATTGGAATCGCGTGCGCGAAGTCGTGAATAGCTGGGAACAGCCGCCCTTGCTCATTTTCAAAGACATCAATATGCAGTACCCAAACGCATTCGACGGCTTCTACGCCTGGGTTCAGCCCGGACGCTCAGGCTGGCAGCGCGACGGCAGCAACTGGGGCGAGCAGTACCTTCAGGATTTCTACACGCGCATGAGTTCGCAGTATCCCAACAAGATCGCAGTCGGAGCAGCATGGCCTGGCTTTAACGAC
Organism: uncultured Terriglobales bacterium; assembly: GCA_964490255.1. Taxonomy (GTDB): domain Bacteria; phylum Acidobacteriota; class Terriglobia; order Terriglobales; family Acidobacteriaceae; genus JAJPJE01. Next base: position 17,043 of record CAZBCQ010000081.1, on the reverse strand, counting down.
ACGCGCGCTGCCTGGTCGCAGAACCGCCACATGAGCGACCGCTGTGGGCGCACGTTCGAAGAATCCGTTCGTCTCTTCCGCCGCTACTACAA
>CAZBCQ010000081.1:10477-16851 GCA_964490255.1 uncultured Terriglobales bacterium | reverse complement strand
GATCAGTCGGGAGCGCTGCACATCAGTTTCGATGAACCCGCCGGCCGGTTCGTGATATCGCCAAATGCTCCCGCGCGTCAAATATGGATTTCCGCACTCTCGACCAGTTTCAAACTCGATTGGTCCGACGACGCGAAAGCCTTCGTTCTGCCAAAAACGGGAGAAACCTTGAAACCGCTCCTCTCCCGTCTCATCAATCAGCAATTAGGCGAAGAGGCAGTCGACCTCAAGTAGCGCCCGGCGTCTCGCCGGCAGCTCATGTGGGCATCTCGCCCACACTCACAAGTAGTCAACCTGAACTGGTTTCTTATCTGTGTTGAAATCCGTGCTCGTGGCCAAGGTTTTTAAGTTGACTCCGAATAATCCGGCTCGCGTCTTCCTTCGCCCTCAATCTTTTCCGCGATGTGCTTCGCGATCTGAATGCCATGAAAGCGGCCATTCTCGATAAAGATTTCGTTCGTCTTCGCGCCGGCTACGATCACGCCTGCAACGTAGATTCCCGGCACATTGCTCTCTAGCGTCGTCGGATCGCACACGGGACGGCACTGATCGGAAGTAAGTTCCATTCCCAGTCCGCGCAAAAAATCGTAGTCCGGATGGTAGCCCGTCAACGCGAAGACGAAGTCGTTCTTCAGCTCAACCCCGCCATCCGGAGTGGCAATGATGACCTCATCCGTCGTGATCCCGCGCACCTCGCTTCGAAAATACGCTTTGATCTCGCCAGCCTTGATGCGATTGTCGATGTCCGGCTTGATCCAGTACTTCACATGCGGATGCATGCCTGATCCGCGATGCACCAGGGTTACGCGCGCGCCGTGACGATAGAGTTCCAGCGCAGCAATTGCCGCCGAGTTCTTTCCACCGATCACCACCACATCGGTGTCGTAATAAGGGTGCGGCTCGCGGTAGTAATGCAGGACCTTCGCTAAATCCTCTCCCGCGATTCCCAGGTAGTTCGGCAGATCGTAGTACCCGATCGCGATCACTACCTTCCGCGCCTTATAGACATGCGTGCGCGCGTGCTGGTCAGTCGTATGTACCGAGAACTGGCCATTCTGCCCGGCCACCCGATTCACGTTTTCGTACTGCCGGAAATCGAGCTGATAGTGCGCTGCTACTTTGCGGTAGTATTCCAGCGCCTCGGCACGATTCGGCTTGCGATTGTTCTCTGTGCTGAAAGGGATGTCACCAATCTCCAGCAGCTCCGGCGTGGTGAAGAACGTCATGTTCGTGGGATAGTTAAACAACGAATTCACCACGCAACCTTTGTCAATGTTCAGCACCGAGAGTCCGCGTCCTCGGCACTCAATCGCTGTCGCCAGTCCGCTCGGTCCTGCCCCCACGATAATTACGTCCCACTGCTGATCCCGCGAGCGCTCGGTCGAGGTACGCGGCTCGGTTTTTATCTCCAGTTGTTCCATTCAGATCACTTTAATTGCTCTAGATTGGATTGCCTATAGCCAGACTCCGCTTCAAGCACCCCCTGAAAGCAAACGCACAGCATACGATGCCTGCAATTTTGCGTCGTGCGGCTGATCACATCGCGCCGTGTCCTGGAACACACCTCACGCGGACGCATTGCTATAATTTTCGGTTCTCTTCCTGAATTCAGCGTCTGCTATACCGCACTATTAGGAGTTTTGCTATGGCTACCTCGACTGAGCAGCCCACCCGCATTGAATCCGACAGCATGGGAAAAATCGAAGTTCCTTCCAACGTCTACTGGGGCGCTCAGACACAGCGATCGCTGCATCACTTCGACATCGGCCGCGACACCATGCCGCCCGAACTGATTCGCGCCTTTGCCATCCTGAAAAAGGCGGCTGCGCTGGTGAACCAGGAACTCGGTAAGCTTTCCGCCGAAAAAGCGAAGTTGATCGTCCAGGCAGCCGATGAAGTCATCGCAGGCAAACTCAGCGATCAGTTCCCATTACGCATCTGGCAGACTGGTAGCGGCACCCAGACCAACATGAACGTCAACGAGGTGATCTCCAACCGCGCCATCGAGATCGCCGGCGGTGAACTCGGCTCGAAGAAGCCGATTCATCCAAACGACGACGTGAACATGTCGCAGTCATCGAACGACACCTTTCCGACCGCCATGCACATCGCCGCCGCTGAGCGCGTCGAAAGGGTTCTGGTTCCTGCTGTTGAGCAGGTTCGTAACGCCATCGCCGCCAAGGCCCGACAGTTCGACAACATCGTCAAGATCGGCCGCACGCATCTCCAGGACGCCGTACCGCTAACAGTCGGCCAGGAATTTTCCGGTTGGGCTTCGTTGCTCGACCGCGACATCCAGCGCCTGAAATTGGTGCTCGATGGACTTTACGATCTTGCGATCGGTGGCACCGCCGTCGGAACCGGGCTGAACACCCATCCTGAATTCGCCGAACGCGCCGCCGGGAAGATCGCGCAACTCACAGGTCTGCCCTTCCGCTCGCACCCAAACAAGTTCGCTGCTCTTTCCGCTCACGACGAGATTGTCTTTGCGCAAGGCGCACTGGAGACGCTTGCCGCCTCGCTGATGAAGATCGCCAACGACATTCGCTGGCTCGCTTCCGGACCGCGCTGTGGCCTGGGCGAATTGATCATTCCCGAGAACGAGCCCGGATCATCCATCATGCCCGGGAAGGTCAATCCCACTCAGTCGGAAGCAATGACCATGGTCGCCGCCCAGGTGCACGGCGCCACCGCGGCTGTCGGGTTCGCCGGATCGCAGGGAAACTTCGAGTTGAACGTCTTCAAGCCGGTGATCATCTACAACTTCCTCCACTCGGTCACGTTACTCTCGGATGCCTGCCGCGGCTTCGTGGAGTTCATGATCAGTGGGATTGAAGTCGACCGCGAACGTGTCGACTACTACGTCAATAACTCGCTGATGTTAGTAACCGCTCTCGCGCCAAAGGTCGGGTACGACAAGGCGGCAAAAATCGCTCACACCGCGCACGTCGACCACAGCAGCCTGCGCGAAGCCGCCTTAAAGCTCGGATATCTGTCGGGAGAAGAATTCGACGCGACCGTCAAGCCGGAAACGATGACTCACCCTTGATTCAGCCGCAGATTACGCTGATAAACGCAGATCACGTAGCGAAAACCAAATCAGCGTTCCTCTGCGTTTATCTGGCGCCTAGTAAGCCCACTCCAGCAGCGAAGCTCCCACCGTGAACCCTGCGCCCACCGCCGCCAGCAGTACCAAATCGCCCTTCTTCAGCTTGCCTTCGTCAAGCGCCGTCTGCATCGCCAGCGGAATTGTCGCCGAAGTGGTGTTACCGTACCGATCAATATTGATGATGACCTTTTCGAGATCCATCCCGAGTCGCTCGGCCGTATTCAGAATGATTCTCTTATTGGCCTGATGGGGAATAAATGCTTTCACATCATGGCCTGTCAGGCCGTTCCGCTTCAGAAGAGTGTCGCAGACTTCCGCCATCTTTCGCACCGCGAACTTGAACACAGCCTGCCCATCCTGGTGAACGTAGTGCATCTTCTTGTCAACGGTCTCGTGCGTTGGCGGATTCAAGCTCCCACCGCCAGGCATATAGAGTGAACACGCTCCCGAGCCGTCGATCTCATGTAAGTAATCGATCATGCCTAGACCTTCGTCCGCTGGCTCAAGGATTACTGCCCCGCCGCCATCGCCGAAGATCACGCAGGTCGCGCGATCCGTGTAGTCGATAATGGACGACATCACGTCCGCGCCCACCACCATCACCTTCTTCTGCGCTCCGGTCTGTACAAACTGAGTTCCCACTTGCAGTGCATACAGAAATGAAGAGCACGCCGCCGAAATGTCGAAACCCCAAATTCCGGGAGCGCCAATCTTGTTCTGGATCAGGCAAGCCGTGGCAGGAAACATCATGTCGGGCGTAACGCTGGCCACAATCAGCGCTTCAATATCCGTTGCCTTAATTCCCCGTCGACAGAGCGCCTGTTTCGCCGCTTCCGCACCCAGATCGCTGGTGGCAACGCCTTTATCCACCAGGTGACGCTCACGAATCCCAGTGCGCTCCATAATCCATTTGTCGGAGGTTTCGACCATCTTTTCGAGGTCGGAGTTAGAAAGAATGCGAGGCGGTACATAGGTTCCAAGGGATGAAATCTTTACCCGAGTACCATTCGTCAATGGCTTGCTCCTGAGTAGAATTCTCTATTTTGAAGCTTGATAACTGAAAAGTCTATTCAGGAGCACCACATGGGAATGATTCAGTAACGTCTTTACGCTGACGCGACCCTGCGCACCAAGTCTTGCTGCTCGGCCTTGCTTTCCGCGCCGATCGTGAACGCATCCAGCACCCCGGTCGAAAGAGCATAGCGAATCGCCTCGTCCTGTCGATCGCGCATGTCGCCCTGACCAAGAATCTTCATCCCGACTACGCCCTTGCCCGCGGCCTTCATTTCTTTTACGACCGCAAGCACCGTCTGCGGATCGGCGTCCATGTGCGATCCAATTGGATTCAGGCGGACCAGGTCGACTTCGACCCATGGCGACTTTGCCGCAGCGCGCAGCGCCTCGATGCTGTGGCAGGAACAGCCGTGCGCGCGAATGATTCCCTTCTGCTTCGCCTGCGAGAGCACGTCCATCACACCCTGGTAACGCGTCGTCCAATCGGCCTCAGTCAGGCAATGCATCAGAAAAATGTCGATGTAGTCGGTTCCGAGCTCGCGTCGAAAGCGATCGAGATCGGCCCGCATCTCCTTCGGATCGCGTGCCCACGATTTGGTGAGCACTGTCACTTTATCCCGCTGCACGTGTTTGAGCGCCTCCGCGACATGCGGATGGCTTCCATATGAATCGGCAGCGTCGAAGAAGCGCAGTCCATTGTCGTAGCCGTTCAGCAGCAGCTCCGAAAGCCCCTTCACGCCGAGCGCAGTCTGATTCGAATGATGGCCGGAGCCAACGGTTCCAGTTCCCATGGCGAGACGACTCGTCTGAATCCCCGTGTGGCCGATCGTCACGGTATCCGTAGCTTTAAACTTCTTCAGCGGCTCTGTCGCCGTAAAAAGCTCATCGGCAACTCCACGTGACAACCAGGCCGCTCCCACCGCACCAGCCGTCTTCACCAGGAACTCTCGCCGTCTCATAGGGCCTCCTCAATCCAGAAATCCTATCCTCTCCAGACGGCGCCGAAAACGGAACGTAATATTAAATTTTATGAAGGAATCGACGGGCGGTTAGGGACGAACAGCCGGGCAGGAGCTACAAACAAGCCGAGCACCGGCTACCCCACTGCACACGCACGAGCCCGTTACCGTTGCTTCCTTCCGGACCTGGCGGGGTTGGCGGGATTGCGTCGCGTGGGACCGATGCCCGACTCTTGATTCTAGCAAATCGTCTCTGCCCTCTCGTGTGGCACGCCCCCTTTTCTTCCCCGCCCGAATGACGAACAATAGCTAAGTGCTGAAGCGCTTTCGCAAACCTCGCACACTGGCAGCTCCAGAGCCGCTGACGCTTGCCTCTTTGAACACGCCGTTTGCTTCTGCGCTCGAACGATATTTTCAGGTCTCGCTTTTTCTTCTCATCGTCACCGGATTTGCAGCCCTCGCCGGGACCGGACGCCTCGACTGGCCTTCTACGCTTTTCGTTGCAGGCGCTCTCGTTCTTCGCGGATACCTCCTGGTGCGCAACCGTGACCTGCAGATCCCGAACCGCTGGACCAATTACCTCACCGTCCTCTACGTGCTGGTCTTCTTCGGCGATCTCTTCCTGGTTTCCGGAAGCTACGTTGCAGCCACCGTTCACCTTGTTCTTTTCAGCCTGGTGATCAAGCTCTTCTCCATCCAGAAACCGCGGGACTACATCTACCTCGCCGTGCTTTCGTTCCTGGCTGTGCTTGCGGCTTCGGTGTTGACGGTCAGCAGCGGCTTCCTCCCCATCTTCACCGTCTTCCTTCTGCTCGCGATCAACACATTCATCGCCATGGAAGTTCGCCGTGCCATGATCAAAGCCGTCCATCGCGGGCACATTCCCAATCAGCGTGACTTCTCGCGGCAAGTCGGACGCTGGCTCTCGCTGAACAGCCTCCTGATCATGAGCGGCATCGCAGCATTCTCCGTTGTATTGTTTTTCCTGCTGCCGCGATTTTCTGCCGGATACCTGAGCGCCTATGCTCCCCGTACCGAATTCACCACCGGATTCAGCGATCACGTCCAACTCGGCGAAATTGGGCGCATTCAGCAATCGAGCGCAGTTGTGATGCACGTGCAGTTCGAGCATGGCGAAGGCAACATCGACCTGCGCTGGCGTGGCATCGCGTTGAATCAATTCGACGGCAGGACTTGGACGAACGAGGCTCCCGAGCTCGAGATCATCTCCGATCAGTCGCCGATGCGCAGCCTGCAGATCGAGCGGCACAACCTGCCGCAGTCGATCCGGG
>CAZBCQ010000081.1:2127-10377 GCA_964490255.1 uncultured Terriglobales bacterium | reverse complement strand
TCGCCGATGCGCAGCCTGCAGATCGAGCGGCACAACCTGCCGCAGTCGATCCGGGAGACGGGCCAGTCCCGGCTTTTAGGCTATACCGTGATCATGGAACCGATCGGAACCAACGTGCTTTTTCTCGCGCCCGTGCCGATCGAAGTGAATGGCAAGTTCCGCGACGTGGGAATCGACGAGAATGGCGCCGTGCTCAACACAGATCGCAGCCGTAACACTGAAAGTTACAAAGCACTTTCGCTGATCGTGCAGCCCTCGGCCGATGCCCTTCGGCAACGATCTGGCGACTACCCCACGGATGTGAAAGAGACCGATCTGCGCCTCCCCCCGATTGATGGAAGGATTCACGCGCTTGCGCGCAAAATCACCGCAGATCAGAACACCGACTTCGATAAAGCCGCTGCCATCGAACATTACCTGCGAACCAAGTTCGGATACACGCTGCAAATGTCCGACCGTCCAACGCCCGATCCCCTCGCCGAATTTCTCTTTGAGCGCAAGCAGGGCCACTGCGAGTACTTCGCGTCCTCCATGGCCGTGATGCTGCGCTCGGTCGGTGTTCCGGCGCGCATCGTGAACGGCTTTCGCACCGGCGAGTACAATCCCCTCACCCACAACTACATTATTCGCGCCCGCGATGCGCACTCTTGGGTTGAGGTCTATCTTCCCGCCGTTGGCTGGACGGCATTCGATCCCACGCCTCCGGATCCGCGATATGCGTCGGGCGGAATGAGTCGGCTGATGAGCTATCTGGATGCGGCTCAGGAGTTCTGGCGCGAGTGGGTGATCAATTACGACTTCTCTCACCAGCGTGCGCTTACCAACACGGCGACTACTCAAAGCCAGCACGCGCTTTGGGATATCGGCCGCTGGACGCACGATACGTACGAGCGCTTGCTAGCCGACATGGAGCGTCTGGAGAATCGAGCGTCGCGTGCGCCCGGACGGTGGTCGACCGCGGCCATTGCTTTGCTTGCCCTCGGGCTGATGCTGGTTAACTTACGTCGAATAGCTCGTGCCATTACGAATATGCGGCTGGCACGCGCACCCGCTAGTTCACCGCGACTGGCAGCCGCGATCTGGTACGAACGCATGGTGCGCTCGGCGGCACAACGTGGCTATACCAAACAGCCGTCGCAGACGCCGCGCGAGTTCGTGGACACCATTCGCGAGGAGTCGCTCCGAAGATCCGTCGAGAACTTCACCGCCGCTTATGAACGCGCACGTTTTGGCGACTCGCCCGAAGACGCCAGCCGATTGCCGGAGATCTACGAGCAACTGAAGCGAGAGTAGTTCGTTTCGATGATCCGAACCTTGGCCTGGATCTCTTTGAATCCATCCTGATTTATCGCTTCTTACTTCTTACTTTTTAGTTGTTACTTCAAAAACGCGAATCCAGACGGCAACAACTCCAGCGAGGCAGAAACGTTTCGGAAGCTAACTGGGAAGTTCGAATGTCCCGAAGTGAGGGGGACGCTGACAGGCACAAAGAAGAGCACTACTGACGGAACGGGAAAATGACAGAAGAGCCGCGTAGCGAATCGGGAATCGCGCCGAACGTGCCTTTGTGCTGTGTAGAATGCACATCGAACACATCGGCCTCGGCGTGATTCCCTGGTTCTTTGCAACGGACTTGTGCCGCTAATCTCTTAGTCGCTGGTGCGCGGCTACCGTCACCACTTTCGCCTTCCCAGCGTTGTTGCTTGCCTTCGCTTGCCGAACGCTCGGCTTGGAAACCGTATTTACATTCTGCGCTGTGGTAGGCTGCTTGCGCGCTTTGCTTACATGGTTCTTCGGCGCCGCTACCGTCTGGTTGCTGTCGAAGTGGTCCGGATCGACTTCCTGCTGAGCCACCGCACTGACCGCCATCAGAACCATCGCTCCCGCAAGAACGATGGCCTTCAGGTTACGCGAGTACTTCGCGAAATTATCCATTGAATCACCCCCCAAAGATTGGTCTTTGTAGAGCATCTTGGGTTCCGAAACGGCTGCTTAAGCACTGCCGCTACAAGTGATTGGATTTAATGAAGGGTTCGCTCAGCGCCGGACACGGCGGGCCCAATCGCTGTTGCACTATTTGTCATTACCCCGCAAGGAATGACACATAATGTTAGCTTTTCGAACGCAGAGTAATTCTGGCCTCTGCGGTAAGGCGTTACTTTCGTACCAACTTCGTTAAAGTCTATCCGGCCGCCTTGGAAGCTCTGGGTTTGGGCGACGGCGTACCGTACGAAGTGAACCCGGCCCTCTGCATTCCTCGCTGGGCCTCTGAGTTCTTCATGAAGATCTTCCACAAAAATCCTGTGCGCACATTTTCCGCCATCAGCAGAGTTATGCCTGTATCGATGCCCACCACGAAACTGTCGTACCAGTTGTTCAGCGGATTGAACGCATTGACGAAACCATACTGGCACCACGCTCCTGAATAGCGGGTGCGCATCGTGTGAAGAACGCGCATCACAGGTTGCGTCAGAAAAGGTAACGAGCCTGCTGCGGCGCTTGGCACGACTGTGCCATCAATCGGACCCATCTGCGGAGGCCCGCCCCATGCCACATAACCATTCTCCGAGTCCGAAGACGTGATTCCCCACAACTCATCGCTGTAATCCGGGAAACGCTTCCCCAATTCCACGCAGAACAGCCGGTGAACATCCGTCGCTATCATGGAATTTTGGAAATAGTCAGCGTAGGCGTCGCGCTTGTTACGGAAATCGAACCATGCCTGCGAATACTGGTGGATGAATAACGGCGCGAAGGATCCCACATATCGCAGGCCGCGGTACTCGAACGTTTTCCGTTTCCACGCCTTCCATGTGTCCTCGGGCAACGGATACGTCGGCGACCCCAGGCCCAACAGATACATCATCATCAGTTCGCTGTAGTAGTCCCATCGATACGGAAGGAAGCCGATCTCCGGAAGCCACCCATGCGGCAGAAGCGGCGTGTCTTCCGAGAGCCAGCTCCACTCCACGCGATTGGAGATCTCGCGCGCCAGCGCCCTGATTTCCGTGTTGAGGAAGTACTCGTGACAGGTCAGCACTCCGCACAGAAGAATCGCGGTATCGATCGATGATACCTCGGAATCCCACTGCCGCTCGCCGGTATTCATGTCCGCATAGTGATAAAAGAAACCGCGATGATGCGGTACCTTCCTCAGCAGAAAGCGTAAAGCAGCCTGGGCCCGGCTACGCGCCTCGGGGAGCGATATGTAGTTTCGCTGAGCTCCAATACATAGCGCCGTTAAGCCAAAACCCGTAGAGGCAATGCTTGCCACGGTGTTGTTTTCTTTGGCGCGGACATTCGCACGATCCTTCACCAACCCCGTATCAGGATTCACTTGCTCAACGAAGAAGCGGAACGTAGCTCTTTCGATCTCTTCCAGGAGAGTGTCGTCGTCCGGCGTGAGCGTAGTTGGAACCGGCGCAGTCGCCGTGCAACTGTCTGCGGATGCAGTGCTGTCTGCAGCCCATGCCGTCACGCGCGACAGAGGAAGTGCCAGCCCTGCTCCTGCAAGTTGTCGGATCCACTCTCGCCGAGAAAGCTTATTGTTGCTCACGCGATGAACACCTGCCTCTAATCTAAACGATTTTCCGGCGAGAGATGGCGTCCATCTTGCTTCTGCTCTATCACAGAGATAATGTGGGAAAGAGATGCCTGAGCTTTACACGCCCGAGGTGGTTCCAAAATCGCGCCGGCGAAAGCTGGCGATCTGGGCTGCCGCAATGGTGGCGATTTTGGCGTGCGCCGCGGCGTTGTTCCTGAAGTTCTACCATCCGAAACCGCATCTGCTTCCGCCGTCCTCTCTGGAAGGTTCCGTTCTAATCAACGACGAGGATACCCAGAAACAGCAACCGATCGCGGATGTGCAGGTCACGGCCGGCAGCGGCATGTCCACAGGCGAGAGCAAGACCAACGAGCTCGGATTCTTTCATATCGTGATGCGACCGGGCGTGCCCAAGGGCGCTCCCATCACACTCAGTTTCCAGCATCCGGAGTACAAGCCTCTTATTCTCGAAGAAATTTCACAGGGCAGACTCCTCGTTGCTCGCCTCGTTCCCCTTCACCAGATGATCCCCATAATTCCCAAGGGACCCATCGTGGACGTTGGCAATGTGGTGGTCAGATACTCGGTTCAGAGGACAACAACCGTAAATACTGGAAGCGCGGTGAAAACTTTTCAGGTGGTCAACGTCGGAAATATTCCCTGCGCTGGTGTATTTCCCTGCTCGCCGGATGGCAGGTGGAGAGCGGCGGTCGGCAACATCTCCCTGGACGCCGGACCCGGAAATGAGTTTCAGAATGCGCGCGTCTCGTGCATCTCAGGTCCATGCGCCTTCACCCGAATCGAATCCAATACGGTCTCTGACAACGGACGCAAGATCGAGATTTCCGCGCTGAACTGGTCGGATACAGCAACGTTTCTGGTGGAAGCAGAGGTCGTCCGCGCCATGCTGAGCGATCTCAATCTCGAGCTTTATCCTGTCATCTTCGATCAGGCGCTCAACTTCAACTTGCCGCCGACTGCTCAGGGATTGAGTATCGAAGCGAATGTGAATACCGAGCCGGTGGTCTTTCCGATTGGCCCCGACCTGTGCTTGACGTGGGCAACCTGCAACGTTTCCGTCGCAAAGGATCAGACAAAATCCTACCGCTGCGAACTGAAGCCCGGTTACCGGTTCGCGCCGGCACGGTAAACTGCGGGCGACGAAGTGCGAAACGGCAAAGGTCAACGTGGAGGCAACCGCATTGGGTGTAGAACCAGAAACAAGTCCAATCACACCAGAGCCTAAACCAAGAAACCACAGGGCTATTAGCATACGACGACTTTTCAGGTTCAGAGTGAGCGAGGACGGATGCGTGGCGATCAACTCTGCGCCCCCCCTAAACAACAACCAATAGGTTCCGGCTACCCATTCCAAGATGACGACCGCGAAGAAGGCGAGCACAAGGGGATTTCGATCACTCGGGCGGAAGTAGTGCAAAGCGGAAAGGCCCCCGAAAACACAACCAGCACCCATGACCACCCACGGTAGATTTCCCCAGAAAAGGATCCCTTGTGCGATTGTGGAATAGCCCTTCTCTAGTTCCGGGTGCGCCTCAATTGCTTTCTGTGAATCAGAGCGGAGCTCACGGACATTAAGAAATGTGATAAGGATGCAGATCGCCCAGAACCACTTACTGATGAAATCAAATGGAGCCAAGTTAGCTTCCTTCTCAGTCACCATTCGGCAACGCATACGCCTGCGCCGCCCACTCGCTCATCGGATGAACATCGCCACAGTCCAGGCAGCGCGTAACCGAGAACTGTGTTGAGCAGTATGGGCAAGTTGCATTGGTCGCAAATGTGTCAAACGCCTGCCCGCATTTGCCGCACTTCCAAAACTCGCCCATTGGGGGCGCCTGTTCGCATCGCGGACACGAAAACCCATGCCGCCGCGGCAGTTTAGCCATCTTCAGCAACACACGCGCATGCTGAAAGCCGTTCCAGCAATTGAACAGCGCGTACGCGGCAATAATTCCCAACCAGACCGACTGTTGATAGAAGGCCAGAACTACGAATCCAGCTACCCCGGCTAACCCGAGTACGGTGGCGACCATTAAGCTCCGGGCACGACCGATGACGAACCACAGCAGCGAACGGAATATCTGACCACCATCGAGTGGGTAGATGGGCAGCAGGTTAAAGATAAGCAGGCCAGCGTTGATCAGGTAGATCGCGCGCAGCAGTGCATGAGCGTTCGGGAAAATTGCCCACCACCCCATCGACTTGCCAAAGTACCCCAACCCAAACAACAGAGGAGCGAGCGCCACATTCACCAGCGGACCTGCAGCGATGCTCCACAGCGTGGCTCCCGGACGTGGCGGCGGGTCCACATACGCCACTCCGCCCAATGGCCACAGCACGATGCGATTCGCCGTCCCGCCAACTTGCCTGCATGCTAGCGAGTGCCCGAACTCGTGCAGCGTCACGATCAGAAAAAGCGCGAGATACTCCAGCACATTCCAGATGAACGATGAATAGTGGCGATTGCGGCCGTTAATCTCGAAAATTGCGACAAGAAACCACGACCAATGCAGAAAGACATCGATTCCCGAAAATCGGAAAAGGCGAATGGTCGCCTGGCGAGAATTCAGCATGCGAGGGTTATAGCACGCCGAATTCGATTGCGTAATTGGGCAATCTGGTGATTCCTGACTTAGAAAGACACTGGCCATCGGTCATTTCGAGGTTTGCCACTTGGTCGCGATTCGAGGCATAGTCAAACGATGAACTCCGAAAATCTCGTGCTGCTGGGAAAGCACGTCCGGTTAGAACCGCTAGCCGAAACCCACATCGACGCATTGGCAGCTGCCGCGGGAATCAACCCCGATCTCTATCAATGGAGCCCAGTTCCCCAGGGGAAACACGAAGCGGCCAAATATGTTGAAACTGCGCTGGCCTGGAGGAATGCCGGGACCGCCGTTCCCTTCGCCATCATTCGCACAGAGGATGGAGTCGTGATCGGCTCGACGCGCTTCTGGAATCTCGAACAGTGGTCGTGGCCTGAGGGCCATCCCTCGTATGGTCGCCATGCTCCAGATGCTTGCGAAATCGGCTACACATGGCTGAGCCCATCGGCAATGCGCACAGCCGCCAACACCGAAGCCAAGCTGGTGATGCTTACCCACGCTTTCGAGGCCTGGCAGGTTTTGCGCGTCTGCTTCCATACCGACGCCCGAAATTCCCGTTCGCGTGCGGCACTCGAAAGAATCGGAGGACACTTTGAAGGAATACTGCGTGCGCATCGCATGGCTGCGGACTACATCCCTCGCGACTCGGTGCGGTTCTCGATCATCGGCTCTGAGTGGCCTTCGGTGAAGCAAAAGCTGATTCAACTTTTGGAGCGGCAATAGGACGCTCGAGCAGTCCAGCCGCACGTTTGAGGCTGCTACAATAGAAAGATTGCATGTCTGATCTGAAGCTCACTGAGGCACCCCAGTCCAAAACTCAGGCGGCGCCGACGAAGGTCGGATTCGTCAGCCTGGGCTGTCCCAAGAACCTCGTCGACAGCGAGGTCATGATGGGATTGCTGGCGCGTGCCGGCGCGGAACTCACTCCCAAGGCCGAGGACGCCGACATTATCGTCGTGAACACCTGTTCGTTCATCGAGAGCGCTCAGCAGGAATCGGTGAACACGATCCTGGAAATGGCCCAGCACAAGACTGAGGGATCGGCCAAGAAGCTCATCGTGGCCGGCTGCCTTGTAGAACGTTTCCGCAACGACATCCAGAAGAACATTCCTGAAGTCGACGCCGTGGTCGGAACCGGGGAGCTAGAGAACATTCTTCAGGCTGCGGGGATTCAGCCGAAGCCCCGTCCATCCCTTGTTTCCCCGTTCAACATAATCAGCAGCCGGGCGGAAGGCGACGCCCGCGAATCCGCTGGACGCTTCTCTCGCGAGAACTGGGACGGAGCCGTCGCCGATCTCCCTAACTATCTGTATGACGAAGAAACTCCGCGCGTGCTTGCGACTCCCAAGTACTCAGCGTACATCAAGATTGCCGAGGGCTGCGATCATCCTTGCGCCTTCTGCATCATTCCCCAGCTGCGGGGTAAGTTCCGTTCCCGCCGATTCGAATCAGTAATCGCCGAGGCCGAGCGCCTGGCCAAGACCGGTGTCCGCGAAATCACTCTCATCGGTCAGGACACAACCTGCTATGGCGAAGATCTGCAACTCAAAGACGGCCTCGCCCTTCTCCTCGAGAAGTTGGCGCAAATCGAAGATCTTCGCTGGGTACGGTTCCTGTACGCATATCCCAACAAAATCACCGGCCGCCTGCTGGACACCATCGCTAAGTACGAAAAAATATGCTCCTATGTTGACGTCCCGCTACAACACGCATCCCCTGCTGTGCTGAAGCGCATGAAGCGCGGTGCTGGCTCGGAGATTTTCCTTAAGTCCATCGAGAAAATTCGTAACACTATTCCCAACGTCACTCTGCGCAGCTCCTTCATCGTCGGATTCCCCGGCGAGACCGAGCAGGATTTCGACGAACTCTGCCAATTCGTTCAATCCGCCCAGTTGGATTGGATGGGAGCCTTCGCCTACTCCGATCAGGAGGGCGCAGGCGCGTTTGCCCTGGACCAGAAACTTTCTCCGCGCGAAATTGAGCGTCGTCGCAAGAAGCTGATGGGAATCCAGCAACGAATCAGCCGCAAGCGTAAGAAGGCGCTTGTCGGGCGTGAGTTCGACATCCTGCTCGAAGGCC
>CAZBCQ010000081.1:0-2027 GCA_964490255.1 uncultured Terriglobales bacterium | reverse complement strand
CGCAAGCGTAAGAAGGCGCTTGTCGGGCGTGAGTTCGACATCCTGCTCGAAGGCCCTTCTTCCGAGAGCGACTTGCTCTGGGAAGGCCGCACCGAGATGCACGCTCCCGAGATCGATGGCAAAGTCTATGTCACGGATTTTGACCAAGTCACAGACCCGCAGCCCGGAAATTTCTACCGCTGCGAGGTTACGGAAGCCCACGATTACGATTTAATTGCGCGTTTGGTCTAATCTTCCGCATCAAGCTTCAATCAGCAGCATCCAAGTTTTGAGAAGGTCAAGAAGGTCCAAGCGCCATGGCCAAAAGAGTTCTCAACTTGCGGTGCCCAACCTGCCGCAAAATTGTTTTACGCTCCGACCCGGGATTTCCCTTCTGCAGCGACCGTTGCCGCCTGATCGATCTCGGCAAATGGGCCAGCGGAGGTTATGTGATCTCGACTCCGGTGAACGATCCCGAGGACGCGGACTTCGCTCCTCGTTCTACTGCTCGCGTTCGACAGGAAGGTTCTGGTACAACTGCTTACCGGAACCAGAATGAACGACGCCGGAACCACTGAAGCAACTGCGTTGCAGCCGAAAGATGCTCCTGCCCCAGCATGGGCATGGGCAATCGGTACTTTCTTCGGTACGGGTCTGCTGAAGCCCGGACCGGGTACATGGTCCTCACTTGCTACCACCCTGATCTGGTTTGGCCTCGGTCGCACGTTGCCTTCCACAACGCGTCTTCCCGTTCATTTCGCACTACTTGCGCTGGCGACGGCGCTTGGCATCCCCGCCGCCACGCGAATTGCGCGCGCCCTTGGCAAAAAAGATCCTGGCATCGTGGTGATTGACGAAACTGCCGGCCAGCTGCTGACTTTGCTCGGCGCTCCCCTGAACTGGCAAAGCATGTTGGTGGGACTTATACTTTTCCGGGTATTCGATATCACTAAGCCCTTTCCCATTCGCCGTCTAGAGAAGTTGCCGGAGGGAACGGGAATTGTCGTCGATGACTTGGGTGCAGGGCTATACGCCCTCCTCCTGATGCACCTTCTGCTGCATTTTGCGATTCTGAAGTAGTCTAGAACTATGGGCTCGGTAAATCGGTCGGTCGGGAAGAAGAACGTTAACGGACAGCCGCACATCCATGCGCTTGAGCCTACTGCTGCCCTTCCGGGCGGAGAGGTTCGCATCGTAGGCTCGGGACTGAATCCCCTGGACCTGCGTCGTCCGCAGGTTCGCTTCGGCGAAGCAGACGGCTCTGTCGTCGTCAGCACCAGCGAGTTCGTCATCGCGCGCGTACCTGAGACCGCCACCTCCGGACCCGTAACCGTTTCCACACAGGCTGGCGCCAGCAATCCCGAACAGCTTCGGGTCGCGGTCAACATCGCGGAAAATCTTCATCCCGTCACCAATCCCGCGCTCGACGCCGAAGGCAACATCTACGTCACTTTTTCCGGATCGCGTGGACAGAAAGTCCCTGTCTCCATCTACAAGATCGACACCAACTACGCCGTGAAACCGTTCCTCACGGAAATGATGAACGCCACCTCGATTACCTTCGATCGCGAAGGCCAGATGTACGTATCCTCGCGCCACGACGGCGCGGTGTATCGTGTTGGTCGCAACGGGACGATGAGCGCATACGCCGAAGGCATGGGCATCGCTACCGGGATCGCGTTCGACCAAGAGCAAAATCTTTACGTCGGAGATCGTAGCGGGACTATCTTCAAGATCGCGCGCGATCGTCAGATTTTCGTTTTCGCCACGCTCGACCCGAGCGTCTCCGCCTACCACCTTGCATTCTCTCCCAGCGGCGATCTGTACGTAACCGGACCCACCACGTCCAGCTTTGACGCCGTCTATCGCATCAACCCGAACGGTGAAGCTGAGGTTTTCTATCGCGGGCTCGGACGTCCCCAGGGACTCGCCTTCGACGAGAATGGCAATCTTTATGTCGCAGCTTCGCTGAACGGCAAACGTGGAATCGTCCGCATCACTCCTGAAAAGGAAGCCAAGCTTGTCGTCGCCGGTCAGGGACTGGTAGG
>CAZBCQ010000080.1:16946-18718 GCA_964490255.1 uncultured Terriglobales bacterium | reverse complement strand
GGCGAAGAGAAGCAGGATGGCGTGCTGCTCTACAGCAGCTAGACGTCACCCGCAAACCAAGTCCATACCATGGAAGCACAAAAGGGGAGCCGCAAGGCTCCCCTGATTTTTGGGTAGCAGCCGAGGTCGGCTGCCCCACGTGTCTCGTGGCGAGGTTGGCGTTACTTCTCCAGCAATTGCTTGATCTCCCCTTCGAGCAGCGCCAAGTCTGTCAGTCCTACGTGCTTGTGGTAAATCTGCCCGTCACGGCCGATGACAAAGGTCACGGGTAATCCCAGCACTCCACCATATTGATCTGCGAGCTTCGCGTCGCCAACCGCGACCGGATAGTCGATCCCGAACTGCTGCATGAAGGCGCGAACGGGCTTGGCGTCATCGTCCATCGAGATCCCGATCACCTGCAGTCCCTGTGATCCGTACTGCTTCTGCCATGAAACAAACTTTGGAATCTCGGAGCGGCAGGGCGCGCACCACGTCGCCCAAAAATCGAGAAGAACGACTTTGCCCTTGTAGTCAGCGAGCTGAAGCGGATGGCCATTGATATCGGTGAGTGTGAAAGCCGGCGCGGGCGTGACCTTGGTGGACTCGATCGACATCCCCATGCTGCCGGTGCGGCGCTTGGTCCGGAAGCCGAAGTAGAGGCCGATGGCGACAGCAATCACGAGGACAGTGAACAGCAGTCTTCTCGCCGGGCTCACTCGCTCTTCTCCGTTGGATAACCCTTGCTCACCCAGTCCGCGCCAAAGTTCTGGGCGATGTAGAGAACCTTGACGTTGGTGAATCCCATCGAGTGCAGAAGTTCGTAAGCGGGCTGCACGTTCGGGCAGTGCGACCAGGGACAGCACCCGCAGTAGAGAACGATGGCTTTGTTTTTCGGCAGGCTGCTGACGCGCTTCTCGAGCTTCTGGATGCCGGGGCCGTCGTTCGCCGGTCCGACGTATTCCGCACCGGGAATGTGCGCTTGCTGGTACAGCTTTTGAAATCCCACCTGGATGATGAGCGGCTTTTCGGTGGAGTTTGACTGCAGCAGCTTCGCAAGCGCATCCGGTTGGATCTGCGCTGAGGGTGGCACATCGGCGGCGATCGCAGGCGCGGTCATGATCGCCAGCGCAAAGATTGCCAGTGGGAAATACGACTTTCGTGTATTCATGGGCGGCTCCATTATCTGCAACCATGTGGCGAACCCGCAACTATGGGGGCGCGCAGGTGACGAGAGTACGCTGCGCTTGCGAGAACTACACGGGACACGAGAAAATTAGGTAGTATCAGAGGAGCGGTTCTTATACCGGGAGCACTCATGGTGAAGCGTCGTGGCAATCCGAACTGGGGAAAACCGGAAATAACTCCGGTCAGCGTTACCCCAAGCGCCTTTGAACAGATCGTGCGACGTTTAAAACTGTCGCCGCATGAGTACGTGGAATCGGCGGCGCTGCGCGACTGGGTTCTGAAGAATAAGGACAGCAAGTACGTCCCTCAGGATCTGCTGAAAGCCTGGGGTTTCGGGGTGAGAAGCGATATTGACGGGTAGAGTTTCTGGGTAACGGCAAGTCCTCCTAACGCGCAAGTCCTTCCTTCGACCAAGACGCTTCGTGTTTGTCATGACGAGCGGAGCGAGGAACCTGCAGTTCGTTTTGGTTCCCCTCGAGTATCTCGATTCGTGCGCTTCTAAATGCAGATCCCTCGCTCGCTAACGCTCGTTCGTGATGACAAACGGCGTGGGTGATGCTGCGCGGAACTGCAGATCCCTCGCTCGCTGCGCTCGCTCGTGATGA
>CAZBCQ010000080.1:13384-16846 GCA_964490255.1 uncultured Terriglobales bacterium | reverse complement strand
GGCTGATTTGTACCTTGCGCGAAGAGCCGGTCGCCTTCGAAGAAGACTTTGAGATCGAGGCCGGGCACCACGTGGTATGTGCCGACGTAGCGCTCAAGAATTTTCCGGTCGACCTCAGCTCGCTTGTGCATCACCGGCACTTCATAGGGCTGCCCGAAGAGAACGGCGGCCAATCCATGCTGGATGGCGATGACCTGCGGTCCCTCGATATTGCTGGCCAGGATCACGACTATCTTATCGTCGGGATAACGAGTGAACTCGGTGACAAAGCCGTCCACCCAGCCGCCGTGCATCAGCGAGTTGTGGCCGAAATCCGATGTGGTCATCCAGCCGTAGCCATACCAAGCGTCCATGTTGAACGGTGGCGGGGCAGACCATTTCACACGAGGCTGGAAGGCTTCGTCGAGCAGCGCTGTTGGGAACACTTTCCCTTCTGAAAGCGCCTGATCGAACTTGTACAGATCATCGACCGTGGAGTGTAGCGCACCGGCGGAGTGCGTTCCCGACATGTCATTCATCAGGGCGTTCACAAGATGATCGCCGTCGAAGACGTAGCCGCTGGCACGGTTCTTCAGGATAGGGCGGACGTGGTCGTAAGCAGTATTCTGCAGGCCCGCCGGCTTGTTGATGTTCTCGGTGATGAATTGCTCGTAACTGACGCCCGAGACTTTCTCGGTGACGCGGCCCAGCAGAATGTATCCGGAATTACTGTATGCAAACTTTTCGCCTGGGGCCGAGACCAGTGGCTGCGCGGCAAATTCCTGCATCGCGTGTTCGATCCGCATCGGGTCATCATTTTTGCCGTAAGCCGTTGCGCGTGTGAAATCAGGTATGCCGGAGACGTGCGTGAGCAACTGCTGAATGGTGATCTGCTGCCAAGGCTTCGGCACTTCCGGCACGTACTTCACGACGGGATCCTGGAGACTGAGCTTCTTGTGCTGTTCGAGTTGCAAGATGGCGATCGCGGTGAACGATTTCGTGATGGACCCGATGCGGTAGATCATCTCCGGCGTGTTCGGAACGTCAAGTTCGATGTTCGCAAGCCCGTAGCTTTTGCGGAGAAGAACTTTGCCGTCCTTGGCAATGAGCACCGTTCCCGAGAAGCGGCCCTGTTTGGTCCACGCCGAGAGATATTCGTCCGCCTTGGTTGCAACGTCTTGTGCCAGTGCAGAAACGCTCAGTAGAAAAGCCAGTGCCAAAGCAGCAATTCGCATAATCCCCCTCGAAAGTGCGCACGGAGCTTAGCAATTGCCATCGATGTGTGAATGTGCCCTGGCTCACTGAACCATGGTCCCGCAGCGGAAAGCGGCGCGATGCGGACTTGCACTCGATTCAGGCTTGGCTAAGTCTCTGAAAACAGAGCCTTAGGAACGAAGGCTGGCAGTTCCAAATCTGCACTAATTCTGCGACAATAATCAGACACATGGAATTACTTCTTTACTCAAGTAAGTGGTGCCCCGACTGCCGCGAAGCCAAGCGTTTCCTGGCCCAACACAACATCCTGTATCGCGAAATCGATATTGAAGCCACGCCCGGCGCGGCAGAAGAGGTGATTCGACGTACGGGAAAGCGCGCCATCCCTCAATTCGTAATTAACGGGAAATGGGTGCAGCCGTATCGTCCGGGAGAAGGGTTCCTGTATGACGAGATGAGCGAGTTGTTCGGCGTCGGCCAGCCTGAGTAATGAATTCGCAGAGTTTACGAGTTTCACGTAAAATACGCGCGCAGATTTTCAGGAGGCATGCATGACTCTGTTGCGTTCGTTTTCACGTATCGTGCTGGCGTTGGCACTGACTGTCAGTCTTGCATCATCAGCTTTCAGCCAAGCCACGTCCACGGCATCGAAACCAGCTTCGAAGACCCCTTCGGCAACCGCTCCGACCAGTGGCGAAAAGCTGGACATCAATACCGCGACCAAGGATCAGTTGCAGGCACTGCCGGGAATCGGCGACACGTATTCGCAGAAGATCATCGACAACCGGCCGTATAAAGCCAAAACCGACCTGGTAAACAAGAAAGTTGTGCCGCAGGCCACATACAACAAGATCAAAGACCAGATCATCGCGAAACAACCGGCCAAAGCAAAATAGCCGGTCCAAATATTTTCAGGCTTGGGTGGCACACAAGAGAACCTCAGGGAACCATCCAAGCCTTCTGCTTTTTTGGGCGGACTGGCCATTCGCTGAATGATCCAGTCCCGCTTCTTGGCAGCACACCGCAGGCATCTTCGTACCGTCAAGACGAAACCAATCATTAGGTCAATCGGATTTCTTGTTCTCGGCGGATCTTGCTCGAGTTCCTGGATCCGCTGGTGGGTGCCTAAATGTTGCGATTAATCCGGCTGCTCGGGCCGGCTGTTTTGGGGTGTCTGGTTGGATTGCAATTACTTCCCGCGCGTGGCGGTGAAGCGGAACTTCGAAAACAAGTCAGTCATCTCTCGACTGAGATCGAGCGCCTGCACCAGGAGCAGTCGATGCCGTCCCTGGTACTGCGGCAGCATCGCGATTCTATCTGCTACATATACAGCGTTTACAGCATGACGGCACCGAAGCCGTCTCTGACTGGAGATGAACATCGAACCAGAGTGTCGGGTACGGGGTTCGTCATTGCGAATGGACTGATTGCCACGAACCGGCATGTCGTCCAGCCCTGGTACGAAGATCCTGATGACGAAGCCCGTATCAATGGTGGCGCCAAGCCCCACGTCGAGAAGATTGTGGCGTTCTTCCCCAGCCTGGCAAAGTCGGTGACGCTTTTTGATGTGCAGGTTTCCCCTGACCAGGACCTTGCGGTTGCGCGCTTCACTCCGACCGATCTGACGAAAAAGATATATCCGATCGCGTTGGCTCCGGAGAAGCCGAACGCAGGAGACCCAGTCGTGGTGGTCGGATATCCGCTAGGCGTTTCAGCTATGCTCGCCAAGTCCCCAAACAACGTGTTCAGCCGTCTGGCGGCTAAGAAGGATGCTATCGAGATCGCGTCCGATCTGGCGCAACACGACCTGATTCGGCCGTCTTCGACGTGCGGTCACGTGAGTGACATCGTTGGAGAGAAGCTGATCTACGATGCGCCGACCGCCCAGGGCGGGAGCGGTGGCCCAGTCTTCAATTCAAAAGGCGAGGCGATCGCCGTCAATGCCGCGTACATCGACGGCTTCACGGGAGGGACGATTGGAATCACGACCGAATCGTTGAAGCCGCTGCTGCAGACCGCTATGCAAAATTCGGGTCAGGGCAATTAGCCCGCAACTTGTTTCCGGAAGCGGCCAATCCAGCCCGGTTCCCGCAAGTGCTCTTCTTCCATCCTGCGCATGCGGGCGGCAAGAATCTGTGCTCGTCCTAAATAGCCAATGACTTTCTTTGGATTATCCCGAGAGACTACAGGGAGTCGTCCGTAGCCTCGGCGGAGCATGCGATTGGCGGCTTCGTGCAGCGTCTCGTCGGCGTAGGCGACCACGGGGTT
>CAZBCQ010000080.1:9778-13284 GCA_964490255.1 uncultured Terriglobales bacterium | reverse complement strand
CAATGCTGTCGGCGATTACGCTCACCAGCATAAGAGGCAGCACCGAGTTGTAGTCGCGGGTGAGTTCAAAAGCAAAGATGATGAAAGTGAAGGTGGCGCGGGAAGCTGCCCCAAAAACCGCTCCCATGGCGACCAACGCGAAAGCTCCTGGTGCAAGGTGCGCTCCGGGAACAAGCCGGTTGATAATCGTGGCGAATGCTGATCCCATGGCCGCGCTAGCCATGAACATCGGGGCCAGTAATCCGCCAGAAGTGCCGGAGCCGAGCGAGATTACCAGCGCCAGCGACTTGAAGATCATCACCAGCAGCAGGACTTCCAGAGCAAGGCGGGCTGTCAGGATATCGGAGATGGTGTCGTAGCCTACACCGAGCACGCGCGGGACGAAGTAGCCGATCATTCCCAGGCCCAGCGCTCCAATCGCCGGCCACCACATGGAATCAACTGGCAGCTTTTCAAACAGGTCTTCGACTGCATACAGCAGCTTGGTAAAACCGACTGCCGCCAGTCCACAAAGCACGCCCAACAACAGATACCACGGCAAGGCATGCGGGATTTCGAAGTCGGTGGGGCCCACGACGAACATGGGTCCCCGGCCCATGAGCATCATGTGAACGCTCGTAGCCAGGGTGCTGGCGATTACAAGCGGAATGAAAGAACGCGACTTGAACTCGAACAGGAGCAGCTCGATGGCGAGGATCACCCCGGCAATGGGAGTGCTGAACGTGGCCGCCATTCCCGCGGCTGCGCCGGATGCGAGCAGCACCTTGCGCTCAGCTGCCGTGGTATGCAGCACCTGCCCGAATAGCGACCCCACGGCTCCGCCGGTCTGAATGATCGGACCTTCGGCGCCGAACGGTCCACCGGTTCCGATGGCAATTGCCGCCGAGAGCGGCTTGAGAATCGCGACCTTTGGCTCGATGCGGCTGCGGCCGATCAACACGGCCTCCATCGCTTCCGGGATGCCATGGCCGCGAATCTTGGACGAACCATACTTCGCCATTAGGCCGACAATGAGTCCGCCCACCACTGGAACCACGATGATCCACGGGCCGAGGGTGCTGAAGCGGGGGCTGACGAAATTCCAGGAGAGCCGATGGAAGAAGGCGACGTTGGTGAAGAAGCCAATCAGGTTGTACAGAACGTACGCGATCAGAGCCGCCAGCACGCCAATCACGGCCGCCAGCACCGACACCAGGATCATACGGAATCCGGCTTCAGGACTGAGGCCAGTTCCATCAGAGCTCATGGCAGCTGCTGTGGCTTCACTGTCTACGGAATTCAGCGATGCTGACGTGCGAACGCCAGGTGTCTCAAACGAGTCTTTCCCCACGCGGAGTAGTATATCGCATCACGACTGTTGAAGACAGAAAGATCGGGGCATCGGCGCTGCAGCAGGATTATTGGTATCCTGCCGAGCAACGCGCGAGCCCCCTGTGGGGATTATGTTTCGTACTGATGAATCAGCCGGTTAGCGCCGGTTTTTCTTGATGCTGGAGAGCACGCCCTTCAGCGCCCCCACCAGTTCTGGTCCGGTTGACCGCAGTTCCTCGCGATGGTGCAAGGCGAGTTCCCGTATGGTCTTTTCACCTTTTGACGTCAGCTCTAAGAGCACTTGACGACGGTCCTGACTATCGCGTTTGCGGCGAACCAGACCCTTCGCAGAAAGGCGATCGGCCAGCTCGACGGTGCTGTGATGCTGGATCTGGAGCCGCTCGGCTATTTCGCCAATCGTAGCCGCGTGCTCGTCGGGGAGGCCTTTGAGGGCCAGCATCAGTTGATACTGCTGTGGGTTCAAGCCATACTCACGCGCAATCTGTTCGCTTGCGCGCAAGAAACGACGTATCTGATAGCGGAATTCTGCTGTAGCCCGGTAATCCTGGAGACTGATTTCTTCTTTCGAAGGCATGCGTATGTCCCACCCTTTATTTATTAGCGAGCTTTCTTGCGCACACTTAATTCCGGCCAGACTAAGCCGGAGAGCGTGATCGGGAGGGATCTCGCGTAAATGCAGTTCAATTGTGCGCTACCTAGCCTGCTGAGGCTAACCGTGGAAGGCCCTCCCAGTCAATTGCTGTGACGATTCCGCCCGCGGTTGCCGTTCTTGCATTTAGAATAGTTGGTTTTCGTTACGTTTCAACAACTTTCCTACAAATCTGTCGTACTGCGACGCCAAAACGTACATAGGAGATGAGCGCGTGATTGCACGTTACACCCGTCCCGAAATGGGAAAGATATGGACCGATGAGTATAGATTCCGGAAATGGCTGGAAGTTGAGCTCGCCGCGACCGAGACTCTGGCTGATGCCGGGTTGGTCCCCAAAGCTGCCGCCCAGGCAATCCGCCGGAAAGCCGACTTTGACCTGCAAAGGATCTACGAGATCGAGGCGGAAGTTCGCCATGACGTGATCGCTTTTACCACCGCGGTCGCCGAAAAAGTTGGGCCCGAGGCGCGCTGGCTTCACTATGGATTGACCTCGAATGACGTCGTCGACACGGCCCAGGCCCTCCAGATCAAGGAAGCTTCCGGGATTCTCAGCGATGACCTGCACCGATTGCACGAAGTGCTCCGCCGCCGGGCTTTGGAGTTTCAGCACACCCCCATGATCGGCCGAACCCATGGCGTCCATGCCGAACCCATCACCTTCGGACTGGTACTAGCAAACTTCTACGACGAGATGGATCGTAACCTGAAGCGCTTCGCCGCTGCCGCCGAAGAGATGCGTGTTGGCAAGTTCTCCGGTGCGGTCGGGAATGGCGCCCATCTTGACCCTGATCTAGAAGAGATGATTTGTGAGCGCCTAGGTTTACATGTCGCGCCAATTAATTCCCAGGTAATCCAGCGCGACCGGCATGCGAACTACGTCGCAACCCTGGCAGTGATCGCCTGCACGCTCGATCGCATCGCGACGGAAGTTCGCCATCTACAGAGGACGGAGGTTCGGGAGGCGGAAGAATATTTCAGCGAAAAGCAGAAGGGATCTTCGGCCATGCCGCACAAACGCAACCCGGTTACCTGCGAACAGATCAGCGGACTGGCGCGCGTAGTGCGTTCCAACGTGCAGGCTGCCTATGAAGACGTAGCGCTGTGGCACGAGCGCGACATTTCGCATTCGTCGGTGGAACGCGTCATCCTGCCGGATTCGACCATCCTCCTGGATTACCTGCTGTATAAGACCACCAACATCATCGACACGCTTATGGTCTATCCGGAGCGCATGCAGGCGAACCTGGACAGCACCGGTGGACTGGTGTTCAGCGGACAGTTGCTGCTCGACCTGGTGGAAGCGGGCGTGGTCCGCGAAGATGCCTACCGAATCGTGCAGCGTAATGCCATGCGCGCCTGGAAAGAAGGCGGAAACTTCCGCGAGATGGTGCTGAACGATCCGGATATCAGCGGCCGAGTCCCGAAAAAGCAGATCGAAAAGGCGTTCGATCAACAGCGCCAGTTGCGGAACGTCGACAAGATTTTTGCCAGGGTATTCGGCAACGACAGCAAGCCGAAAGCT
>CAZBCQ010000080.1:8040-9678 GCA_964490255.1 uncultured Terriglobales bacterium | reverse complement strand
CGAGGGCAGAGCCACGAGCAGCGAGCGGCCATCCTTGGTAGGCGCGGTTCCATAACCAAGAGCAGGAAGGGCAACCCAACTCTTCACTTTATTACTGGCTGTATCGATAACGGCAAGCTGCGGCTTGGTCTGGTCGGCGGTAAAGACCATGCGGTCGTCATTCGAGATGGAGATGCGCTGCGTTTTGGTGGAGATCGGAATAACCGCGATCGTCTTGCGAGCGACCATGTCGAGTACCGACACAGTTCCGGGTCCGACATTGGCGGTGTAGCCGCGCTTCCCGTCCTGCGAGATGGCGAGCATGTGCGACTCCGGCTGCTTAGTCGGAATTGCGCCAACAATCTTGAGCGCGCGGGGATCGACGGCGGTGACAGTCTGATCCAATTCCGTGGTTACATAAAGAAGACCGCTGTTCGGATCGTAAACGGCATAATGCGGCCGAACGCCATGGCCGAAATCGATGTTCCCGACTATTTTCCGCGTGGCGATATCGATCACGAGCATGTTGCGCCCATCGCTTCCCGGTTTTCCAACGCCAGAATTGCCATAGACTGGAGCGAAAGCGGTGCGCCCATCGGGCGAAGCCACTAGTTCGTGCACCCATCCATCGGGAACGTTTTCCTGGACAACTCCGGTCTGCTTGCCAGCGTGCGCATCGATGATGCTAACGGTGCGATCGCCCTGGTTGGCAACGAGCAACAGGGATGCGTTGGATGCGGCTGCGCCCTGAGCGCAACAGTTAACGGCAGATGCACCTATCAGGAGAAGAAGTAGAAGAATCGGCTTTGGCATTGGGCAGCGAGAATACCATCCGAAGGCAAGTGAATCCAGCGGCAGCGCACTCATCGCGCGCAAAGCTTAGTCCGGCTCAATCTCAGGTAATTGGCCCTTCGCGACGCGAGGCACATCCGGAGGCGCTGGAACCGGCAAGGAGAAGTCGACGGTGCCCACGTAGTTGCTGAGTTGGTCCTGAATGCCGATTCGCAGAGACGTTGCCGCGACAGGGATGTCCACTTCCTGATGCACGCGAACTCCGCCGGTCAACGCATCTTTGTAAATTTCGGGCGGGAGGTCGCTGGTTCCAACCGTAGAAACTCCCGCCAGAGGATGGCCTTCGAGATCGAAAGACGCAATCATGAACGTGAGTGCGCTGCGATAGGTCCCATTGCTCAGAGCAAGAAAGCGCAGATCGGAACTCTCGATGGCGTAGTCGATGCTGTGGTGTTGGACTTCAACCTGCGCGGGCAAAGTTGGAGTTTTTGCCGAGGCGAGGAGAATCTGTCCGACTTTCGCACTGTCCACCTTTGTTCTGGGGCCAACTGGTACGATCCGCACTGAGAATCGAATCTGACAGGATGGCGGCGATCCGTGCTGCATTGCGACGACTCGAATATTGTGAGCAATCTCCCTTTCTCTTCCGGGCGCGTTCGGGTCCGCGGCGAAGTATCCGGGACGGTAGTGAAGATGGTATGCCTTCTCGCTCAGCGAAACCTTGATCTTCCGGAAGCGCCCATCGTAGTGCTTATTGGAAGGGCTATAAGAAAGGGCGTAATAGTTGGAACCCTGTTCGGTCGCGGTAGAGATGGCGGCCGCAATGTCATTCGAACTAAAGAAGGCTGTTCCTCCTGTATCCGCGGC
>CAZBCQ010000080.1:6338-7940 GCA_964490255.1 uncultured Terriglobales bacterium | reverse complement strand
TTTCGACACGTTCTTCTTGTTATTGGCGGCGCTGAGCAGCTGAGTGTTGTCCGAAGTGAATCCCTGGACAAGGCGCAAATGAGAATTGGGATCTCCCGTTAAGGCACAGAGCGCAAACTGTGACTTCTTCAGTTCTGCAGATTGGCTGTCGAGAAACTTAATGAGTTGTTCCCGCGCATATAGCTGATCCTGCGATGGCGTGTTCAGCAGATCAAGCAACACGATCACAAGGGAGCCCGGCTCCTGCCCCTGACTGGCATTGCTGAATATGTTGGGGTTTTTGGGAGCAGTTGGAGGAGGGGAACTCTTGGTGGCCTCCGTGATTACTTCGCGAAAATAGCGTAAGTCCTGATGTTCGCCGTCCTCGCTCACTTGAAAATCATGCTGGGGCAGTCCTTTTACGGGATGGCCGTGCGCATCAGTGACGACAACGTCCACCAGCACAGCTTGGGCACTGGATTTGAACGTTGGAGCATCCTGGTTCTCTGCGATTGCCGGCACCGGCGACGGAGCAACAAAAGAGTTTGAAACCGGTTGAGGTGCTTGCTCGCTGGCTGCGGTTCCCTGACCTGGTGAATTTTCATTTTCCGTCGGCAGAGTGTACAGGCCGGGCACATCAGTCTTGAGTGCGGCGAACTTAGAGCGCTCCTCGACCGACGCTGGCGGAAGCTCGTAAATCGAGATGCCGATGTCAGAAAGGGTGGCCAATCTGCGGCCATCGGGAGAGAGCGAGAAATTCTGTTCGCTCATGATGACCGGGCTGACCCCGATCGACTGCACGCTGGCGCCACTGGCAGCTTCTAGAACCTGAACATCCTGCTCAAGGCTGAAATCTGTATCTTGTTCAGCAGCAGAGCTGACCGTACCTTCGGCGTAGGGGCGGTGCCTCAAAGTGCTGACTGCAACCCGACTGTTATCAGCATTCCCTGCGACCATCGGAAAATACCGGTTCAGACTCCAGCGTTGCCTCCATAGCCGGTGCCCGGTCGCGGTGAATGCGCTCACGCTGTAGTCGCCGTCAGAAGAACAGCATCGGCCGATGAGAAGCGAGTTGTTGCCGGAATAAAAAATCCTGGGCACACCTCGCGAACGTACGCGCGCAAGGTTGCGGCGCTCCTCCGGGGAGGGACCGTAGCGGATCAGCCACAGATCGCCCTTGTGAACCGTGTCAGCATAGCCCGTGCTGGTTCCATCGAGATTCACCACAGCGCTTAGCCGGAGAGTCCGTTGCGGCACGAGGGACTTGGCGTCCAGAAATTGCAACATGAAACCAGGTTTGGATTTGGGTTCTGGAGTTGATGATTCCGCGGCAGAAGGCTTCGCTGCATCCTCAGCGGTCTCAATCAGAATCTGGCTGTGATCGGGTGTGACGGACACCCAGAGCAGATCCTTCGGTGATTGCAGCAGCAGCTTTTCGTGCAATGTCGCGTCGATCAGATACAAGCTGTTCAGACGGCGCAGCAGGAAACGCCCTGAACCAAGGGACCAGAGATAACGACGGTGGTCGTGCAGGTACCAGTCTTCGGCGTGAACAGCCTTGCCACTGGGGATTTCCAGGATGACGGCTCGAATCAGGCGGTCATCATGCTCAGGAGGACAACT
>CAZBCQ010000080.1:0-6238 GCA_964490255.1 uncultured Terriglobales bacterium | reverse complement strand
GACGGAGATGCACAAGGCGTTCCCAATATCTGCGGACGAGGCTGTTTGAACCGAAGGACATGCCTGCCATCCTCTGCCTTTGGACACGGCCGATAACGAAATCTCAACCTGGACCCAATTAACCCCACGACCGTGCAACGATTGTACCTTCATTCAGATTCGCTGGACGGCCTAAGTGTCGTGCTCTTCCTCTAATTAACTGCTGACAATTCTGTGACATTCCCCCATAGAATGATTCTGTTCTTGCCATCAGGTCCAGGAAACGAATGAATACACCTGCCGTCATCAGGCTCTCTCTGCTTGTGGCTTTGCTCACAATTGCAATCCCTTCTTTGTCTGCTTCGGATCTCCACTTGACCCAACAAGATGTTCTCGAGACGCACGGACTCAGCGTGCTGCTTTTCCAGGATCCGTATCACAAGGTTTTTGGTGATCAGAAGATGAACGGGCTGGAAATCATTCTGCGCGATCAGCGGATTGCAACCAGCGGCGACGTGCGGCTGTCACCAACACCCGAACAGTGGGATCCGATTCCTGACTTCAAGGAGCGCAAGCGCGGACCGGCAGCCGACGAAGTAGCGGCGATTTGCACATACGAGGATCGTGGTCTGAACTATCGGGTAGACATCCGCCCAGAAGCTGGTGGATTTCGCATCGCCGTGCAACTGGATCGACCGCTTCCGGCGGCACTTGCGGGTAAGGCTGGTTTCAACCTCGAATTTCTACCGTCGGTTTACTTTGGCAAGTCGTATGTCACGGACGATAGCGCAGGCATTTTCCCGCGTCATGACGACGGTCCGATGGAGAGGACGGCCGATGGCGTGGAGTCGCTGCCTTTGGCGACTGCTCACCACATTGTGCTCTCGCCAGAAGATCCACTGACTCAAGTCAGCGTCACGTCTGACAACGGACCGATCATGCTGTTCGATGGCCGCAACAAGGCTCAGAACGGATGGTTCGTGCTGCGGACACTCATTCCCGCGGGCAAAACTGGCGAGGCTGTTGTCTGGCACGTACACCCGCACTTGGTCGAAGGATGGACCCGCCCTCCAGTGATTGGCTACAACCAGGTTGGCTACACCCCAGCAAGGGAAAAGGTGGCCGTGCTGGAACTTGATCCTTTGTTCAAGGCGCCGACGACTGCGCGCGTGTTGCGTGTCACGCCTGAGGGCGAGTATCGCGAGGTGTTCAGTGGTGAGATAAAACCGTGGGGAAAGTGGATGCGTTATCAGTACGCGCGCTTCGACTTCTCCGCCGTTCGCGAGCCCGGTATTTATGTGATCGAGTACGCCGGTCAAAGAACTGGGCCCTTTCGCATCGCAAACAATGTCTATGATGGTATCTGGAACCTTTCGCTGAATACCTACCTGCCGGAGCAGATGGACCACGTCAAAGTGCGCGAGGGATACCGGATCTGGCATGGTGCATCGCACCTGGATGACGCTCGCCAGGCGCCGGTGAATTACACGCACTTCGATGGCTACAAGCAGGGACCGACAACGGACTCACCGTTTTCTCCGGGGCAGCACATTCCCGGAATCAACGTGGGCGGATGGTATGACGCGGGGGACTTTGATCTGCGCACGCAGACGCAGACGCGCGTGATCTCCGACCTGGTTGCCGCGCGCGAAGAATTCGGAGTCAAGTCTGACGACACGTCAATCGACGAGAAGGCGCGGTATGTTCAACTGCGCTCGCCGGATGGCATTCCCGACGTGGTGCAGCAAGTGGAACACGGCGTAATCCTGCTGCTGGCCGAGTATCACGCTATCGGGCATGCGATTCCCGGGATCATCGAGCCGACCTTACAGGAATATACGCACCTGGGAGACGCGGCTTCTAAAACTGACGGGCGGATCTATTCCGCTGCCATGACTCCGCTCCAGACGGATGGCAATTACTCCGGTGTCCCGGACGATCGGTGGGCGTTCACTACCCACACAACCGCGTTGAGCTACGACATGGTGGGTGCGTTGGCAGCGGCTGCACGGGTCTTGCGCGGGTACAACGACAACATGGCAGACGAGTGCCAGAAGACCGCCATAAAAGTCTGGGATGAAGAGCACAAGCAGCCACCTGCGCTTTTTCAGTACTTCAATACGACTGGAAGCAATCTGAAGCACGCCGAGGTGGAGGCCACGGTTGAACTGTTAATCACCACTCACGGAGCGGCCGTCTATCAGAAGCGCCTGACGGAATTACTGCCGGTGATCAAAGAAGAATTCGTGTTCCTGGGCGGCACTGCTGTCCGTGCGATTCCCTACATGGACCAGGAATACAAATCAGCCCTTGCCGAGGCGCTTGCGGTTAACAAGCCGAAATTGGAGGCAGCAATTTCGGAAAATCCCTATGGCGTGCCGATAGCTCGCGGTGGCTGGGGCGGTTCCGGGTGGGCAACGCGGTTTGCGTCGGAAATGTACCTCCTGCATAAGGCGTTCCCGGAGACGATCGGGCCGGAATACACACTGCACGGACTGGACTATGTCCTCGGAGTGCATCCGGCTTCCAATGTGTCCTACGTATCGGGCGTAGGAACGCAGTCAAAACTGATTGCCTATGGCAATAACCGCTCCGACTATACGTTCATTCCCGGAGGCATGATTCCGGGGGTTGTGATCATTCAGCCCGACTTCCCCGAATTGAAAGAAGGATGGCCGTTTCTCTGGTACGAGAACGAATACGTTGTCGATGCCGCGACGTCGTTCATCCTTGCGGCGAATGCGGCGCATGCGGAGACGAAGCAGTAGCAGATTACTGCTGGATCGAGGGTGGGGCGCCGGACATTTTTGGCGTGAGATTGATGTCCGACTTCTCGTGTAGCTGCTGTACTTTTTTGAACTCCGCTTCCGCCTGAGTCGGCTTACGCATGGCCTGGTAAACGTGCCCGAGGCGGTAGTGCGCGTCCGGTTGCGTGGGATCTAGATCGATGGCCTTGCGAAACGCCGCGGCAGCCTCGTCGTACTGTTTCTTTTGCGTCAGAAGAACGCCGAGATCGATATAGGCAATCCGCAGATCGGGTTTCAACTGGATTGCTTTGCGCAGCAGGGGCTCGGCCTGATCCGGATTCCCTGCCTTCATTTCCGTATCGCCCAGATAAGCGAGTGCCTGCGCGTTGTTGGGATCATTCGCCAGTTCGGCTTGAAACTCTTCTTTGGCTTTGTCGTAGTCGTGAGATTTCCAGTAGAGAAAGCCTAATCCGAAGTGAACATTGGGTTCGCGTGGAGCGATGGTCGCTGCTTGTTGGAACTCGGCGATGGCTTCGGGTGTTTTGCCGGTACCGTCAAGAGCTTGCCCGACGAGTATGTGTGCAGATGCCGAGTTTGGGTCCCGCTGCAAGATAGCGCGGAATCCGTCGACGGCGCAGGAATATTCGTGCGCCCACAAGCAGCTTTGCGCGAGTACCTGTTGAAGTTCGAGATTGGAGGGGTCTGCCTTGGCGGCGATCTTCAGATTACGAACGGCTTCGGGGAATTTCTTATCCCCGTAGTAGCTAAGCCCAAGTAGCGTGCGCGCCTGCAAGTTCTTTGGATCAGCACCGAGTGCAGCCTTCAGGGGTGTAATCGCAGCTCCAAAGTGCCCCTGTTTGAACTCCGCCAACCCAAGGTTCAACTGTATTCCGGGAAGCTTCGGGTTTAGATTGATTGCCTTCCTATAGGCGGCGGCCGCTTCCGCGTACTTTTCTTCCTTTGCGAGAACTACTCCCAGGCTTGCGTAGGCAGCGGCATCCCGCGGATTCTGCCGAATCACTCCTTGCCAGACTTGAG
The DNA here is from genome assembly GCA_964490255.1 of uncultured Terriglobales bacterium. Classification (GTDB taxonomy): domain Bacteria; phylum Acidobacteriota; class Terriglobia; order Terriglobales; family Acidobacteriaceae; genus JAJPJE01. The sequence goes on along the minus strand of CAZBCQ010000080.1, from coordinate 2,474 downwards.
CAGCCTCCGGAAGTTTGCCTTGCTGTTCGAGCGCGATTGCGTCAGATGGGCTGTAGGATTGCGCCCTGGCCTGCACCACGATTGAGAGCGCACACACCACCAGTTTGAACTGCCAATGAGTCATGAGAGAAGAAGACGATTTGAGCGAGCTTGCAAGCTAACATCCTAGCGTCTCGCGCCTGATTCGCAAAATGGGCTGTACCGGGAAGGCGTGCTAAGTAAAATGCCCCGCCTGCACCAGGGAGGTGCAAGCAGGGCAAAGTGAAGCACAGCGACCCGATGAGGACGCTGAACTAGAAGACGGCCTTCACGCCGAGTTGCAGCGTTCTCGGATCATACGCAGCGGTGACTTGACCAAAGGTAGAGGAACCCAACGCCGTGCTGATCCCGCCTCCATTGATGTCGCCACGGAATTGCGTGTGGTTCCAAATGTTGAAGGCATCTGCACGGAACTGGATCTGGCTTCCACGGCTTTCGCTGATCACGAAGGCCTTGAAGAGCGACATGTTCCAGTTGTCACGTCCCGGTCCACGCAGAGCGTTCGCTCCGAGGTTGCCCCAGGTGCCCGGCGCGGGTGCCGCGAAGGAACTCGCGCTGAACCACTGGTTAACCGTGTGCGGGTAGCTGATCGGGCCGACCAGGTCGGGACGGTTGCCGCAGTTCGGAACGACGTTGCAGACGCTGTTGACTCCGCCCACAGACCCGTTCGTGGTGATGTTGAGAGGAGCTCCCGACATCAGGTTCACGATTCCCGAGATCTGCCATCCACCGGCAACAGTTCTGACCAAGTGGTTCGAACCGGTCCGGAAGAGTGGGATGTCGTACACGAAGTTGACGAATGCAACGTGGGTGCGGTCGAACGGCGACGGACCAACGTCGTACCTCCAGCCAACGTAGGGATTCGAGACGTTGTTGAGGTCCGAACCGCTACCTGTAACGACACCAGTACCGATCGCCCGGGATAACGTATAGCCAACGTTGAGTTGCAGATCTTTAGTCATCTGCCCGCTCAAGCTGGTCTGCAATGAGTTGTAGTGTCCATTCGCTTCGTTCTGAGCCAGGCGAATCGAATGGTATCCGACATAAGGCGTTACGGTGTTGTAAACGGGCGCAGTGGGATCACCAGTTACCATGCCAGGCAGGTAGCTAGCATTCGGTAGATTGACTTCCTGGTAGTCGTTCTGATGCCGCTGCTGGTTGCCGACATAGGATACGTTCAGAACTGACCGCGCTGTGATGGACCGCTGGACGCCAACACTGTACTGGTAAACCACAGGCAGTTTGTAGTTGTTGGCATTCAGACCGGTGATATTGCCGACCGGTATAGTAACCGCAGGAGCGGTCCCAGTAGTTAGTTGCTGCTGGGGATTCTGCAACGAAACGTTGTTGAAGGTAATGGAAGCGCTGAACGGCTGGTTCGGACCGGCGTTGTACATGTCGTTGCCCTGAATGCGCTCGTACATGATTCCGAATCCGCCGCGCACCACGGTCGAGCCATGACCGGTCAAGTCATAGGCAAAACCAAGACGCGGACCGAACACCGCCCAGTGATTGTCGACCAGACCCTTGGAGATGCCGTTTTTGCCGGCGATGCCGATTCCGTTCAGGTAGAACTGATAACCTGCCAAAATCGGATTGGGGCTGGGGCCGAGACCGGGACTGGAGGAGCTGATGCTGTTTCCACCCGGGTTTAAGACAGCCGCATTCGCAGCGCTGTACAGGTTCGGGTAGAAGTTCGACTCACGTCCATTGGCTTCGTACGTGTGCGGAACTCCATCCCAACGCAATCCGAGGTTCAGGGTCAGGCGGCTCGTCGTGCGCCAGTTGTCCTGTACGTATGCCGCAAAGGAATTGGCGTTCCAGTGACCGCTGTCCTGAACTGCATTCTCGGTGTATTGGTTGGAAAGTCCCAGCAGGTAGTCTGCGAAGTCATTACCGGTGTAAGAGCCATTGAAGTTGAACGCACCCTGAGTAGGCGCGAACAAGTCCTGAATCTTCCGATACTGCTGGAAGCTGCCACCGATCTTCAATTGGTGAGTGCCCTTGGTCCATGAGACATCGTCGACCCACTGGTAGGAATCGGCTTTGTTCTTCCAGGGAACCCAGTTGGATTGATAGTTCGTGCCCGTGCTGCCGCCGAGCGCAATCGTGGGAATACGGTCCAGTTCGTTCGGACCGGTGAATACGCGGTTGAAGGCGAAGCCGGAGGGCGCCGCATACACACCGACCGGGGTGATGTTGATGCGGTTGCCGTTGTAGTTAAACGCGATTTCGTTCAACAGCCTGGGGTTGATGATCTGGGTGTAGTGCACCACCGCGCTGTACGACGGATTGCCGAACGTATTGCCGATGGTCGGAACGTTGTCACCGCTCCACATCGTGGTACCGAATCCCTGGGAAATCTGTTCCGAGATCCAGTGTCCGAAGATGGAGTTCTTGCTGTTGAATTCGTGATCGATACGCACGATTTCTTC
>CAZBCQ010000079.1:0-19213 GCA_964490255.1 uncultured Terriglobales bacterium | reverse complement strand
ACAGCAAAGCCTTCAAAGCGGCGGAGAAGCAGGAGCGTGCCGATATCGAGCGGCAGGCGAGACTGACTGAGAAGGCATCCGCCCGGATGCAGGCGATCGCGACCGACAATATAGAGTTGGCCGAGTACGCTGGCGTCCAGCGCACCATTGCGAGTCTTAAAGATGAGGTCTCGAAGGCGTCGAACCCGAGAGATCCTAACACTTTGGTAACGAGGCGCGCGCTTGGTTCACTTCTGGTTCAGGCGTATGAAGCCGGCCAGCGCTGTATGGAGACGCAGAAGTACGTTGCGGCTCTAGCCTACTTTGACCTGGTCGCCATAGGCGCAAAGTCTCCGGGCGGAGCGCGATACGAACGGGCGCGGGCGTATGCCGCGCAGGGAGACGCGAAGAAGTGCCTGGCGGAACTAAAGCTGGCGCAGGCAGCAGGATTTCACCAGTCCGAGGCGTTAGACGCCGCGGAGTTCAATCCGTACCGGCAGCTACCGGAATTTCAAAGCCTGGCATCAGAGTGGAGCAAACAGTCGGAGCCGTGAAGGGCTGGTATGCATTTCTCCGGAACCGAACTCGCAGCGCTCATCATCGCCACAAGTTTTGCGGCGGGGCTGAATGTGTATGCCACGCTGGCGACTTTAGGACTGTTGTCCCATGCTGGAGTAATCGCGCTTCCCTCTTCGCTGCACCTCGTTTCGGATTGGTGGGTGATCGGGGTGAGCCTGGCGCTGTTTGCGGTAGAGTTCTTCGCCGACAAGATCCCTGCGTTCGATCTGGTCTGGAATGCTTTGCACACGTTCGTGCGCATTCCCATTGCCGCGCTGCTGGCGTATGGCGCAACTTCGAACCTTAGTCCACAAATGCAATTGCTGAGCGCACTGGCCGGGGCCGGTATCGCCTTCGCTGCGCATGGAGGCAAGACGGCGGTGCGAGCGGCAATCACGCCCTCGCCGGAACCGGTGTCGAATATCGCGCTAAGCGCCGGCGAAGATGTCATCGCGGTCTTCCTCACCTGGTTCGCGAGCAAACATCCTTTTATCAGTGCGGGGATCGCGATCGTACTCATCGTGCTCATCGTGCTGGCGGCGCGTTGGGTCATACGTTCGCTGCGCAATCTGTTCCGAGGCGCAGAACACGTCCTGGAACCGCATCACGGCACGCCTCATGCCACGAATTGAATCCATCCCGGCCGAAAGTTACGAAACGTTGACACGGCTTTCATCCGCCATTCGCATTTGCGGCGTTCTATCACCTGAGTGGGGGAGAGTTCCTACTCAACATCACAGGTGAGGAGTGCGTCGATGCGTCTATCCAAGATAGTGCAAGCGGGGCTTTGTCTGCTCTTATTGCCGCTGCTGCCCGTACCGCCAGCAATGGCGGAAGGAAACATCAACCGCGTTAAGCATGTAATCGTAATCGTCCAGGAAAACCACTCGTTCGATAACTACTTCGGTGCGCTGGCTTACGCGCCCGGAAGTCCTTACCACAGCGGCGAGTGGGGTTGCAGCAAAAATGACCACTCATGTATCGACGGCCTGACCTGCAAGGTGAATCAGGACCACACTCTAACTTGCACGAACTCGAATCTGGATGACGACGGCAAGCAGGTTTCTGCTTTCCATGTGCCTACGCGCTGCGTCGCGCCTGACCTGAACCACGAATGGTTCGAGACCCACAAAGAAGTGAACTTCCTGTTCCCGAACAGCACACTGGATCGTCCGCTGAGTGATGGATTTGTCCGCGTTAACGACGCTACCGAACAGCTGGATAATGGCGTTGAAGGCCCATTCGAAGACGACACGATCGGCTATTACAATCAGGATGACATTCCGTTTTATTACAAGCTGGCAAGTCAGTTCGCGGTGAATGACCGATACTTCGCGTCCGTGCTCGGGCCTACCTTTCCTAACCGCTCATACGTGATGGCAGCGACCTCTTTCGGCCATCTGACGACCAGCGACACGTTTGCGCCTCCGGGTGGATATAAGCCGGTCACCGGCACAATTCTCGATTTGCTCGATAAGTATCAGATCACGTGGGCAGACTACTTCCAGGATGCGCCCTCCGGGGCAGTGTTCCGTCCTTTCGGCGCGACCGGCGTCGACCCCCATTTCAAGCCTCTCGCGCTATTTCTGGCACAGGCCGCTGGAGTTCCGGGCGCAGGAGACCTGCCGAGCGTGTCGTTTGTTGATCCGAGCTTCGGCTTGACGGGCGCGAAGAGCGAAAACGACGAGCACCCGCCAACCGACATTCAGCGGGGGCAAGCATGGGTCTCGCAAGCAATCAGTGCGGTTCGTAACGGACCCTTCTGGCAGGATACGGTGATCTTCCTTACGTATGACGAGCATGGCGGGTTCTACGACCATGCCGCACCGCCGAAAGCACCGCAGGGAGGCGCACGCACTCCAGACGGAATCTCGCCCGGACAGTGTGCCGACCTTTCGAATCCGCCAGCGAGTCTTCAGCCTGGTGGCGGCGCGGAGTGCAGCAGCAATCCGCTGAGCAAAACCAATACGACGGTAATCGATGCAGGCAAACTATGCCCTGAATTCGCGGCTGACCCGACCGGTCCGTATCCGGAAAACTGCGCGTCGTTCGATCAGTTGGGCGTACGCGTGCCGTTCCTGGCGATATCGCCGTTTGCCAAGCAGCATTACGTTTCGCACACCATTGGCGACCACACCTCCCTGCTCGCATTTATCGAGAAGCGTTTCCTGAACGTCGGTCCTGCCGCCAATGACGACGGAGACCAAGATCGCGACGACAGCACCCATCTATTCCTGACGAAGCGCGATCAGCACGCCCACACGCTCGAGGATATGTTCGACTTCAACCGCTCACCATCGCTCAACATTCCCATTACTCCGGTTGCCGGGCCTGCACAAGACTGCACGCCACAGTAGCCGGATCCTTCTTTAGCCGTTGGCGCAGGCCTTCCGTGTCTCGCCAACGGCTAAGTCACACACCACGTTCATTGCGTGTCCGCTCTGGTTTGACCACCCCGAATTGTTAATGTCATATTGATAAGCCCTCCACCAAGCAAATGGGTATGCCGTGTTCCGTACCTTTCGGAGGCCCGGGTTCCTGTTCGTTTCCACTCTGCTTGGGTAGACTATTGCTTCCGGTGAAATGCGGACAATCTGCTGGGTGAGGGGCGCACCCGGGCTTGCGGAGAATGGCAGGGATTGCATTTATGAAGAGTCGTTGGGTTTTATTTGGCGCCATCATCTTGTTAACCTTACTTGCAGCCGCATGCGGCGGTAGCGGCAATGGCAGTGGCAGTAGTGGCCCAGTGCGGATGTACGTGACCAATGCAGGATCGGCCTCCGTATCGGGATTTAATCTCAGCTCCAATGGAAGCGTCGGCACCCTGACCGGGTCGCCATACACCGCAGGCAACACTCCGACATCGGTGGTAATCGCGCCGGGGAATTTCCTTCTGGAAACCAACGCCGTAGATAACACCATCAGCCGCTTTCAGATCGATTCCGGCGGATTGCTCACGCTGTTCCAGGGTCCTGTGAATACGGCTTTGACACCGAGTTCAATGGTTATCACCCCGAGCGGATCGGTCGTCTATGTCGCAAATTCGGGCTCGGGAGACATTTCCGCGTACGCGTATTCTGCGGGAGCTCTTACGCCAGTGGGGGGTTCACCGTTCGCGGCGCAGTCGGGCGCGGCGCAGCTCGCAATCACCCCCTCGGGGAGTTTCCTGTATGTCACGAACCAGGCTACGTCCTCGCTTTCCGGTTACAGCGTAGCCAGTTCGGGAGCGCTTACGCCGTTGGCAGGATCGCCATTCACCACTGGAGTCGGTCAACAACCGGTCGGGATCGCCATTTCTCCAAGCGGAACGCTTTTGTACGTGGCGAACCGCGGGTCCAACAATGTTTCCGGATTTGCGATTGACTCCGCGGGCAACCTGGCGCCGCTGGCGAACTCACCGTTCGCGGCTGGAACCGCACCGATTGCACTGGCATTGGATCCGACCGGCGGGTTCCTGTATGTCGCGAATCAGAATTCGGCGGACGTTTCCGGATTTCAGATCGGTTCGGACGGTACGCCAACGGTGATCTCCGGTTCGCCGTTTACCACAGGAGGCCGCGGCGAATCGGCAATCGCGGTAGACCCGAATGGCAATACCGTAGTGGTGCTGAACCAGGCAACCAACGATCTTACGGTGTTTACGAAGGGCAGCGGTGGCGTGTTGAAACCGGGCTTTCCCGTCACCACGGGCACTGCGCCGAGTGCAATTGTCATAACGAAGTAAAATCTGCCGCACGCGTTCTGAGCGGCTTGATCGCGCTGCTAGAATCGTAGCGAGCGCAAGGTATATGACGCCAACACCGCCATTTACGGACGTCGAAACTGCGCTGGAGGAAATCCGCGCAGGGCGCATGATTGTGCTGGTGGATGATGAGGATCGCGAGAACGAAGGCGATCTCACCATGGCCGCCGAATTTGCGACGCCCGATGCCATCAACTTCATGGCGAAGTTTGGGCGTGGGCTCATCTGCCTGACGCTTACCGAAGAGCGTCTGGATCATCTGCGGATCGCGCCGATGTCGGCGGAAAACACCGCACAGTTTGGAACGGCGTTCTGCGAAGCGATCGATGCGAGGGATGGTGTGACCACCGGGATTTCGGCATACGATCGCGCGCGGACGATTCAGGTTGCGATTGATCCAAAAACGCGGCCCGCGGATCTGGCGCGTCCGGGGCATGTGTTCCCTCTGCGCGCACGGCGCGGCGGCGTTCTGGTACGAGCAGGACAGACAGAGGGCTCCGTCGATCTGTCGAGACTGGCAGGATTGGTCCCTGCCGGCGTGATCTGCGAGATCATGAACGACGACGGCACCATGGCACGCGTGCCGCAACTGATCGATTTCTGCCGCGAACATGATCTGAAGATGCTGACAGTCGCGGAGCTCATACGCTACCGGATGGCGCATGAGCGCTATATCCGCCGAGTGGGCGAAGCGCTGTTACCGACTCCTATCGGCGAGTTCCGCATGATTGCCTATGCGAGCGAGATCGATGGCGGCGAGTCGCACATTGCACTGGTCCGGGGCGATATCGAACACGCGAAAAGCCCGGTGCTCGTGCGCATGCATTCGCACTGCGTCGTGGGCGACGTTTTCGGCGCAACCTGGTGCGACTGCCACAACACGATCCAGGGATCGATGCGCGCCATTGCCGAAGCCGGATGCGGCGCGCTCATCTATCTGCACCAGAATTCCAAGAGCTTCGCGGTCGAGCAACTGGGAGACAAGACGGTCCTCAGTTTCCATCGCGAAAGCCGTCTGCCGACCATTCCAGCGCACGAACGCAAGATTCAGCGGGAGATCGGCATTGGAGCGCAAATCCTGTCGGACTTGAACCTCCGCCGGATTCGGCTGCTTACGAATCACCCGCGTCGAGTTGCCGGACTGGAAGGGTTCGACATCGAAATCGTCGACCAGGTCCCCATCCCGAAGGCGAGAGTCGAGACTCCTCAGTAACAACCCCGAAAGCAACTCACCGCAGAGGACGGGGGAGCGCAGAGGCGTGAACGTGAATGGGGCAGCCGGAGTCGGCTGCCCCACGCAATTGTGTTTGATAAAGCTACGGTGCGGGCACCTGCACTGTCTTCTGGGTTGTCCCGCCTGCGCCGAACTGATCGATCACAGCTCCTGTAAAGGTGTACGTACCCGGTTGAGCAAACTGGTGCAGAAGCGAAAAATTGTGCGTCAGAGCGCCATCGGAAGACTGGATCGTGTCCTCCAGCACGAACCCGTTGGGAACAACCGAATTCACGATGCACGCCAACACAGTGTTTGGGGAAAGCTGCGGCATACCTTTGATCTGGAGCACTGCCGTAGGATTTGCTCGACCAGGCTCAGCGTTCACGACAATGGACGAGCTATACATCTTTCCGGCAGCGTCCCAAGCCTGAATGGTAACCCGGTGCTGCCCGACGAACACCTTCAACTGTGTCGTGAGAAAGTCTCGCGTGGTGAGATAAGACAAGTTGTTATCGAGATAGACCGCCATGGCTGAGATCGGAATCGAGGGGCCTGCGTTCGCTGACGCGACAAACAAGTTGGGGAAGTTCACCACTGCGCCGTTGCTCGGACTCGCTATCGTCACGCCCGTTGCTGCTGGCTTTGCGGTGATGGTTTGGGTTCCAACGGAGGCAGCACCAACATTGTCGAAGACCTTCGCGGTTATCGTGTACTGGCCGACCGCCTGATACGTATGGGTGGCCTTCAGACCGTTGACAACGGTGCCGTCGCCAAAATCGATCTGTCCACCAGCGATGCTGCCGTCGGGATCGGAGGAGGTGCTGGCATCGGCAACCACGGTCAGTCCACCACTCCGATCAACTCCCAGTTGTGCGACTGGCGACTGATCGCCGGGGTGATAGACGATGCCGGCAGACATTTTGCTTGCGACCGACGGCTTCCCTACTGCTTCCACGTAGAACACGTAGTTGCCGGAAGCGAGACTGTACTGTGTCAGATCGAGCGAGGTTGTACCCACCGGCAGATCCGCCAGCTTCATCAGTTGCTGCCCATCAAGAGAAATGAAAGCGCTGTAGTGGTCCACCGCGTTGGTATTGCCAGTTGCGGTCCAGGTGAGCGTGCCGAAGTTTGCATGCGGCGTAACCACTACGCAGTTGTCGATGCCGCTCTCGAGGGCGGTGCCCTCTTCGTAGTCGTTCCAGGTAACCAGTTGAACTGCCGGCAACTGATTCGACGCACTGTAGAACTTGTCAACCGAACTGAACGTGTCGAGCCAGGTCTGTCCGCAATGCTGATCTACGATACGATTCGTACTCCAGATGGCGAGCGTATCGTTGAATCCCTTGTATGCCGAACCCAGCGTTGGCGTGCCCGGGAATGTTCCGGCGGTCATGTAAAAGGCCGTCTGCCCTGCCAGTTGGGGATCGAGCGGATTTGCATTCACCAGATCGAGCCACTGGAACGCGCCATTCGAAGCAGGGTTTTCACTGAATCCACCCGGTCCGCGAAAGAGAAAGAGTGTGTTGGCCGAAGTGGACGCTTTTACGCGACTCCAATCGATGTACCAGGTATCGACCCCAAAGAACAAAACCACCGGACGTCCGTCGACGCGTGCGTATGCGGGCGAACTCTCGTACTGCGAGTTGATGTAGTTCAGATCGCTGATCAACTGCGAGGTGACGTCGCATCCGTTCTGCTGAGCGGCCGTGAACAGCGCGCCAGCATCTTCCATGATGGCGAATTCAAATCCGGGATGCGCTTCCGCCTGCTGCTTCAGCAATATGGTAGCTGTGTTAGTGGTCTGATCGTTCGGACCGAACCAGTCGACCACTGCGCCTTGTATGCCGCGACTCATCATGTCCGCGACCTGGCGCTGAACCTGAGCAGGATCGGTGGAGCTGTAACCCACGTTAAGGTGGTTGGGAGGTCCAAACCAGCCCTGAAATCCAGCGTAGATCTTCGAAGTCGACCCGGCGTAGAGCAGCGAGCGAATCGGAAGCTTGCTGACGTGCGCTCCGGAGAGGTTCCCGTTCAGAGTTGCCGGATTCGGATTGGCAGCGCTGGTATTCGGCGCTGTTTCGGCCTGCAAGGTGGTCGTCGGAGTAAATTGCAATGCGGCATGAGCCGGAACTGTGAAAAGAATTGAAAGTGACGAGTAGGCAGCCACGCGGAAGACGTGGCGCACCACATACGGAAACGGAGCCATGCAGACCTCCCCAAGCCTGCAGCACACAGCAGAGCACCTGCTGCGTGCTAGAGATTTTCGTGCTTCGGATGAGGTGCTAGATGTGATGTTCAGGGCGGGTGTTGTTCCGCAGCGGAGTAGTCCAGAAAAGAAAAACGCACAGCTTTGTTCGGCTGTGCGCCCTTCGCCTTACTACCGTGATTTGCCCGGCTGGTTAGCTCGGTTTTCTTACCACGATATCGTTGTCATTAATGAAGAACTGTGCCGAGCACTGGGCCGAGCCGCACATCACCGGAAGAAGACCCGCGACCTGCTTTCGCGTGATCAGACCCAGAGTACCGCATTCCGGGCAGGCCATGACCGCCCAGTAAGGATCGTTTGTGTCGCCCACGTCCCCGGCATTCTCAAGCACGAAGACGCATCCGGGACCCATCTGCTCCGGAATCCACTCGCTCAGGATGTTGACCTCACCGACCATATCACCTCCGGCCCTCTCGGCTCCGGCGCTTCCGCAACCGGCGTTTGGTGTGACGTTTACGGTTCAGCCCGTGTTGCTCGCATCCCCGCTACGCGCGCGGTCTTGCGAACCCGGACTGAGGCAGGCTCTTTCTTTGTGACTGTCGGTCTCACTTCCGGCTGCAGCTTGCCGATCTCGCTCCTGATCTGCCGCACCATATCGCTTAAGCAAACTGTAAGCACCGGTTGTTGAGAATTCTTTAATAAATCCACGACTTGCGCAGCCGAGGTGCGTAGATAAATCCGCTGTCCATCGGTGAGGAGGTGATACTCAGAGTGGCCCCTAACCGTTTCGACTAAGCGCTTCTGAAATTGCCGCTGTAACATGCGGATAACTTTTCGAACCCTCTGTAACGAGAACCCGCGCCGGCGAAGATCACAGATCACGGCAATTTCGGTGACATCATCGAGACTGTAGAGGCGGCGATGTCCCTCGCGCGCAGGGACCACGACTTTGCGCTCGTCCCACCACTGCAGTTGGCGGGCGCTGATCCCGGTCAACTCGATCACTTCCGTCGATGTGAACCTGTCCGTCATCTTTCCGAAACATTTCTTCTCGAAAATGTTTGAAACATTCTAGGCGTAGAACGTTGGCTGTCAATTGTGAATATCGAGGGAATCGGGGGAGGCAATAGAAGAAGAATTTAGCGTTGGCGCACGAAGAAGGGATTGCGGTGACGTGAGCCGAATTTCAGATGGAGGGTAGAAGAAAATGTGCGGAGCGATTGCGAAATACATAGATGGATTCCGCTTCGCTACGCGAAGCGTCATCATGACATGGAGGATCAGGACGCTTCTGTGGAGGCGATCACAACCTAAAGGCTGGATACTTTCACGGTCAACACCTCAGTGAGTTCGAGGAAACGAAGGCTTTAGCGTGAGAGCCCCCGCCCACGAAATGCACCATCTCCAGTTTGTCGCCTTCGTGCAGAGGCGTCTCCGACCACTTGGCGCGAGGAACGATGTCGCGGTTCAACTCGATCGCTACGCGATCGCCTTTCAGTCCTAGTTGGTCCACTAGATCCGCAACTGTTGACGCGGCGGTTTCTTTCTCTTGTCCGTTGATCTGTAATTTCATTTTGGCGACGAGGTCAGAACAACAAGGATAGCCGATTGGGAGCAGATGGGACGAATCAACTGAACTCGGTGACGCTATTTTGCAAAGCTACTTCGAGCTTCCCTTCCTTGATGGCATCGACCACGAACAGATGCTGATCTTTGAGCAATTCATGCATACGGTCTTCCGAGAATTCGGGCGTCGCGGCGTACTCTCCGTAAGACGTTGCACGCTTCCCCACGCAGCGGCCGGACACGAACACCATGGTTTGTAGAAGATGAGTGCTATGGCGGGCCTCGCTCTGCACGTGGTAGAGCGTGTCTCCGTACTTCACATCGGTGTTAAACCCGAAGATCATGGCCGCAATCTATTTCTGAGCGCCGCGTGTGAAAAACCTTTGTAAATGCGGCGTTTCTGAGCGCTTGCACGCTTGACACTTTGGCGCGCCGCTCACTATAGTCAAATGTTTACCCTAGCACTTGGGCGTGAATTATATAGCAGCTCCCTTCTATGCCAGAGAACTACTTCGCGCGCTACTTACCACTGTTGTTCCAGGTCCTCGTGGCCGTGGGAATGGCTATCGGCATGGTCGTGCTTTCGTGGGTCCTTGGAAAGCACAAATACAACCGCGCCAAAATGTCGCCGTACGAATGCGGCATGGAGCCGGTCGGCGACACCAAAGAACGGTTCTCGGTGAAGTTCTACCTGGTCGCCATGCTCTTCATCCTGTTCGACGTGGAAGCCGTGTTCCTTTACCCGTGGGCGGTGATTCTTCGCGACCTGAAGATGTTCGGCTTCTGGGAGATGCTGGTGTATGTAGTAGTCATTCTCGGTGGCCTCTTTTATATTTGGAAAAAGGGCGTCATCGACTGGAACAAGCCTGAAGCGATTCGTACCGTGGGGATCCCTGCCACTCCTGATTTTCGGCTTGCGCTGGTGCCAACCGAAAGTGCCGCCGAAGTTCCTGTGGGTGCCGCCGTCGCGGCAGAGGGAAGCAAGTAAACATGCCTTTAGTTCCAGCTGTAACCGATATCAATCAGCTGAAAGATCGTCCGGAACTGGCGCGATTGCTGGACTGGAAGGCTGCTGCCGTAGCCGGCGCGAAGTTCGATCGCAACGAACTGACGATCTGGATCGACCGGCCCCATCTCCTCGACACAATGACGTTTCTGCGCGACGACTCACAGTTGCGCTTCAACCTGCTCTGCGATGTGACATGCGTTGACTGGTATCCCTCGGAACCGCGCTTTGAAGTTGTCTACGAGCTGCGGTCGATTCCGCGCAACAGGCGCGTACGCGTTAAGGTGAAGCTCACCAGCGACGATGCGCGAATTCCGTCGGTGATCAATGTTTGGCCGTCCTCGAACTTCTTCGAGAGAGAAGTTTTCGATCTTTTTGGAATCTACTTCGAAGGCCATCCTTATCTGCGCCGGATCATGATGCCGGAAGACTGGGAAGGCCATCCAATGCGCAAGGATTACCCGGTGGAGGGATACCGCTAAATGGCTCACATGACGCCAACGCCGGTCATGGACCAGGCAGCCGACCGCACGATGATCCTCAACATGGGACCACAGCACCCGTCTACCCACGGCGTGTTGCGTTTGCTGCTCGAAATCGATGGTGAAACCGTTGTCCGCATGATGCCGGACATTGGCTATCTGCACACGGGAATCGAGAAGACCACCGAGGCCAAGTTCTATCAGCAGGTTGTTCCGCTCACCGATCGCATCGATTATCTCTGCCCGATGACCAACAACCTCGCCTATTGCCTGGCAGTAGAAAAGTTGCTTGGCATGGAAATTCCGCCGCGCGCGCAGTGGATTCGCGTCATGCTGAACGAGTTGACGCGCATCAATTCGCACCTGGTGTGGCTAGGCACACACGCCCTGGACATCGGCGCGATGACGGTGTTCCTGTACTGCTTCCGCGAGCGCGAAGACGTGCTGCGCCTGTTCGAAATGGTGAGCGGGCAGCGCATGATGACGTCGTATTTCCGCGTGGGTGGACTGGCGCTGGATCTGCCGATTGGCTTCCTCGACCGCCTGAAGAAATTTGCCGACCGTTTCCCGGGCAACGTGGACGAGTACGAGAACCTGCTGACCTCCAATCCGATTTGGATGGATCGCACCAAGGGCGTCGCTCTCATTACAGCGGATGATGCGATCGCACTCGGAACCACGGGACCGACCTTGCGCGCCAGCGGAGTGGATACCGACCTCCGCCGCGACGAGCCGTATTCCGGCTACGAAAATTTCCGTTTCAAAGTGCCGGTTCGCACCGAAGGGGACGTTTACGCACGATATCTGTGCCGCGTGCAGGAACTACGCGAGTCGATTGGCATCGTGCAGCAGGCAATCGCAGGATTGCCCGAGGGTCGCTACAAGGCCGACGCACCGAAAGTCGTTCTTCCGGATCGCGAGAACATGAAGACGCAGATGGAATCCCTGATCTATCACTTCAAGATTGTGACTGAGGGATTCACGGTTCCGGTGGGCGAGGTTTACCAGGCCATTGAATCACCACGTGGGGAGATGGGCTACTACATCGTCAGCGATGGCACAGCGAAACCGTATCGAGTTCACATGCGCTCGCCTTCGTTCGCGAATCTGCAGGCACTGCCGAAGATGTGCGAAGGAGGCCTGATCGCTGACGTAGTGGCAGCGATTGGCAGCATTGATATCGTGCTGGGCGATGTGGACCGGTAGGGATTGAGTCATTGGGCGATTGAGTGATTGAGCCATTGAGGTCGAGTTGGGAACTGGACCGGAGCAACTGCGAGATCGGACAAAGGCATTTGCGATCAGGATTGTGCGGCTCTACCGCTCGTTGCCAAAATCGACTGAGGCGCAGGTTTTAGGAAAGCAGTTACTTCGATCTGGAACTTCAGTCGCCGCAAATTATAGAGCTGTATGCCGCGCCCGATCGAAGGCAGAGTTCATAGCTAAGATCGGAGTCGTCCTCGAAGAAGCGGATGAATCGGTATTCTGGCTGGAACTGCTGGTCGATACAGACGTAGTGGGAATTGAGCGGTTATCGAGTTTGTTGCAGGAGGCGCGAGAACTGTGCGCGATTATTGCCGCCTCACAAAGGACTGCTCGCGCAGGCAGGTGATTTACGATTGGTTTTCAATGACTCAATGGCCCAATCGCTCAATGACTCAATTGGGATATAGATGAGATTTTCTGACCAACTAGAAAATAGAATTAGCGAAATGCTGACGCATTACCCAGTCAAGCGGTCGATCCTGGTTCCTACGCTTCTTTTTGTGCAGGATGAGGTCGGCTACCTGAGTGATGAAGCGATTGCCGAGGTGGCGAAGCGCGTCGAGTTGACAGAGCTCGAAGTTCGCAACGTCATAAGCTATTACTCGATGCTCACCTTGAAGCCGAAGGGCAAGTTCAATATCCAGGTGTGCACGAATATCTGCTGCATGTTGCGGGGCGGCGAATCGATTTTCGATCACTGCAAAAAGAAGCTGGGCATTGGTCACAAGATGACCACTGCGGATGGAATGTTTTCGCTGGAAGAGGTCGAGTGCATCGGCGCATGCAGTTGGGCGCCGGCGATGCAGGTGAATTACGACTTCCACGAGAATCTGACTCCGGAAAAAGTCGACGGCATTCTAGACAATTACAAGCGCAAGGCACAGCAATAGCTCATGGCTGATCTGGTCTCACATCCCGCAGAAGTTAAGGTCATCTCCAAGCGCTTCGGCAAGGGCGCGGCGAACATCGATCGCTACCTGGAACTCGATGGATACAAGGCCGTGCAGAAAGCGCTGGGAATGGATCCCGACGCGATCATCAACGAAGTGAAGACTTCCAGCCTGCGCGGGCGCGGCGGTGCGGGTTTCGCGACGGGGATGAAGTGGTCGTTCGTCCCGAAACAATCGGCCAAGCCGAAGTACGTTCTGTGCAACGGAGACGAGAGCGAACCGGGAACCTGCAAAGATCGCTTGATCCTGGAGCACGATCCGCATTCTGTCATTGAAGGCGTCATCATTGCCGGCCTCGCGATTGGCGCCAAGATTGGCTACATCTATATACGCGGCGAATATCGCTATCTATCCGTGATCATGGAGAAGGCGATTGCCGACGCCTACGTACGCGGCTTCCTTGGCAAGAACATCTTCGGAAGCGGTCGCGATTTCGACGTTTACTGGCACGGCGGCGCCGGAGCGTACGAAGTCGGCGAAGAATCGGCGTTGATGGAATCGCTAGAGGGCAAGCGCGGCATCCCGCGAATTAAGCCGCCCTTCCCTGCCGTCGTCGGATTGTTTGGCGGACCTACGGTCATTAATAATGTCGAGACGCTGGCGAGTGTTCCGCCGATCCTGTTGCAGGGTGGCGACTGGTACGCGAGCCTCGGCACTCCGAAGAACGGTGGCACCCGCCTGTATTGCCTGAGCGGGCACCTGAACAATCCCGGCGTTTACGAGTTGCCGGTCGGCTTCAACCTGCTGCGCATGATCGAAGAAGTTGGCGGCGGAGTATGGAAGGGCCGCAAGCTGAAAGCGGTCACGCCCGGCGGATCATCGTGCCCGATCCTGAAAGCCGATGAGTGTGATGTCGCCATGGACTTCGACAGCCTGATGAAGGCCGGATCTATGCTCGGATCGGGTGGGGTAGTCATTCTCGACGAGCAAACCTGCATGGTGAAGTACGCTCTGCGTACCATCAAGTTCTACCAGCACGAAAGCTGCGGATGGTGCATCCCTTGCCGCGAAGGTACGGACTGGCTGAAGAAGTCGCTGACGCGCTTCCACGCGGGCGCGGGCGTAAAAAAGGACATCGACAACATTCAGTATCTCGCCGAGAACATGCTCGGACGCACCTTCTGCGCGCTCGGCGACGCGGCGGCAATGCCGACAATTTCGATCGTGAAAAAGTTCCGCAACGAATTTGAATATCACCTGGAAGGGCGTCCGTGTCCGTACGATTCGGAGGCAGTGACGCAACAACTTCCGGTATTGGCGGCCACGCGATGATGACGGCTGCACATCCCGAAACGCCTGCGAGCGAGATTGAGTTCCTGGTGAACTGTCTCGAAGCGAGCCGGGAGAGGTATCTCCGGGCGGTCGACGGCGTATCGGAAGCATCGGCGAACGTGAAGCCCGGCGAAAGCAACTGGTCGATCCTGCATTGCGCCGAGCATGTGGCTACGGCAGAGCGGCAAATGCTCACAATGTGGCACAAGCTGGGAGCGGCAGGAAAAGGTGATCCGGCGAAAGATGCGGTCGTTCCCGCGAACGCGCTGAATCGCGAGAGAAAGAACACGGCGCCGGAGCGCTCGCGTCCAAACGGACGATACACGGAGTTGAGTGCCGCGATTGCCGATTTCAAGACAAATCGCGCGAACTCGATTGCGGCGCTGCAAAGTTCCTCGATTGAGGAGTTGCGCGGAAAAGTAGTTCCGCATCCGCTTGCCGGCGAAATCGACGGCTATCAACTGTTCCGGTTGATCGCGGCACATGCCGAACGGCACGCAGCCCAAATAGAAGACATCAAGAACCATCCCGCCTACAAGCAGGCGGGGTAAACGGCACAGTCGGACCAAGCGTTCGACGAGCAGATTCGCGAATATCGAAACTATGGCAGATGCACCCAAGCTGGTTAACCTGACGGTCGACGGAAAAGCGATTTCCGCTCCGGCTGGCACTCTTTTGATTGAAGCCTGCAAGTCAGCAGGCGTCGAGATTCCGTCGTTCTGCTACTACCCGAATTTGTCCGTACAGGGCGCATGCCGGATGTGCCTGGTGAAGATCGAGAAGATGCCGAAGCTGCAGACTTCGTGCACGACCGTGGTCGGCGAAGGCATGATCGTCACCACCGAAAATGAGGAGATCCACCAGGCTCGCAAGTCGATGCTGGAACTGCTGCTCGCGAATCACCCGCTCGATTGCCCAGTTTGCGACGCGGGTGGGCAATGCGAGTTGCAGGACATGACCTTCACCTACGGCGCCGCCGAGAGCAAGTTCATCGACATCAAGAATCATCGCGATGAGCAGCAATGGTCCCCAGTAGTGTACTTCGACCGCCCGCGGTGCATTCTCTGCTACCGGTGCGTGCGCGTTTGCGGCGAAGCCATGGACGTCTGGGCATTGGGCATTCAGCAGCGCGGTGTCAGCTCGGTAATTGCGCCAAATCAAAACGATCATCTTGAGTGCGAAGAGTGTGGCATGTGCATCGACATCTGCCCGGTGGGCGCACTCACCTCGGGATCCTATCGCTACAAGACGCGGCCTTGGGAGATGAATCACGTTTCCACCGTCTGCACGCACTGCGGCGATGGTTGCAAGACAACGTTGGGCGTGCGCCGCTCCGATACGGGTATGGAGATCATGCGCGGCGACAACCGCGACAAGAGCGGGATCAATGGTGATTTCCTCTGCATTAAGGGCCGCTACGCGTTCGACTTCGCCAAGGGCCCCGAGCGCATTACTGAGCCGCATATCCGCCGCAACGGCAAACTCGAACCGGCTACCTGGGAAGCGGCGTTCGAACTGATCGCCAGCAAGTTCAAAGAAGTGCGTGATCGTGATGGCGGCGCCGCAATCGGTGTAATCGGATCGACCCGCACCACGAACGAAGAAAGTTATCTGCTGCAGAAGTTCGCGCGCCTGGTGCTTGGTACCAACAATATCGACCATCACCGCACAGCGGATTACCCCGGCTTTATCAACGCTCTCGCCGGAACCAAAGGCATCACGGCCAGCATGCGCGAGGTTGCATCCGCGCCGGCGATCCTGCTGATTGGCAACGATCCCACTGAGCAGCATCCGCTGCTTGCGTGGCAAATTCGCAATAACGTTCGTCTGAACAAGGCGCGCCTGTACACAGTGAACTCGAAAGAGATCAAGCTGCGCCGCCAATCAACGGCATTCCAGCTGATCCCCGAAGGTGCTGAGGGTGCATTCGCTCATTTCCTCGCTGGAAGCGATGCAGCTGCTGATTCCCTGCTCGCGGACGGCAGCACTCGTGAGTCACTCTCTTCTCTTCGCGACAAGCTGCGCGGCGAGAAAGAGCTGGTCATTGCTTTCGGATCTGAGCTGCGCGGCGAAGACATTCAGCCGCTGGTCCAGTTCGCATCTCAGATCGGCGCCAAACTGATCTCGCTCGGCGATTACGCCAATTCGCGTGGCGCTTCCGACATGGGTCTCTATCCCGATCTTCTCCCTGGCTATTTCCCGGTATCGCAGATCACCGGAGCCGCCGACGAAGACTGGATGGGCAAAGTCCCGAAACAGCCAGGTCTCGCGCTACAGGAGATGTTCCCTGCAGCCGCCGCCGGAAAACTGAAAGCGCTGTACGTGGTCGGATCGAATCCGATTGCGCGCTACAGCGTCGATCCATTTGCTCTGAAGGGCGCCTTCACGGTTGTGCAGGATATGTTCCTGACGGAGACGGCGCTGCTTGCGGACGTAGTTCTGCCGGCTGCGAATGCCTATGAGAAATCGGGCACGTTCACGAATACCTGCGGCGACTTGCAGCGCGTGCAGAAAGCTGGCGACATCACCACCGTCAAGTCGGATTTCGAGATCATCGTGCGGATCGCGAGCGCCATGGGATACGACGTCCAGACCCTGGTGCCATTCGGTCCCGGACTTCGCGCCGATATGGGTCAGACACGCGGCGCTGAGTCAGGCGAGGCCGACCGCCACAAGGTCTGGCTGACGCGCCAAGGCATCGAGCCCAAGCTGAGCCCGTTCGATCCAATGGCGATGCTGGATGAAATCCAGCGATTGGTGCCCGGTTATGACGTTTCGCGGTTGAACCTGATGGCAGGAAACGATCAGCACACGCAGGTTCCCGATATTGGCGGCGGTCAGTTGCCGAGCCATCCGGAATTGATCGTGCCCTCGGACGATACTCTGTTCACGTCGGGAACGCTGGGCCGTTATTCGACGGTGCTGAATTCCGTAATGGAAAACGATCGTGCCGTCCCGGAAGATGCCGGGATTCCGGCGGACTGATCGTAATAAAGGTTCCACAACTTTTTACAGGGGATAGTCCCCTCGCAGAAGGTTCACTACATTGCCAACTGGAAATCTTAGTGTCACCACGTTTGTGATCGTCTCGATCATCAAGATCCTGGTGGTCCTGTTCGTGCTGCTGACCGCTGTGGCCTACACGGTCTGGCTGGAGCGGAAAGTCGTCGGTCACATCCAGAATCGTTGGGGACCCACGCGCGTCGGCCCCTTCGGCCTGCTGCAACCGCTGGCGGATGGGTTGAAGTTCATCTTCAAAGAAGACCTGACGCCTCCTTACGTACACAAGTTCCTGTACATCCTGGCGCCGATGCTCGCGCTCACTTGTTCGCTGATCGCGATTTCGCTGATTCCATTCGGCAATTGGGTGACGGTCGCCGGCGTGAGCACTCCGCTGCAAATCACCGACACGAACATCGGACTGCTGATCATCCTTGGTATCACCGGCATCGGCGTTTATGCGATCGCACTCGCAGGGTGGTCGTCGAACAGCAAATACTCGATGCTCGGCGGCCTTCGCGCCGGCGCGCAGATGGTCAGCTATGAAGTGGCGCTTGGGCTGTCGATAGTCGGAATTCTGATTATCTGCGGTACATTCAGCCTGCGCGGAATCGTCGAAGCGCAAACGGGAACCTGGTTCCACTTTATTCCCAGGTGGAACATCTTCAAGGGGCAGTTTGTCGCCTTCTTTATTTACCTTATGGCGGCTTACGCCGAAACCAATCGCATTCCTTTTGATTTGCCGGAAGCGGAAACCGAACTGGTTGCGGGCTATCACACGGAGTACAGCGCCATGAAGTTTGCGATGTTCTTCATGGCTGAGTACGCGAACATGGTTACCGTCGGGTGCCTGGCGAGCATTCTGTTCCTGGGCGGCTGGACGGGCCCGGTATTTGGTCCGCCGATCGTGCAAGCCGTTTTGCCGATCTTCTGGTTCGCGCTGCGCGTTGTGTTCTTCATGTTCGTTTACATATGGGTTCGCGGAACACTGCCGCGCTTTCGCTACGATCAACTGATGGCGTTCACGTGGAAGTTCCTTTTACCGCTGGCCATTGCGAACATCATGATCACGGCCCTGGTAGTTGCCTTACGTTCTTGATTTCGGAATACGCGCGCTAGTTGCGCCTGAAAAGAAACGACAAGAAACCATGCTTCATCTGGCTTTGTTCCTCATCTTCGGAGTAATCGCGGTAGCAGGGGCCATCAACCTGATCGCGCAGACGCACCCGATCAACAGCGCCCTCTCGCTGATAGTGGTGATGGGCGCACTCGCCGCGGAATACCTGCTGCTCGGGGCCGAGTTCCTGGCCGCCATCCAGGTCATCGTGTATGCGGGCGCGATCATGGTGCTCTTCGTTTTCACCATCATGTTGCTGAATGCCGGCGCTGAAGAGCACACGCGCGGCAGCAAGGTCGCGCTGATCATCGGAGTGCCGGGTCTGATCATCGGATCGGTGACAGTCGCATGGGCCGTCATCCACGCACACACTGGCGCAGAAGTCCCAGTAGGATCGCTCTACGGATCGGCACAGGCAATCGGGCACTTGCTGTTCCGCGATTTCCTGCTCCCGTTCGAAATCACTTCGGTGCTAATCCTGATCGCCATCATGGGCGCGGTAGTGCTTGCGAGGAGGGAAAGCTAATGGTGCCGATCTCCTATTACCTGGTGCTGAGCGCGATCCTGTTTGCCCTGGGTGTGCTGGGATTTCTGATCAAGCGCAACATCATCACCATCTTCATGTCGATCGAGTTGATGCTGAATGCCGTGAATCTTTCGTTCGTGGCATTCGCCTCGTACTGGCAGGCACTAAGCGGGCAGGTATTCGTTTTCTTCGTGATGGTAGTTGCAGCGGCGGAAGCAGCCGTGGGACTGGCCATCATTATTGCGGTGTTCCGCACGCGGCAGACGTTGAACCCAGACCGCGTGAACCTGTTGAAGCTGTAGGCAGGGATATAGATAAAGATGATTC
>CAZBCQ010000078.1:17485-19568 GCA_964490255.1 uncultured Terriglobales bacterium | reverse complement strand
AGCAATTGGCTGTACTGGCGCGTCTAGCTAAGAGGTAGTTGAATCCCACCCAGCCAAAAGAGGGCAGGGTGGGGCACCCAAGGTTCCGGATCCCACCCAGGCCAAAAGAGGGCAGGGTGGGGCACCCGCTTCTAAATATCTTATGGCGATTGTTATTGTTGGCGGTCATTCTCGCAGCGTGGGCAAGACCAGCGTCGTGTCTGGTTTGATCGCCGCGCTTCCCGAGATGCACTGGACCGCAATCAAAGTGACGCAGTACGGGCACGGTATTTGCTCGGCCGACGGAGAGCCTTGTGATTGCGCTACGGACGATCACAGTTGGGCAGTTAATCTCGAACGCAGTCGCGCTGGTGACAGTGACACATCCCGGTTCGTGCTGGCGGGAGCCGAAAAAGTGTTTTGGGCGCGAACGCGGCAGGGATTTCTTGCCGAAGCCATGCCAAAGCTGAAGCAGATACTGGCAGAATCGACAAATGCCATCCTCGAATCCAACAGCATGATGAAGTTCGTCCGCCCTGACATCTATCTCAGTGTTCTCGACTACGATACCCGTGACTTCAAAGCATCGGCGCGCGAATTTCTGGATCGCGCCACGGCGGTTATTGTTCATTCCGAAAATTCCCAAGCAGCCCCTGTATGGGACGATGTTTCTCTGAAGCTAATTGCCGGCAAGCCGGTCTTCCCAATCGAGCCTCCGCAATACGTCACGCCGGAACTGGTTGAATTCGTGCGCCAGCGGCTTGCTTCTGCTGTCGCGCGATAGCGCCGCGAACAATCTTGAACTCTCGACTTGATATATTTAAGGAACTATTGCGGTTGACTCTCACTTGCGGAGCACATCCTTTCATGGGCCATCGAAAGTTGAAGTGTCTGTTTTTGATAGTTTGCTTGTCCGGGTTAGAACTGGGTCTCATCGCGCAACAATCGGCCGGTCACGACGCGAGCTGGAAAGCGCCGGCTTCCGCCGCCGGGAAGAAGAATCCATTGGCCAAAGACGCCAATGCAACCGAGGCAGGACAGTCTGCGTATCTGCGTTCCTGCTCGGCCTGCCATGGTGAGACGGGCGATGCGGGTCTGGCCGGAGCCTCGAATCTAAAGTCCCCAGGCGTTCAGGGGCAGAGCGACGGCGCGCTGGAGTGGAAGATCGCCAATGGCAACGTGAGCAAGGGAATGCCGGCGTTCGGGTCCCTCTCGCAAGAGAAGCGCTGGCAATTGGTGCGCTACATTCGCACGCTGAAGGCTACGAAGGCAGCAACCGCTCACTGATTACTTCGGGAGACGCATGCGCAGCTTCGAAATCTTATTCGATCAAGGTGAAACGTCGCCGATCGAAGACTCTGCGTATGCGCTATACGGAAAGCTGGGATTTCCCGAACCGCCGGCTGATCGTCCCTGGATCTACTCCAACTTCGTGCAGTCGCTCGATGGCATCGTGTCGTTCCGCGGCTATCACGCCTCGGGGGCGGATATCTCGCAGTCTGCGGAAGACCGCTGGCTCATGGACCTGCTGCGCGCTCATGCGGATGCGGTGCTGGTCGGCGTCAACACGCTGATCGACGAAACCAATCTGCGTGGGAAGGAAAAACGTGGTCCGGTTTTTCGGATCATGGATCCCGCACTGCGCGACTTGCGTCGGAAGTTGGGGCGTGCGCGAGAGAAGAACATTTTTGTCAGCGGCTCCGGTAACATCGACCTGTCCGACTATCGTTGCTTCGATGGCGAGCACGTGGATCCGATCGTCGTAACTACGACGTCCGGAGCGGCGCGGCTCGAGCGAACGCCGCGAAGTCCGGGCGTGCAGATTGTGGTTGCGGGTGAGGGTGAGACGGTCGACCTGCTGCGAATGATCGAGCTGCTGCATCGGGATTTCGGCATTCGCTATCTGCTCTGTGAAGGGGGGCCGACGCTTTACGGGCGCATGGCGCGCGCGGGGCTGGTCGACGAAAAGTTCCTGACCATTGCACCCATCGAGGTGGGCGAGTTTGTTCCCGATGAACAGCCGCGCACGCCGCAAGAGCTTGCGAACCAGAAGTTTAGTACGGTGCGGCCGACGGTCTTCTTTGGTCCGGGGTTTACGAAGGAG
>CAZBCQ010000078.1:7305-17385 GCA_964490255.1 uncultured Terriglobales bacterium | reverse complement strand
GAAGTTTAGTACGGTGCGGCCGACGGTCTTCTTTGGTCCGGGGTTTACGAAGGAGAACGCTCCCCATTGGCGATGGATGAGCTCCCGCCGCGTTGACAACCACGAATTTAACCGATATCGCATCGTCCGTCCCTGAGCTACATAGCATTTACAATTGACTCTGGTACTCATGGCTGGAACTCGCCAACTTCCTGAGGTCGAAAAGCTGCCTCGACGTGTGCTGGAGCGACGCTCGACGTCGTATACGATCCCATGGCAGGCATGGTTGCTGGCAGTCGTGTCCGGGGTACTGCAGGTACTCGCATTCCCGATCCCAAATCTAAATTGGCTTTGCTGGATCGCGATTACGCCACTGCTCATTGCAATCCTTCATGCGCGCCGCCTCGGGCGCGTTCCCAGTTCCGTAGCGTCAGTCCGACAGGGGCTCATTCTCGGCTACGTCAGCGGCGTGATCGTCTACCTAGGCTCCTGCTACTGGATTTATCACGTCATGAATTCCTACGGCGAGCTGGACGCTCCCGTTGCGGCTGGAATCCTTGTTCTCTTCTGCCTGTACCTCGGACTGGTCCATGCGGCATTTGGCGGGTTATTCGCCCTAGCGGCGGGCCGGCTGAAACTCGGACCGCGGGCGCTCATTGTTGCGCCTTTCCTCTGGGTCGCTCTGGAACTGTTCCGTTCGCGCGTGATCGCCTTTCCATGGGACTTGATGGGAACTGCGCTGGTGGACAACCTCCCGCTCTCGCGTATCGCGACGATCACTGGCGTTTACGGATTGTCATTCGAAGTGCTGCTAGTAAATGCCGCCTTCGCGTCGGTATTTGTGGGACGGCGAGAACGACGTACGCTGGTTTTGGCCGGATGCATTTTGCTCGTTGGCGTCCTGCAAACCGGAAGCTTCTTCACGGCTCCGCCGCAGCCTGCGAATGGCACCGCACGGCTGGTGCAGCCGAATCTTGCATTGAATCTGAATTGGACTCCCGAGTTCTACGAAAAGACATTGGCCGAACTGGGTACGCTGAGTGTTCCGCAGCCGGGCGAGTTGATGTCAGGCGATCCGCTGCCGGACCTGGTGATATGGCCGGAGTCGCCGGCGCCATTTTTTGAGAATGATGCGCGCTTTCGCCAGACGGTCAGCAAGATGGCCACCGATAGTCACGCCTTCGTAATCGCCGGAGAAGTGGGCTTGCCGCCTTCAGGCGATGACCGCCGCATCTATAACTCGGCCGTGATCGTTACGCCGCAAGGCGACGCGCTCGCGCGTTACGACAAAGTTCATCTGGTGCCGTTTGGCGAATACGTTCCTTTCAAGGATCTCTTCAGTTTTGCGCATAAGCTCACGCGCGAGGTGAGCGACTTCGCTCCCGGATACGAGCGCATGGCTTTGCCGGTGCATAGTTATAAGGTCGGCGTCTTTATCTGCTACGAATCGGTATTCCCGAACGAAGTGCGCCAGTTCGCCGCCAAAGGCGCGCAGGTGTTTGTCAACATTTCCAATGACGGTTGGTTCGGGGATACAGGCGCTCCGGAACAACATCTGCGGATGGCGCGAATGCGAGCGATCGAAAATGGGCGCTGGATCGTGCGATCGACGAACACAGGTATCTCCGCTTCTATCGATCCCTTTGGGCGAGTGGTGGCGCAGCTTCCCCGCAACGTTCGCGTTGCGCTCGATGTCCCCTACGGCGTAGTGACCGGAACCACTTTCTACACGCGCCACGGCGATTGGTTCGCGTGGGCCTGTGCGATAATCGCGCTAGGCGCGTTGATCGCGCTGATCTCGAAGAACAGGACGCTACGAGCATAATGGTCGAAGAACTGGAACAGGCATATAGCGGTTTACGCGACAAGGTTCGCGACCTGCGGGAGTATCTTTGACCCCTCCAAATCCCGCGAGCAACTGAACGAAATCGAAAAACAAATAGCCGATCCGGGCATCTGGTCGAACCCAGAGCGCTCGCAGACGCTCATGCGCGAACGCAAGCGCCTCGAGTCGTCGCTGAATACGGAAGCCGACTTGGCGCGCCGCGCCGGCGATATCGAAGCCTATCTCGAACTGGCACGCGAGGGCGAGCAGGTTGAGCCGGAACTGAAGCGCGAAATCGATGCACTGCAGGTCCAGGTGGAGAAGCTCGAAACGGAGACATTGCTTTCGGGGCCCAACGATCTGCTGAATGCGATCGTCACCATTCATCCGGGGGCGGGTGGAACCGAGTCGCAGGACTGGGCGGACATGCTGCTGCGCATGTATTTGCGATGGGCCGAGCGAGAGGGCTTCAGCGCCGTGGTGAATGACTATCAACCGGGTGAAGAAGCGGGGCTGAAGTCAGCGACGTTCACGGTGACTGGCGATTACGCCTATGGCATGTTGACGAGCGAGATCGGTGTGCATCGGCTTGTCCGGATTTCACCTTTCGATCAGGCGAAGCGCAGGCATACGTCGTTTAGCAGCGTGTTCGTCTCTCCGGAGATCGACGAGAGCATACAGGTTGATATCAAGCCGGAGGACATCCGCACCGATACATATCGCTCAGGCGGCAAGGGCGGCCAGCACGTAAATACGACGGACTCTGCGGTGCGCATCACGCACATTCCGACCGGAATCGTGGTGAGTTGTCAGAATGAGCGGTCTCAGCATAAGAATCGCGAGCGCGCGATGAGCATGTTGCGCTCAAAGCTGTACGAGCACGAGCTGGAAAAGAAGCGTGCGGCCTCGAAGAAGATAGAGGATTCGAAGTTGGACATTGGCTTTGGATCGCAGATTCGCTCGTATGTGCTCGCTCCGTATCGCATGGTGAAAGATCATCGTACGAAGATGGAGATCGGTGACGTGGATCGCGTGCTCGACGGCGATCTGCAGCCGTTGATTCGCGCGTATCTGCTGATGCGGCGCGACGAACAACCGAGTTAGTGGTGCAGATTTGAACTCCCACCCAAGCCAAAAGAGGGCTAGGGTGGGGCACCCAAAACTGTGGGACACCCACAGCTAGAGTTCCCATGACCTCGCCTGACCTCGCACTCGGCACACGTCCAACTATCATCCGGCGTGGCCTGCGCCTGGAATACTTCACGCTGGCGTGGAATTCATTGGAAGCGCTCGTGGCGATTGTCTCCGGAGTATTGGCGGGAAGCATCGCTCTCGTCGGTTTCGGTTTTGATTCGGTGATCGAATGCGCCTCGGGAGCAGCTCTGATCTGGCGGCTGCAGTCGGATCACGATTCGGCCAATCGCGAGCGCCGGGAACGACTGGCAGTGCGGCTCGTGGGAGCTAGTTTTCTGCTCCTCGCCATCTACATCGCGTACGACGCTATTCACACTCTGGTCCGCCATGAAGCTCCGGAGAAGAGCCTGCCGGGAATTCTGCTGGCCATTGCATCACTCGTCGTCATGCCTCTGCTTGCGCGCGCCAAGCGCCGGGTGGCGTCGGCCCTCAACAGTGGCGCCATGCAGGCCGACTCGCGTCAGACGGATCTCTGTGCCTACCTCTCGGCCATTCTTCTCGGCGGGTTGACGGTAAACGCGCTGTTCGGATGGCGGTGGGCGGATCCCGTTGCAGGTCTAATCATGATCCCGATCATCGTGCGCGAAGGTATCGAAGGCATTCGCGGCGAGACCTGTTGCGATTCGCCGTTGATGCCCCACGCTGCTTGCGAACATGAAACCTGCGGTGATCCTGACACATCGGAGAGAACGTGAGCGACAGCACTGGTCTTGGTGAGCGTTTCCGTCGCGCCATGGTCTTTGCCGCCGAATTGCACAATGGCCAGTTCAAAAAGGGCGGGCACAACATCCCGTACATCTCGCACCTGCTTGGGGTGACCTCCCTGGTGATTGAGGCAGGTGGCGACGAAGATATGGCGATTGCTGCGCTGCTGCACGACGCTGTCGAGGATCAGGGTGGACGTCCCACGCTGGAACTCATTCAAACCGAATATGGCGAGCGCGTGGCGCATATCGTCGAAGGCTGTACCGATTCCGAAATCGAACCCAAGCCACCATGGATGGAACGCAAGCGAGCTTACGTAAGTCACGTGCGGGAGCACGCCGACTCGGAAGTAACCTTGGTTTCCGCAGCTGACAAGTTGCACAATGTACGTGCTATTCTTGCGGATTTTCGCGAGATCGGCGATCCGGTATTCGACCGCTTTAAGGGACGCAAGGACGGCACGCTCTGGTACTACCGCGCGATGGTGGATGCCTTGCGCGATGCCATGGTGCGTAATGGCCTGACACCGCACGCGAGAGGGAACCAGCGACTGCTGGACGAACTGGAACGCGAGGTCAGCGAACTCGAGTCGGCTGTAGCCGCGAGAAAAAGATAGTTATGCCTAAGATGCTCGATCTAATTCGCGAGTCGGCGGTGCCTCCATCGGTGATGCGGTCGGCATCGCATGGCGCGCTATCGCTTCCGCCGGAAGAGATCGTCGAAATCCTGGTGTACCTTTCGCAGCACCAGCTGTTTGGGGAGCAGGCGCGACTTACCCTGGCCGGTTTCAAAGAAGATAAGTTGGGGCCAATTGCGGCGAATCCCAAAACGCCAGCCGCCGTGCTCGAATACCTCGTCGAACCTGCGAATCTTCGTACGAATTTGCTTCCGGTGCTTCTGGAGAATCCGGCTGTGCCCGAGAAGGACATTGTGGAACTCGCGAAATCAGGATCGCGCGAAATTGCGATTGAGTTGCTGGTGAGTGCACGTGCCCAGTCCATCGCTCGGGTGCGCGAAGAGTTGGCGCGCAATCCTCATGTGACTCCCGCGGAACTCGCGTCGCTGACGCCGAACGCGCAGCAGACTGCGACTGAGGCAGGCGATGTGGTGACGGATGAACCGAACTCGCCCGAGGTGGAAGCGGAACTGGCGCGTTACAAGGCGGAGAACGCTGCCGCCATTGCCGCTGCCGAGGGCAAGCCGTTCGAACTGGCCGATGCGAGCGAGGACGAACGCAGTCATCTGGAGGTCGTGGAGGTAGCCAAGCCGGTCGCAACGCCACAAGCTGCTGCCGCAAAACCCGCTCCCGCAAAGCCGGAACGGCTCTCGACGTTGCAGAAGATCGCGCGCATGAGCGTTGGCGACCGTGTCCAACTGGCAATGAAGGGCAGTCGCGAGGAGCGCTTCGTCCTCATACGCGACGGTTCGAAAGTAGTTTCGAGTGCCGTGCTGGAATCTCCCAAGCTGACCGATCAGGAAGTGGAGACGTTCGCGGCGATGAAGAATGTGCAGGAAACCGTCCTGCGCGGAATTGCGGGGAAGCGAAAGTTCATGAAGCTGTATGGCGTAATGCGGGCCCTGAGTTCGAATCCAAGGTGTCCGCTTGACGTCGCACTGCCAATAATGAAGAACCTGCTTCCACCGGATCTGAAGACGTTGTCGATGAACAAGAATGTTTCAGATACACTCCGCAAGCTTTCGTTCAAAATGTATCGCGAGAAGACACAGAGCAATAAGAAGGATTGACCTATCTTGCTTCGCGCTAGCCAGAATCCCCTTAGCTCAGTAGAATTCATCGGGTTCCCGGGGGGATGCGTGGCTCAGTCCGATCCAATTGCCGACCTTCTTCGTACGTCACACACCATTGCCGTGGTTGGGCTCTCGGATAATCCAATGCGTCCCAGCCATGGGGTTTCCGCCTACATGCAATCGCACGGATACCGCATCATTCCCGTGAATCCGCAGGCTGATGAGGTTTTAGGCGAGAAGGCCTATGCTTCGCTGCTGGATGTCCGGGGGCCGATCGACATCGTAGATATTTTCCGCCGCTCAGAGTTTGTTCCGGAGATCGTCGATCAAGCGATTCAGCTCAAAGCACGCGCTATCTGGATGCAGGAGGGAGTGGTTCACGAGCAGGCGGCGGAAAAGGCGCGCAAAGCGGGATTGTTGGTTGTGATGGACAGCTGCATTCTGAAGGAACATCGGGCGCGGCTGTAGGTTTCAACAACCCAAGGTCCCTCGACTCGGTCGCAAGATGCGACCTCGCTCGGAATGACAGGGATCAAACATCTGTTTCCGGGGCGCCCTTAGCCCGTTTTCGCCGAATTTCTTCCATGCGCTCCCGAATTCGCTTTTCCACACCTTCGTTCGTCGGATGGTAATAGCGGCGGCTCTGCAGCTTGTCTGGCAGGCACTGCATGTCGGCGACTTTGCCGTCGACGTCGTGCGCATATTGGTAGCCCGAGCTGTATCCAAGATTCTTCATTAAGGGAGTAGGTGCGTTGCGGAGATGCAGTGGCACGGCCTCCTGCGCAGTTTCTTCCACGTCTCGCTGCACTGAGCCATAGGCGGTGTAAAGGGCATTCGACTTTGGCGCCAGCGCCAAATAAACCACGGCCTGGGCGAGAGCAAGATTGCCTTCCGGCATGCCGATGAAGTCAACGGCGTCCCGAGCGGCCATGCAGAGCGAAAGCGCGTTTGGATCGGCCAGGCCGATGTCTTCGACCGACATGCGCACGACTCGGCGAGCGACGTAGAGTGGATCCTCGCCCGCTTCGAGCATTCGTCCCAGCCAGTAGAGCGAAGCATCGGGATCGCTATTGCGGACGGATTTATGTAGTGCCGAAATCAGGTTGTAGTGCTCTTCCCCCGATTTGTCGTAGAGCAGGATGCGTTTCTGAACAGCGTCCTGGACCATGACGTCCGTGATTTCGCGCTCCGGCGTTTCCTGCGCTAGCGTCGACGCCACTTCGAGCACGTTGTAGGCGGACCGCGCATCCCCGCTGGAATAGGCCGCGATGCGGGCGAGCGCCTCATCGGAAGCCTTCACGTTCAGATTGCCCAACCCCCGCTCCGTATCTTCGAGAGCTCGCCGCAGCAGATCCACGATCTGGGCTTCGGTCAGCGGATTCAAGACGTACACGCGGCAGCGCGATAACAGCGCCGAAATGATCTCGAATGACGGATTCTCGGTGGTCGCGCCGATCAACCGGATGGAGCCTTTTTCGACATAGGGAAGGAACGCGTCCTGCTGCGCCTTGTTAAAGCGATGGATTTCGTCGATGAAGACGATGGTGCGTGTGCCGAACTGGCGGGCCTTCTCGGCGTCGGCCATGACCTGCTTGATCTCTTTGATCCCGGTGAGTACCGCAGAGAACTCCACAAACTCTGCCCGTGTCATGCGGGCGATGATGTGCGCCAGGGTGGTCTTGCCCACGCCCGGCGGTCCCCAGAAGATGATGGAACCGGGATCATCGCGCTCGATCTGTAAGCGCAGAGGCTTGCCGGGTGCGAGCAGGTGTTCCTGTCCGACGAATTCATCGAGCGTCCGCGGACGCATGCGATCGGCCAGCGGACGGCTCATGTCCACTGGCTGGGGTCCACTCGGTAAGGGCGCAAACAGGCTCATGCTTTTTCTTCTGAGATGCTCGCAGCTGCGGCTCGTCTCTGCCGGGCCGCCTCGTACAGCAGAATTGACGCCGCAATCCCGGCGTTCAGCGACTCGACGCGCTCCGACTGCGGTATGCGGACGGTCTCGTCGACTCGGGCCATGTAGTCCCGGGGAAGCCCCGCGCCTTCGCTGCCGATCATCAGAGCCACGCCGCCTCGGAGGTCGGCTTCATCGATCGGAGTTCCTTTGTGCGAGGACGTTGCCAGGAAGCGCACGCCGCGCGCGCGAAGTTCTTCGACGCGGTTGAGGTCCGCATGGATCAAAGGGACGCGGAACACCGATCCAGCTGACGCGCGCACGACCTTGGAATTGAATTCGCTGACCGTCTTTTCGCCGAGCAGGACGGCTGTGGCGCCGAATGCCTCGGCTGAGCGGATGATCGTGCCCAGGTTTCCTGGGTCCTGTACGCCGACCGCGGCGACCAGGAACGGATCCTCGCGGGCGAGAATCTGTTCGGGCTTGTGCTCAGGCCATTTCACCAGCGCGGCAATGCCCTGTGGCGTCTCGGTATCGACGGCGCTGCGGAAAACGTCGTCCGGCAGGATCAGAGCTTCCGCCTGGTTTGAAATCTGCGGAAGTAACTTTTCGATACGGCTTCCGGCTTCATCACTGAAGAAAACGGCCTTGAAGCGAAGCCCGCTGCGAATGGCCTCTTCCGCGAGGTGCTGGCCTTCCACGGCGCAGTAGCCGTCAGGGGTCAGCTCGCTGCGTTGAAACGCCTGGCGCAGCTCTTTTACCAGCGAATTCTGCCTGCTTGTGACCCTTCGTAACCGTCCGCGAAGCGCGCTTTCTGCGACTGGATTCAGGCCCACTTTCCATTTACCCCGCGTTACATGATACGCTTCCAAGGACAAGCTCATCTGTCACCAGCATTGGCCGCGTCCGCGTTCAGGATATGAAGCGAACCGTAGCGCCGGTTGCCCCGATTCAGCTCACTTGCGGACCGTCGCGATGGTATGTTACTTTTCGCCGTTTCCGAACGTGATTCCGTCGCGGCTAGCAGCTTGGCCGGCTAGCTGGTGCTCCCATGAGAGGGGATTGATTGCACGCCGAAATCATAAAGATAAGTAGCGCCGATCCAGAAGCTTCGCTCATCGCCTATGCTGCGGACAAGATCCGCCATGGCGAAGTGCTCGGCATGCCCACCGATACGTTTTACGGCTTGGCGGCCGATCCGTTAAACCTGCGCGCGGTTGACCGCATTTATGACATCAAGTCTCGTTCTCGCCATAAGCCACTGTCACTGCTGATTGAGAGCGTGGAGCAGGCAGAAGAGCTGTCACGGCCTCTGCCCGATGAATTCTATGTGCTGGCTCGCAAGTTCTGGCCGGGCCCACTGACAATGATTGTACGTGCATCTTCGCGGCTGCCACTGAAGGTGACTGCTAACACCGGCAATGTGGCATTGCGTGTTCCGGCGGCTCCGATTCCGGTGGCGGTCATTCATGCTTCTGGTCTGCCGATTACCGCTACGTCGGCTAATTTGAGCGGCGCCACCGAGTGCACGACGGCAGAAGAGGTTCACGATCAACTGCGCGGACGGTTGAACATCATCATTGACGGTGGACGTTCGCCACGCGAAGTCGCGTCGACGATTATCGATCTGAGCGGCGACCAGGGGATCTGGAGCATTCAACGTGAGGGAGCTATCCCATCGCAGGAAGTGCAAAAAGCTTTGAGCGAGGCACTCGGCGCGAGTTGAGCACGGTCTCCAAGGAAAAGCGGCCAGCCCGACGACGAGTCTGGCTGGCTTTTCTAGTCGTCGTACTCCTCCTTGCGTTTTACTTTGTGTCGACCAGTTTGCGCATTCTTGCCGAGGCGAACGGAGATCCGGCGCATTCCGCGGACGCCATTGTGATTTTTGGGGCTGCCGAATACTCGGGGCGGCCGTCGCCCGTTCTGCGGAAACGTCTTGAGCACGGCTACGATCTCTTTCAGCATGGCCTGGCTCCGGTGGTGATTACCACGGGCGGCTTTGGTAGCGATCCCCAATTCAGCGAAGGCGGCGTTGGACACGATTATCTGCTGCGGAAGGGCATTCCTGAGGTCAACCTGATTGCGGAGACGCAGGGAAGCGATACAGCCCGGTCCGCCGATCGCGTTGCAGTGATCCTGCGTACCAACAACATGCATTCGGTGATCGCGGTTAGCGATGCCTACCACATCTTTCGCGTCAAGCAATTGATGGAAGCCGAGGGATTCCAGGTATACGGCTCGCCGCGGCCGGACTCGCGTCCGCGAACGGCCTGGGGTCGAGTGGAAGGCTTGCTTCGCGAAAGTCTCAGCTACGCTCTCTGGAAGCTGCACATTACGTAGTTCGCATGTCGCGCCGTCTTTTTTATACCGACCAATACGCGATGGATCTTCCCGCCGGACATCGTTTCCCGATGCCCAAATACCGCATGATTCGCGACCTGCTTTCGACAGATGGATGGTTCGAATTCGTGGTGGCGCCACTCGCGTCGTCAGAGACCGTGGAGCTTGCGCACGATCCCGAATACGTTCGGCGATTTCTTGCGGGAACCTTGTCGGCGCAGGAGATCAGGCGAATCGGCTTTCCGTGGTCCGAACAGCTGGTTCGCCGAACGATGGCTTCCGTGGGCGGAACCCTGAGCGCGATGGAAGAGGCTTTGAGTAGGGGCTGGGGCGGGACTCTGGCCGGCGGAACTCATCATGCGTTCCGTGGCGAGGGCTCGGGTTTTTGCGT
>CAZBCQ010000078.1:3757-7205 GCA_964490255.1 uncultured Terriglobales bacterium | reverse complement strand
GTCCTTCCGAAGGTATTTGAGTTTCGCCCGGAAATTGTTTTCTATCAATCCGGCGTGGATGGGCTCTACGCCGATGCGCTTGGAAAACTGAAACTCACGCATGAAGGACTGAAGCAACGGGACCGGTCAGTGATGACAGCCGTGCGCGCCGAAGGCGTGCCACTTGTCGTCACGCTGGGCGGCGGATACGCGAAGCCGATTGAGTTGACTGCCGAAGCTCACGCCAATACTTTTCGCGTTGCTGCCGAAATTCTCGGAGCATGAAGCATTGGTGGTGAATCATTCATGTCTGGAGAGCAGATGCTATGCTGTAACACCCGATGGCGACCGTTGCCATTCTCGCGAAGTTCTTCGGCCTTGCATTCAGCGCGTTGCTGCCGCTGATCAACCCATTTGGCTCTGCGTTAATCTTCCTCGGTCTGGTGGGAGATCAGCCGCTCTCGGTCTATCGGGATCTGGCACGCAAGATTGCATTCAACACCGTGCTGTTTTTGCTGGTAGTTGAATTGGTTGGCACGGCCTTGCTGGCATTTTTCGGGATTTCGCTGCCGGTAGTGCAAGTTTCTGGAGGTCTGGTTCTGGCCTCGATGGGCTGGACCTTGTTGAATAAACCGGACGCGCGGGATCAAAGCAAAACTGAGGCAGCAGAAACGAGTAGAGGCACCCTCGGCCAAAAGATCTTTTATCCACTCACGTTTCCGGTCACTGCTGGCCCCGGTACGATCGTCGTAATGCTCACGCTGACAGCGCATGCCTCAACCAAGGACCTTCTCAGCAATGCCTTGGCGCACCTGGGAATCTTCCTGGCGGTTGTGGTGCTGTCCGTGACCGTGTTCGTCTGCTATGAGTACGCGCCAAGGATCAGCCAGCGGGTGTCGCCTCAAACAGCGCATGGAGTGCTGCGCGTGATTGCTTTTGTACTGCTCTCGATCGGGGTGCAGATCACGTGGAATGGTGTGGAGGGCCTGATTAAATCCGTTATGAAATCGTGAGATTCAGAAGCAACGCAATGATCCCGGCGACCACTGTGCTGGCGAAGTTCACTCCGTTATTGCCAATCATTCCGCGCCTTTCCAGGGTTGCTCCCAAGAAGCTGTCAAACAGTGTGCCGAAAAAGCCAGCCGCTGCGATGACGGACAGATGGCGATTTGAAATCCAGCCCGCGGCGGACGCGAGCATGGCTACCAAGAACGAAGCCACAATTCCGGCGAGCGTGCCCGGCAAGCTGATGCCACCATCGGTGCCGACGTCGACTCGTCGCAGGCTGGTGATGAGGTACGCGCGCCTGGCAAGCGCCTCGCCGCATTCGGAGGAGGCAGTATCGGCAGCTGCTTCGGCCAGGGCTGCTGCGGAAGCGATCTGCAGGACGGGGGCGAAGAGTCCCGCGAGTGCGAATCCCGCTGCCGCTCCCACATTGGCGAACACTTGTTGCGCGCCACGGCCTTTCTGGTTTTCGGCCAAGCCCATTGCGGCTTTACGCACGTAGCCGATGCGGGTAGTTATCCAGGTGAGGATGAATACGCCGAATAACGTCACGAAGGCGGGCGGTCCGGCCGACACGTAAAGCAGAAATGCCAGAATTCCGCCGGCGATCGCGCCCGACTTAGTGACACCTCGGCTGAGATAGCCGCCAAGTCCGAAGAGCGTGGCGATCACAATCGCTATCGGAACACGTTGCAGAGGCAACCTCTGATCGAGTAGCCAAAGCAGCAGCAGCGATGCCAAAAGAGTTGCGATCATCAACATCTGTCCAGTGTTGCGCATCGTATCAGTTGGCCCGCATGTGCTGCACAGAGGCGGGCGGCGACTCGGGAGGATCTGCTCATGCCTGCCTCGGTTTGGACGGGGTATCTAACATTCGGACTCATCTCTATGCCGGTGCGTTTATTTTCCGGCGCACGCAGTTCGCGCATTTCGTTTCACATGCTGCATCGTCCCGACCACGTGCGCGTCAAGCAGCAATTGATTTGCCCCGAAGAGGATAAGGTGGTCGGTCGCGATGAGATCGTGAAGGGCTACGAATATCGCCGCGGCGAGTACGTGATCATTGAGCCTGATGAGATCAAGAAGATCGAGCCGAAAACTGCTAAGGCCATGGAGATCCTGGAATTTGTAAAGGCCGCCGAGGTCGATCCCATCTACTTCGAGTCGTCGTACTACCTGGTTCCGGAGGAACCCGGGAAACGCCCATACGCGCTGCTTGCGCAGGCCCTGGAAGAAACGAAGTACGTAGCCATAGCCAAACTAACGATGCACAACCGCGAATACACCGTGTTTCTTCGTCCACACGAGGGCGGGCTGATGCTGCACACGATGTATTACGAAGATGAGGTGCGCAGGGTTGAGCAGTTTGGGAAACCGGATGTGGAAGTGCGCGAGTCGGAGGTGAAAGTTGCGCACCAGTTGATTCAAGCACTATCGGGGAAGTTCGACCCCAGCAAGTATCACGATACCTTCGAAGAAAATGTGAAGGAGTTGATCAAGGCGCATTTAGAAGGAAGGGAAGTGGCGGCAGTCCCCAAGCCGAAAGTTGCTCCTGTCACCGATCTAATGAGCGCGCTCAAGCAGAGCTTGGCGCAGATGCAGAAGAAGCCAGCACAACGTGTCGAGCGGGCGCAGGAGGCATCCGAAACTCACGCCAAGAAGCGCCCGAACCGGAAGAGAGCCGCTTAGCTGGATCCAAAGTCGCGCTCGCAAGTGGGACGTCTGCGCAGCGTTACCACGACTTTTTCTGTGCCGCAGGTTCAATTCTCGCGTACGCGCTGTCACATTCGGAACGGGCTAATGCGGCCCTTCTTTGCGGGAATTCCGGTTGACCACTACAATAGTTCTTCAACTCACTTTGTGTGATGGAGTTCAGCGGCGAAGTGCCGACACAACCTAGCTTGGTCCGTCAACGGTTATCACTTTTTGCACCGGCAGCAGTTCTTTTGCTAATCACGATAGGGCTTTCGTCGTGCGGGGACGTGTATCGTCCGGTGGCGAATCCTATCATTCCTCCAGGCGCCAATCCTGCGCAGACTTTTTACGCGATTGTTGTGGGACCGAATGGTACCTCGACGAGTGGTGCTGCTACCGTCGACGTTTCCGGGGATACAAACATTGGCAACGCCGTTGTGGGTGTGAACCCGGTACACGTCTCAGTGTTCGGAACTTCTCAGGCGATCGCCGCGAACCAGGGTAGCGACTCCGTAACGTTATATAACCCTGCATTTCCTTCATTCACGACCACGACATTGACGCTTCCTACGGGATCCGCGCCGGTTTTTTCCGCGCAGAACTCCACGACCGCTTACGTTGCGGACAACGGGTTGAATCAGGTTGCAGTGATTTCGAACTCGCTGAAAGCCGCTACTGGTTTTATCAACGTTGGCACCCATCCTGTAGCGGTGGCGATCACGCCGAATAACGCCAAAGTGTTTTGCGTGAACCAGGGGGATGGAACAGT
>CAZBCQ010000078.1:0-3657 GCA_964490255.1 uncultured Terriglobales bacterium | reverse complement strand
CGATCACGCCGAATAACGCCAAAGTGTTTTGCGTGAACCAGGGGGATGGAACAGTTACGGTGATCTCGACGCTCGACAATTCTGTACTAGCGACGGTACCGGTTGGACACAATCCCGTGCGAGCCGTCATGCGCGCCGATGGCGCTTTCTATTACGTGGTTAACCAGGCGGACGGAACCGTGTCCGTGATCGACACAGGCGCTCAGGCGGTGATTGCTACATTGACCGTGGGTACCTCACCTTACGGCATCTCCTATGACACGAACCTAAGCCGGCTGTACGTTGCGAATACGGGTTCGAACACCGTGAGCGTATTCAACGCGAACACAAATACACCTGTGCTACTCAATACGGTCACTACCGGATCGGCGCCGATGGCGGTGACAGCCCTGCAAGATGGAAGCAAGTTCTACGTCGCGAACTCGGCCGACAACACGGTTTCCGTTTTCAACGCTATGAGTTTCGCCTTGGTGAAGACAATACCGGTAGGTACGAATCCAGTATGGATCGACTCGTCGCCTGATTCGACGAAGGTCTATACGCCCAACAAGGGATCGGGAAATGTCAGCGTCATCCATACCGCCACCGACACGGTTCCAGTCACGCTTACAACGCCGAGCCCCAACCCGACTTTTCTTACTGTTACCCAGTAATCACTGATTATTGCAAAAAAGAGCGGGACTGATGGTTGTCAGTCCCGCAATTTGCGTTTCAGGAGGCGGCAGCCGGTTAGGCTTCCAACCTTTTAGTCGCCGTCGTTCTTGCGCCGACGGTTGTAGCGCATTGCTATATTCATGAACACGGCCCCAGTATTCGTTTCGAAGCACATGACGACGGCTTCGGTGTCCTCGCTGTTCCCGATTCCACGGGGGGCGGTGTGCACCTCGGGCGGATGCACTTTGAAGTTAAATCCCTGATCGTTTAGCACAGTGACGGCATTGCCGATTACCTGGTTAGCGAGCTCGCAGATCGCTTCCGGAACGAACTCGTCGGAATCAGGATTGTCGGTCCCCATCAGTTTCGAGGTGATCACGCGCGCAGCTTTGGGCTCGAGATCGAAAATCACGCGGCCTTCGATGTCGCCGTTGACCAGCACCATGGCCGCGATTCCTTTGCGGCGATAGGCTTCCTCTTCCATGCTGACGGCGCCGATGGTCGTGGGCTCCTGCAGAGCCTGCGCAAGCACGGCGTCGGCGGCGTTGATGAAGGGTTGAATGAGTTCCATCTTCACGGCGTCACCCCGGCGGCAGCCTCCGGCTGCGAAGCGGTCGCGGAGTCTCCCAGGACATACTTCACCACTTCGTACAGAACTTCAGGCTTCACCGGCTTTTGCACGAAGTGACGCGCGCCTTTCTGCAGGGCAGCGATGATGTTCTCCTGGTATCCGACAGAGGAGACCATGACGATGCGCGCATCCGGACTTTGGCGAACAATGCGCTCAGCGGCCTCGATGCCTTCCATCTGTGGCATGGTGATATCCATCAGCACGATGTCAGGCTGTGTGCGGCTGTACTCGGCGATTGCCGTGCAACCGTCGCCAGCCTCACCCGCCACCTGGCCGCCAAAGGTCTCGATCATCTTCGCCAGGTTCTTGCGAGCGAAGATCGAGTCATCGACTACCAGGTAACGAATCGGCCGCTGATCCTTGCTGCGAACCAGTGGGGCAAACTGCTCCATAAAAACCTCACCTCCAGCTCAGTCCAGACGCTCGTCCGAACCTCGCGAAACGCAAATTTCTATTCAGCCTCGGCCACGGCCATTGCTGGACGCGGACGCGGGGGCAATTGACACTGGGCGATAAGCGAGTTCGCCAGTGCGTCTAGTGGCACTACCCTCGTCGCATAGCCGCGTTCAATCGCTACCCGCGGCATACCGAACACAACGCAAGATTCTTCCGACTGCGCGATCGTGAGACCGCCTTCGGTTTTGATCGCGCCTAAACCTTCGGCTCCATCCTCACCCATGCCGGTCATGAGCATGCCAATGGCGTCCTGCCCGAATGCTTGTGCGACGGAGTGGAAGAGCACGTCAACCGATGGCCGATGTCCGTTGACACGCTCGCCGTCTGCAAGAATGACTACATTGCCGAGCGGCATGCGTTTTACCTTCATGTGGCGATTGCCGGGGCAGATGAGCACACGTCCAGCCAGGAGCATGTCGCCAGAGCGAGCTTCTTTCACTTCAAGCGCGCAGGTTTCGTCGAGGCGGCGCGCGAACATCTCGGTGAAACCTTCCGGCATGTGTTGCACGACCAGGATGGTTGCAGGAAATTCCCCGGGCAGGTGCGACAGCATGTATTGCAGTGCCTGTGGACCGCCGGTTGAGATGCCGATAGCCACGACTTTGTTCGGTGCAGCAGGCCTGCGCGCTTTGCGCCCCTTTGCCGCGGAGGCCTTCGGTTCGGGAACCCTGACAACTTCACAACGTGCCGCGACTTTGATCTTCTCGATCAGCTCTTCGGCGACCGCACTCATGTTATTGGTCGTGTCCTGAGGTTTGGCAACGAAATCGAATGCGCCGAGCCCCAGGGCTTTCAATGTCGCCGAAGCACCGTCGGTTGTCAGCGAGCTGACCACGATCACCGGCAGCTTGTGTTGCCGCATGATCTTGCGCAGAGTTTCCATGCCGTCCATGCGCGGCATGTCGAGATCGAGCGTGACGACATCAGGCCTTAGGTCCGCGATCTTCTCCATGGCGAAGGTGCCGTCCATGGCGGTGCCCACGACTTGTATGGACGTGTCGCGTTCGAGGATTTGCGGAATGAGTTTCCGCATCAACGCAGAATCGTCTACCACCAGCACGCGAACTATACCGTTTCTCATGCCGATGCCCCTACACTGTTGAGATTGCTGGGCTGTGGTGCTGAGGCGGAACGCAGTCGCATTCGTCCGAGACGATCGACCACCGCCGTAAGATTCAGGATCAGAACAACAGTTCCATCGCCGAGGATGGAAGCCCCGCTAACCAGTTCGGTCGAGACCAAATTGTCCTGGATCGCTTTGATAACAAGTTCTTCTTCGCCGACCAGGCGATTGACTACCAGTCCGAACTTGCGATCGCCGAGACCGATGATCACGATGAAGAATTTGCTCGAAGTAGGCTGGCTGCCCGGCACCAACTCGCTCACGCGTACAAGGGTAATCAACTGTTCGCGCAACCGCAGGACTTCGGCGTTGTCGACAATGTGTACATCCTGTTCCGTGGCACGCGTAATTTCGACAACTGAACTGAGCGGGATCGCGAAGACTCGTGCACCCACGCGGAAAAGCAGAGCTTTGATAATGGCTAGCGTCAGTGGAAGCGTAAGACGGAACGTGGTGCCGACACCGGGAGTGCTATCGATCGTGATCGAGCCTTTCAGGCGCGTGAGCGTGCTGCGCACGACGTCCATGCCAACGCCGCGTCCGGAAATCTCCGTAAGCCGCTCGGCGGTCGTCACGCCCGATTCAAATACCAGTTCCAGCTTTTCCTGCTCGCTCATGCGAGCGGCTTGCTCGGGACTTATGATGGCTCGCTCGATTGCCTTGGCCACGATGTTTTCGACATTCAATCCATGTCCATCATCGGTGACTTCGAGCACGACGTGATTCGCCTGGTGGTAAGCGTTCAAGCGAATGACGCCTTGAGCTGGTTTCCCGGCGGCGACGCGCTCCTGCG
>CAZBCQ010000077.1:0-19658 GCA_964490255.1 uncultured Terriglobales bacterium | reverse complement strand
AGGGACGCTATCCGGAGTCGGTGGCAGCCGACACGACCTATGGCAATGGTGAGATGTTGCAGTGGCTTGATGATCGCGCGATCAAGCCCTTCATTCGCGTGAAAGAATCTCCCAACCCGACCAAGGACCTGTACGGGATCGAGAAGTTCACTTATGTACCCGAAGATGACTGTTACATCTGCCCGGAAGGCAAGCCGCTGAAGTATGTGGGCATCAACAAGCTGAACCGCGTGCATACCTATCATTCGACGGCGAAGCGCTGTCGCGGATGTGCGCAGAAACCGCAGTGCACGCGTGGCAAGTATCGGATGATCAACATCCACGTATGCGAAGGCGCTAGACAGAAAGCGTACGAGTTGGCGAAGACACCCGAGTTTGCAGTAGCACGACGCGAGCGACGCAAAGTAGAAGCACTGTTCTCCGAGCTGAAGAATCAGGTTGGCCTGCGACGTTTACGCCTACGCAGACTGAAGTTCGTACGCGAGCAGTTCTATCTGGGTGCTGTGGCGCAGAATCTCAAACGACTGATGCGGTTTCTAAGCTTTAGGCCGGAACCGGTGATCGTGACTGCGTAAAAGTAAGACGATGATAAGAGCTGTCCCGATCAAAAAGGCTCGTGCCGGGATTAAATGCTCTGTCTAAACAGGAGTTTTTCAACAGCTACGCCCGTTATCGCCACCTATTGCGGTCCGTGCAACAATCGCGGCTTGGAGATGCGAATCTGATAAATCCGCTTCCCACTACGTCGCGTCACTCGCCTGCCTGGATTCCGATTGCGGTGCGATAGTGAATCCGCGCAGGCTCCGGGTTGCTGGACTCGCCGTTGAAGAGTTCAGCCGAAGGAAGAGGACGATGTGTAATTCGAAGCCTACACTAGTAAGCGAAATAAGGCCCCACTCCGGCCGGCGTACTTCGATTTTCGATCGCAGT
Source organism: uncultured Terriglobales bacterium (assembly GCA_964490255.1). Lineage (GTDB taxonomy): Bacteria > Acidobacteriota > Terriglobia > Terriglobales > Acidobacteriaceae > JAJPJE01. Next base: position 18,728 of record CAZBCQ010000077.1, on the reverse strand, counting down.
GTATACGTTCCGCCCGAAAAAGAAAGGCAAGCCCCAATCGAACGTACTGGCGTTTGGTCCCCCCAAATCGTTCAAAGCCCAATTCGCGCCACCGTTCGTCGTGAAAAGATACTCAGCATTGGCGATGCCGAAACTGACTGCGCTCTGGTCGCCATGGCTGTCTAAGTTCGTTGCCGTAACATTCCTCAGATTGAGGGCCGTGGTGTTTGGCGCGCCTGGACAATAGAAAGAAGTATCGGGGCTGGCGCAGTTGGTGATGCCCAGAGTGCCCGCATCAAGGATGAACAGGCCGTTCGATCCACTATCGATAAAAGTGCCGCTGTATTGCGTTCCATTGAACACAGTGCTGATGTTTCCTTGGGCGTCCGTCGCCAGAGGAATTGCGCCTTGCAATCCATTGTTCGACTGCGTTCCGATCCCGAACACCAGGGAGCCCGAGACAGTGGGGGCACCTGAATTCGAAATGCCAGGAAGTTCAATGATGGTGCCGTTATTGTCGGTCGTGAACTTGGACACCGGATTCTGGAGCTGCTGGGCCAACGTCGCGGTGGAGGGATTGCACGGGGTTGAGGAGCAACTGTAGTACAAGGCCGTGGATGGAATACTGGTGACGCAGAAGCTACCGCAGTCCTGCAGGAATAGACCTATGCCAAGAATTCCGTTTGCCTGCAAGGTCGCGAGCGTATCTTCATTGACGCCGGTGCTGGTGCATCCGGGAGGGACTGCGAATGAAGCCTCGCCAATAACTTGGATGGGAACAGAACCAGCTGCCTCTCCCGCTATCTTAATGTCAGCGGTATGAAGGGGGCCCCATGTGAAGCCATCCAAGAACTGCCCACACTCAGCGATCGTATTTCCACTTGCGTCGGTTTCCGCCGGCAGATTGAGCGTCAACACCGAACCAAGCACGCGCAGGCCCATCGAACCAGTATCCACGAGCACGTGATCTATTGACTGGCAGGTCGTAGTGCCTTGTACACAGACTGTGACGGTTGCCCACAAGCCGTTCGTGTAACTGCCAGTCGGGCCACGATCAACAGTAATCGCAGCAACATTGTTTGCCTGGGTAGTCTGAGTCACGGTCAGAGTGGCTACAGGGCTTGTTATCCCACCAGCGTTGGCGGTGATTTGCACGGTGCCAGGTGCCACGGCAGTCGCGAGTCCGTTGTTGTCAATGCTCACTACGCCCCCAAAGCTGGTGTGCCAGGTGAACTGCGCCTGGACAGGACTGCCGCTGGCATCCATCGCGGCGGCAGTGAGTTGCTGGGTTGCTCCTACTGTGAGCGTGGCCATCATCGGTGAGATCGATACTGAGGCGATTGAGACGGGCTTGCTGGTTGACACAAACACAGTTCCGTAATTCGTGCCGGCAGAAACACCCGCCATAAGCTGCCGTGTTACACCATCCAACAGAAGATAATCGATGACAATGCCGGACTGTGTCTGGTTCGGCAGGAGGCAAGGAGTAGCGCCGTAAGTCAAAGAGATATCGAAGAAGTTTTTTCCCGAAGCATCCGGATTGATGGTTCCCGAAAACAAGCACCCGGAATCAGAGCCACTGAACGTACCATTGGGATTGATCGTAACGATGGCTGTTGACCCGTTCATGAGCATGCCCGTCCAAGCGCCAGAAGTGTCGGAAAGCGCTGCTGGTGTGTTGTAATTGAAAGACGAACTTGGAAGCGCCGTTCCATTGAAGGTGACGACAGGATTCCCGGTCTCCGTGAGGGTCCCATTGATGCTTAATCCAGCCACGTAGGACGCGGTGACTGAGCCTTTGTATGTTGTCCCAGTGTAGTAATAATCGATGACAGTAGCTGTGTAACTGCCGTTTGACGACGTACCCTGCCCGGTAATCATCCCCTCGATATAGAAAGTGTTGCCGCTATTCGTGCCATAAAGAGCATAGTACGTGTCATTCGGGAGGATGATGGTTTCGAAGTTACTCCCAGACGATGCCGTTCCGGAATACACGCCTTGTGCTTGGCCAGGAGTAGCCGAACTACCTCCAGTACTCTTACCTCCGGGCGTGCCGCTATTGCTGCTTGCGCCGCCTCCACCACAACCAGCGTTGAGCAACAAAGTGCAGAGCACAAACAGGATGAACCAATAGCCTGGAATCCCTCGCTTCATCGGATGTCCTCAGCTCTTATTTCGTGCGGCAGCAATTCAGGGATGTAAGCACGACCGGTAAAAGACCGTTGGTGCCCTCCCATTTGAACAACCAGCCCCGGACTTGAAATGTTCACCGGACCTCTTCTTCTCCGCGCTGCATTGTTAGCGGACAAAAATGTCTCGTAGTACCGACCCAATATCTGTTGCAAATCAGGGCGCCACGCTCCGTGCCAAGAAACAGCGAAAACTGATGCGGCATCTGACACGTACTCTCGCACTACTATCCCGTCGGGCTGCTCTAATTCATGGACTGAGTACGCGGATGCGCTGACAACACGCAGGCTCGCTTTCATTTGAATGCGGTCGGCCTCAACCGATGACTCCATATCGCCTAGGCGAGCGAAAAGTAAGCAGGGTGATGAGAATAAGAAAAGCAGGAAGAATATGTTCTTAAGTGAGGAACCCATCCGATTCGCTGAAAGGGGCATAGTTCTTCGTCAGTGTGAATGAGGCGAAGTCTGAAGCAGAGTTCCACATTCGTCTAGTCCCAAGATGATTACTGTGAAACTTGTTGCACAAATGGCGTCAGAAACAATGCATCGTGATCAGAGTCACATCCGGACCGTTCAGCAGGTCTACCTAGCAAATCCCAAGCCAAATCGAGGTTCAGGTGCATGTTAGAACCGGAATTAGTTCAGTTAATCAGATTCGCGGGACAGCTATTGGGGGATAGGACCACCTCTTGATGGGCGAGGCCCCAACTTGGGTGGCGGCCCTTGCGGCTGCTTGGCTCGTTTGTTGTAGTGATGGGAGATCAGTTACTGAACTGTGGTGGCACATCTGCAAGGAGATGATCCACAGGTTTCGCAGATGTTCTCCGTCTGTCCGACCACCTTTTTTTGCGGGCGTGGCCTTTTCGGCTGCTTCGATCGCTTTCAGCACATGCTCTTCGCGCATCTGCCCAGAGCGAAGCGGCAGACGCGCTAGTGAACCAGACCTGAGTTAGCGCACGTGCATGGCGATGTTGGATTCAAGCCAGAAGCACTGAACGGTAGGCGCCGTCATCTGCAGTGTCGAACTGGCGGATGCGGCGTATAACCAGCACAGAGGGCGAGGCTGAGTCCCGGATCCCCGTTGTAATGGAGTTTCTACAGTATTCACTTACCTTGTAATAGGCAATTTCATCAGACGCTGGTAGAGCGGAACCGGCCTAAGCAGCGCTCAAGGTTGTATGCTCACCGTCAAAATCGCTGTGTGCTGCACGGTTCCTGCCTGTGCTTTGACCGCGACGGAGATTACGTTGGGAGAACTCTGTCCCGAAGCAACCGGCGTGTTTCCGCCAGGACCTGGTGACATCGCCGGATTGGGCGAGGAGCCGCCACACGCAAGCATGATTGCCATCGCAAAGAGCGACAGCATGAGGTAAACACGAGTACGCGAACGTTTCTCGGAATAGTTCTCTGTAAGGAACAGAATCCCGAATAATGCGACTGCCAAAACAACTGCTAGATGCGGTTTTACCTTCTTAGCCGGATCCGAGTGAGCAGTCACGCTACGATTTGTGATCGATAGCGTCGTGGTGCCCGTGCCGGAGGCTAAAGTCACGGCAGTCGGCTGGAAGTTACAACTGACGCCAGGCGATACCCCATTGCATGACAATGTGATGGCGTCGCTGAAATTGGTCGACGAACTAAGGTTTACGGTAACAAAACCGCTGCCGCCCGGCTGCAAAGAGATTTGAGATGTTGCGAGCGTGATTGAGAAATCACTTCCCACTCCCTCGAGTGCGAGCGTCTGCTGGATCTCATCAACCGAATCAGAGACAACGAGTGTCCCTGTCCGGGCGCCCGCAGTTGTTGGCGAAAACGTTATACTCTGGCTGCACGTACTCCCCGGTTGCATCGTCACATTCAGGCAGGAAGGTGCTCCCAGCTGGAAATCGCCACTCGCAGTCATCGAAGTGATCGTGAGTGGCGCCGTGCTGGAATTGGTAAATGTAATTGCCTGGTGGGCTGAACTACCCGGATCAACATTGCCGAAACTCACACTTGCCGGAAAGGAAAGTGCGCTTGCCGTTCCGGACAGAGCCACTCTTACCGCGTACCCACTGTTCGGGTCGGTCAGTTGCAGTGACCCCGTGGCCGGTCCATTCACTGTTGGCGTGAACACAACAGAATAAGTGCAGTACTGGCCCGGGCTTAGCTGCCCTGCGCAGGAATTCGTCTCAGCAAAAGGTCCTACCGTAGCCGTTAACAGCGATATGGACTGTGGAGAACTGTTCAACACCAGGAATGTTTGCGGTGCACTCGCTATACCCCCACCCTGAGACGAAAATCCTAATGATGAAGTCGAGGCTCTGAAGACAAGAGCCGGGGGCAACGTCGTCTGCCACATACTGCGCCCGTGCGTTCCTGCGCGAAGGGTGCGCGTCTGATTGTCGAGTACTAATCCCGTGACAATCACATTTGGGAGCCCGTTGTTCATTGGGCTCCAACTTGCGCCTGCATCAGTGGTGACAAACACCCCAACGTCAGTCGCCACATACATCGTATCGGGCAGGCCGGGATCTACGACCAGGTCATTTGCCGGTACATCCGGCAGGCCCATGCCGATCGGGGCCCACGAAGCGCCGTAGTTATCAAACCTGATAACGTGTCCTGCGTTGTCGTTCGAGAATGCTGCGTATCCGGATACGGTGCCGTACCCCACAGTTGTGTCCAGCGGGTCAGGCGCAATGCGCGTCATGTTGCGTTGAAAGGTTACGGTCAGGGCGGTCCAAGTCGGCATGGCGGCACCCGCTGCATTCTGAGTGATATACCCGGCATTACCTGTGAGGTTGAACGTGGCAGCCCATAAGACATTGTGATCCACGGGAGAGACATTGATCGCAAGCGGCGCTGGCGCACTTGCAGGTAATGAGGATGAGAGTTGCCAGTTGCCGCTACCGTCAACTGTGCGATAAAACTGGCCATTAGTGTAGGTGTACAACCTGTTCGGATCGCTGTTGTCGATTGCCAGCGAGGTGTTGAAAGGGCCCGAGTTCGCCGGCAGTCCCTTCATGAAGGTGCTGAAATCAGAAGTGTTGGCGCCCGCGCTGGAGCGGTAAATATTGCCATTTTGAGAAGTCGTGTATAGGATGCTCGGATTTGTCGGATCAATGGCAGTGTTGACGCCATCTCCTCCCCAAACCGCGGCCCAACTCGGGGAACCACCATATGCTGCTGTGCCGTTGTCCTGCATACCACCGAGGCCGCTTGCAACATCTCCAGGGGACATCGAAATACCCGAGTAGAACTGCAGAGTTGCAAGCCCATTATTCAGATTAACCAGGGCGGTGTCGGCCGATGCTTCAGGAGTCGTAGACTCATAGATGCCGCCATCATTGCCCGCATAAACCCTATCGCCTGCGCTTGAGAAAGCGATTGCGTGCTGATCGGTATGATAGTTTCCATAGAGTTCCTCCCAAGTCTGCCCACCATCGAGCGAGCGGTTCAGCCACAGGCCGCCAAACCAAATCTCGTTTGGGTTCTTCGGAGAAACTGCGATTGCGAAGTTATAGCTGCATTGATCGGGGCAAAGGTTCTGCGAATTCGTGCCAGCAATAGTGTTGTTGAGCCTCAGGAAGGTCTGGCCTCCATCGGTGCTCTTATACAATCGCGCGCTGTCGAAAGCCACAGCCACATACAATGTGGAGTCTGACGCGATTGCCATCACAATTCTGCTGCCAACACTTGCATCGACGTTGACCTGGCTCCAAGTCGCACCTGAATCTGCGGAGTGCCATACTTGCGGATTGCCGTTCTGCCATGCAATCACCCCCACGTAAGCGGCCCCTTGCTGATTGGCATCGAAGGCGACGGCATCAAACTCCCCTTGCGCCGATATACTCCAGGTTGCGCCCGCATCAGTAGAACGGAACAAGGCGCCATTTGGCGATGCGGCCAATATTATCCGGGGGTTGTGAGGATCAATCGCGATCTGGCTGATTGAATATGGGGTTGCAGGACCAGTAGACAGGAATGGTTGTTGGATGTCGATCCACGTCGCACCTCCATCGGTTGTTTTCAGCAGACCCGCCGAATAGGTGAATTGACTCGCAGGGAAAGGCTCTCCCGTTCCCGCATAAATTACGTTCGGATTCGTCGGATCGATGGCCAAAGCGCCGATCGCCAGTGACGGCTCGTTGTCAGTGAGTGCTTTCCATGTAGTGCCGCCATCGGTGCTCTGCCAGACACCACCATCTGCGGTACCAATGAATAGATTATTGGCATTTGTCGGGTCGACAGCGATCGCCGGTACTCGCCCGGAGAAATTTTCTGTACCGCTGACCAGCGGACTGGGACCAATCGACTGCCATGCATTGGCGTTGAAATCAAGTTTGGCCTGTTGTTTCCGGTGCGAAGACGTTCGTGCCAGTTGACCGCGTTGTGCGAACGCTTTCAGACGCAGAGTCGAAGCGTCCTGTCCCGGCAATAGGCTTCGTACGCTCCGCAAAAACTCGCTTCGCTGGTCCGCCTGATTGGGCGCTCTGTACTCTTCGTTTCCCACTTCCTCTGAAGCCGATTCTCGCGCAAGTGTGTTTGGGTGGGGCATCTTCTGTGACGAGAGAGTCGGAGCCGAAATTGCCAGCAGTCCAGTTAAGAAGTACCAAACTAATCGTGACGAGCCCATTGCCGACCCTCAGAGCAACAAACCTGATGTGAGATGGCCAGAGTAGTCTTGGAAGTTGCAAGATCAGGGCGCTGGATGCGCAACAGAATGGGTTAGCAGGTCGGAGGGGGTGTTTTATTAGTAGCTGTCAATAACGCCGACCACCTTTTTCGAGGACGTGGCCTTTGCGGCTGCTTGGATGAGCACTGGATCATATCTCCAATCTTGAGAAGGGTCGCTATGACGCCGTGAGCCACTCTAAATTCCCTGACCCAATCCGCGATCTCCTGTCATACTCAATGCCCAAGAGAGGGCGTCGATGAGAATCGTTTCGCGGAGCCTCCTGTGTGGCATTGCGATCTTTGCCTCGATTGCCGCAATTAGTGTCACGGCCCAGGTCCAAACGGCGCGTCACGACCGTGCTCGGGACTTGGGGGTTCCGTTTGACGGCACACCCGGGTCCTTCTACGCCATCACGGACGTGAAAGGTGTCGAGGTTGGACACACCACTCTTGTCTCGGGCGATGGGCCTCTACGAGTTGGCGTGGGACCTGTCCGCACTGGCGTAACGGTGATCTTGCCGCGCGGCAAATCAGATTCGGAGCAAGTCTATGCTGCCTGGTTTAGTCAAAATGGCAACGGCGAGATGACTGGCACAACATGGGTTGAGGAGTCAGGCTTTCTGGAATCTCCCATTGCGATTACCAATACCCACAGTGTCGGAGTGGTGCGCGATGCCGTGATTGCCTGGAGTGTTCAGCACAAGCGGTTGAAACAACCGTGGTCGCTGCCTGTTGTAGCGGAAACGTGGGACGGCTGGCTCAACGATCTTGACGGATTCCACGTCAAACCGGAGCACGTCTTTCAGGCACTTGATAGAGCACAAAGCGGTGCGGTTCGTGAGGGAAATGTCGGCGGCGGCACTGGCATGATTTGTTACGGATTCAAAGGAGGGATTGGAACTGCTTCTCGCGTCATACCGAAGGAAGATGGCGGATATACAGTTGGCGTGCTCGTTCAATGCAATTGCGGAAGGCGATCGCAATTGGCGATCGCCGGCGTGCCGGTAGGCAAGGAGATCCCAGACAACGTTCCGTATGCGAGCAAAGATCTCCCAGGCGGCGAATCGCGTGGAGAAGTTGGCTCTATCATTATCGTGATCGCGACCGATGCACCGTTGTTGCCGCACCAGTTAAAGCGATTGGCCCGCCGGGCGACGATGGGTTTGGCTCGCACCGGCTCCGTGTCGGGGAATGGCTCAGGCGACATCTTCATTGCGTTCTCGACGGCCAATGCAGGTGCCGACAAGGAGCCCGGCCCAAATAAAGTCGAAGCAGTTTCCAACGAGCGGATCACACCTTTGTTCACCGCCACTGTCGAGGCTACCGAAGAGTCGATTGTGAACGCCATGACTGGCGCCAAGAGCATGACTGGTATCGATGGGCACACAGTGGTAGCTCTGCCACATGATCAGTTGAGGACGATCTTGAAGAAGTACGCTCGCTAACATTTAGTCAAAAGTCACCTGCGGCCGCACCTGCTCGGACAGGCGAGCTTGCGTGCAGGTTTATACCCTGTACGCGCCTTTGCAATCGCCATTTTAAGCAAATCCGCTATTATTTCGGAACCGTCTTAGCCGGGGATCTTCCGGCAACACTTCTGTAGGAGGACTAATGGGAGTCGCCAACCGGTGGCTTTTGGTGGGATTTTTCGCGTTATTGTGTTCGTACGCTTCTAGCCAGACTAAACAGAAACTAACTCTCGACGAATTTTTCAACTACGTCGAGATCACGGACGTGAAGTTGTCGCCCCGTGGAGACGCCGTCGTGGTTGGAACCAGTCGAGCCGATTGGGCGCAGGAACGCTTCCGCGATGATCTCTGGCTTATTCGGATAGGCGACGCTCCGATCCTGCTTGCCAATTCGGGCGATAACTCAAAAGCGAAATGGTCCCCCGATGGCCGCTGGATTGCTTTCCTCTCGGATAGAAAACTTCCCTGGACGAAAGATGATGAGCGGTCGGAGGAAAAAGCGAAAGCTGTCACGCACCTCTATGCCATCTCGGTGAACGGGGGTGAGGCAATTCCGGTTACTCGCGGCGAAGAGTCCGTTCACAGTTTCGCCTGGTCCGAGGACTCCAAGTCTGTTTTCTTCTCTACTCGTGAACCGTGGAGCAATGCCCGGCGGGATGCCTACAAAAAGGAGTGGAAAGACGTGCTGCGGTATCGCGAAGCCGATCGTGGCGACGTAATTGCGCGCATCGCAGTCGCAGACGCCGTGAAACGGGCCGAAGGCGTGACTTCCTATAAGGAAGATGAGGCAGAGAGCCCGTCCACGGATAAAAAAGAAAAAAAGGATGAGAGCAAAGATAAGGAGACGGCCGAGACTCCCGGTACCACCATCCTTGCGCACGTAGCTCTGGGCGTAGATGACCTCGTTCTGTCGCACGACGGAAAGATCTTGGCGTTTATAACGTTCCCGCCACATCGTCGTGAAGAGGGTGTAAAGGATAGCGAAGTGTTTCTATTGGACTCGGCGGGCGGCCAGCCACGGCAGTTAACTCACAACGAAGCTCTCGAAGGAAACCTCCACTGGAGTGCGAACGACAGGCAAGTATTCTTCGCCTCGGATACCGGAGGGGTCGATGGCAAATATGAGCGTATCCAAAATCGTGTCTACGCTGTGGACGTGGCAAGTGGTAAGACGCAAACTTGGGCTAGAGATTTTGCAGGTTCGCTCTCGCGGTTCGAAATTGCGAGCGATGGTACGGTCGTGCTCACAGGTGAGTTGGGACTTGAACAGCAGCTGTACAGTACCAAATCCGGGATAGGTCCATTGAAGCCGGCGGCTGGATGGGCTGGCACCTACGAGAAAGTCTCTCTTGCAGAGCAGTCTCCTCGGGTGGCGTTCGTTTACTCCGCATGGGGCAAGCCGGGCGAAGTTTACGTCGCGGATAGTCTCTCCGATGTTCCGCATGCGCGCCCGATTACGTCATTCAATAAACAATTTGCCGAGCGCGATCTTCCTCAGGGACGCGCTTATCAGTGGAAAGCTGATGATGGAACCACAGTGGAAGGTGTCCTGATCTATCCGCCTGGCAAGTTTGGTGCAAAGAATCTGCCGACATTCACCCTGATCCACGGCGGGCCGGAAGACGCGGACGGAGATTCCTTTCACGCGGATTGGTACGACTGGGCTGTGCTGGCGGCGACGCGTGGGTGGTTGGTGTTCCGGCCCAATTATCGAGGCTCCACCGGCTACGGCGACAAATTCGAACTGCAGATCGCACCAGAAATTGTGTCCCGTCCCGGCAAGGACATACTCGAAGGCCTCGATGCGCTCGTCAAGGATGGCATCGCGGATCCCAATCACCTGACGGTGGGCGGGTATAGCTACGGCGGTTATATGACCAATTGGCTGATAACCCAGACCACGCGATTCAAAGCGGCCGTGACCGGCGCGGGAGCCGTCGAGCACGTTGCAAATTGGGGAAATGACGACCTCAGTTTTGACGACGCGTGGTATCTGGGTGGCACGCCCTGGGAAGCGGTAAAAAACTACAACTCGGAAGCAGCAATTTTCCAGATCAATAAGGTGAAGACGCCGACTCACATCGTAGGTGGGTCGGTCGACATTCGCGTTTACATCGGCGAACAGTATTTACTGGAACGTGCGCTCCAAAACCTGAATGTCCCGCACACGTTGCTGGTGTTCCCGGACGAGGGGCACGGCTTAGCCGAAAATCCATGGCACGGGAGAATCAAGGTGCGGGAAGAGTTGAATTGGCTGGAGAAGTACTGTCCTACCCAATCCGTTGCCAGTTCTGCCGTGAAATAGAAATTCCGCTGGACGAAAAAAGAACGGCCGAGCAAATCGCCCGGCCGTTTTTATTTTGGGTCTATTCGACTTAGAACGAGTATCTCGCCGAGAACTGCAGTACTCGCGGTTGCGAGAGTGTGGTACTGAAGTTGCCGAACTGTGAACTGTTGGCGAGATCGATGTTGGACCCTTGCTGCAAAGTACCAGCATCAAACCGCACGGTGTTAGTGAGATTGAACGCCTCCACAGCCAGATTCACGGCCTGGCGTTCGTCGATCTTGATGGCCTTCGAAATAGACGCATCCAGATTGAAGGTCCCGGGGCCACGCAGCGTATTCCTCTGTCCCGATTCGCCGGGATAGGCGAAACGATACTGGCTCACCGCCGACGAGGGATCCGCGAAAACATTGGGAACTCCATTGATCACGTACGTTCCTGTCTTAGGCTTCGTCCCATCCAACACGGCCAAGGAAGTAAGCTGCCAGTTTGTGGCCCAGTATCCCAATCCAGGTTGGACAGAGAATGGATACCCGCTGGTCCATCGCCACAATCCCGAGAATTGCCAGTTACCGATCACTGCATCCAGCAAGTGTCCGGCGTGACTGCCAAAATGCTTCCCGTTGCCGAACGGCATCTGGTAGACCCAGTTCACGTTGATTTGATGGCGCGCGTCCCAGTCAGACGGAGCATAAAGCTGCTTGGGCTGCCAGGCATTGATGATCTGGCTCGAGTATCCGAAACTGTTATTCAACTCCGTGAAGCGCTCAGGGTTGGAGCCCATATCCTCCGACCTGGAGAGCGTGTAGTTGAACTGGAACTGCAGTGCGCCCGTCTGGCGCCGCAGCATCAGTTGCGCCGCATTGTAACTGCTGTTTCCGATTGAAGACTGCACATACAGCGACGAGAACTGGGGATTGTAGAACGCGTATTGCCCGAGCTTTGAATACGGCAGACCCACCTGAGGCCCAAGGACGTCGGCATAGTACAACGCTGTTGTTTCATTTCCGACGTTACAGGCATACACGTCATACATCACTTGGGTTGAAGTCGCAGGGCCGTTGAAAGTTTTGGCTCCCGGTGCGCATCCACCGACCTGACTATTCAATGCTCCAGCCGCTGCCGGAAACATGTTTTGCCAGAAAGGAATAGGAGCCATGTTCTGGACTGGTGTTCCGGCATTGAACGCTTTGGCAAACATCGCCGCAGCTGAGTAATAGTCCATACCCGACTGCGAGTCTCGCAGATCGAGTGGTTGCGCATAGTCGATTTCCTGGATTAAGTGCCGGCCGAGGCGCCCGATGTAGTCTGCCTCGAATACAAATTGTTTCGGCAACTCGCGCTGCCATCCGAGATTGAAGACGTGGGCGTATGGCGTTTTCAGCTTATCGTCCAGACCGTACGTGATTTCAAAGCCGCCTGTGTCCAGAGTGGACGGGGGAGTGTAAGGGAACCCGCCGCTGGGTGGGGGAAGAATGATCGACTGCGGAATGTCATGCAATCCGGTATAACGAGGAGCCGTATCCGGCGTGAGCAAACCGGCCGGATTGCCAAGCTGTGTGGAGAGCCCAAACGAACCTGAGGTATTGAAGTTGTTGACCAACGCCTCGCCGAAATGGTCGTAGTACATACCATATCCGAGCCGTATAGAACTCTTTCCGGCTCCGCCAAATACGGCTTTTCCGATGGAGTTCTCCCCGGCGGGTGACCAGGCCAATGCAAACCGAGGGGCGAAGTTGGCTTTTTGAGCATCCCAGTAAGGCTTGGCGTTATTGGCCGCACCGCCCAGAATATAAGAGACACTCGGCTCGTACGCTTGTCCCTGCTGCATCGCGGCCGCGCGTCCCATAAACCAGTCGTGCATGTTGATGGAGGGCACCACCTGCGTCCCGGTGGCCTCGTACGGAGTCGCTAGATAGGTGTAGCGAATGCCAGCCGTGACTGTCAGGTTCTGCTTCATGCGCCAAGAGTCCTGCGCATAACCCTCCCACTCATGTCCGACAAAATGCCGGACAGCTGGCGTGCCATTCGGAAGGACAGCTCCAGCTTTGTCCCGGTTGTAGTCCGAATAACCTTCAGACAAGATTCCGGTCAGGTTCACCACTGCAGTGTCGTAGTTATTGGCGAATCCAGGATCAACAGGAGGTAAACCGAAGGCTCCGGGATCCAGACTGCCACCCTGCCCGGCAATTCCGGAGTTCGCCAGCCAGGAAACGTTGGTGTATGCGCCAAGAAACGCGTTCGTATTGTTCGACAGATACGTGTTCAGCAGCCGGATGTTGCCGCCAAACTGCAGAGTGTGATTTCCCTTCACCCAGTTCAAATCGTCGCTGAAGTTCTTGACCGGCAAGTGCGTCCAACTGGTCGCTGTCTGTGCGTAAGGCTGGTCGATCCCACGGAACTGGTTGTAGCTCTGCGTTTGAGTTCCGGAATTGCCGATGCCTTGCCGCGTGTATCCAAAACGGAAGTTATTGACGAGATTATTTCTCCAGCTTCCCGTATAGCCCAAAGCGAATCCCTTGCCGTTATCGGTCTCCACAACGGAAGCTGGCTGGCCGGGAAATTGTTCCACATCCGCAGAAACACCCGGCACTTGGTGAATGTTCTGCATCTGTGGTTTGAAGAAGAGACGATGCTTTCCCATCTTGTCCAGGTTCGCATCGATCCTGACCAGGTAAACATCAATCTTCGCCGGAGCAGGTGCAGCAAAGGTGTAACCGGCTGTATTCAAGCCGTCGCCAACGGAGAAATTGTTCGGAGTTGGATATGCTTGCCACGTTTGCAAGATGTTCGGGTTCGCTCCGCCTCCCCAAGGGCAATTCGCTCCGCAATTGGTGTCCATGCTCGCGAGTTGAGCAGGCGTCAGTGTGATGACATTGCCGCCGCTCAAGTACTGCACAGTGCCCTGCCTCAACGACATTGTCGGAACGGTACGAGTTACAGGTACCGACTGCCGCGTCCTTTGCCCTTCGTAATTAGCAAAGAAGAAAACGCGATCCTTCCAGATCGGCCCTCCGAAGCGTGCGCCAAAAGTGTTGCGAACGAGTTTCCCGGGAACATTGGGATCTCCGCTCTGCAGCTCGGAGTTCTTCACGAACCAATCATTTGCCTCGCGAACCAAACCGCGGTTGTACTCGTACAGCGATCCATGGAAAGTATTGCTTCCACTGCGAGTCATTTCAATGACTTGGGCTCCGGAAGATCGCCCGGAGTCCGCGTTTGAATTGCTTGTAGTTACGCGCAGCTCTTCGATCGCGTCGAGCGGAGTGCGCAGCGCACCTTGGAAAGGCTCGCCAAATCCGGCCTCATCGTTATTGTCAACGCCGTCGAGAATCACATTCGTCTGATCACCACGCGCACCGTTGACAGCTCCCTGCCGGGGATCCTGGTTTGTATCGATGTTGTTGCCGACGAACGTAACACCGGGCTGCAAGCTGAGGATACCCACTGGATCGCGTCCCTCGAACGGCAGCGATTCCAATTGTGTGCGGGTAACAGCATTGCCTACGCTAGCGTCCTGCGTGTTGATTGCCGCAACCTCAGAAGTCACTTCGACTTCCGTCGCGGTCGTCGCCACGTCAAGAATTGGATTGACCGTAGCCGGAGTATTCACGATGAGCGTGAGTTTCGTTGTGTAGGCAGCGAACCCGGAACTCGAGACCTTCAAAATGTATTCACCCGGAGGTAATTGCACGAGCGTAAAGAGGCCTTGTTCATCACTTGTCGCACTACGATTAAATCCCTGTTGCTGGTTCTCTAGAACAATGGTGGCATCTCGGACCACGGCACCCTGTTTGTCCTTAACGGTGCCTCGAAGACTCGTGGTTGCTGTTTGGGAAAAAGCGAGGCTTGAAACGATTAAAAGGAATAGACCTAAACTGAGCCTGTGTTGCAATGCACCCTCCCCGGTTCGAAGTTGCGGGATTATACAAAGGTCGGTCGGAGTTTTTAGAGAGGAAAGTTGTGATCGGACCTATAAGCACAACTTTGGTGCGCATCCAACGTGAACTCGACGCGTGGTCCACGGTTTCGAATGCATTTAGACCGCATCAACACAGGGCTTTTCGAGCCCGAGTCCCGCTCACATACCACGCAGACTCATGCCAGCGACAGCCAAAATTCTTCGTCCAGCCGATCAGTACGTTCCGAGCTCGTCATGATTTCCACATCTTTCCCACAGGCGGAGGCTGGGCTCAGATGAGCAAAGGCCATGGCCAATACCGATTTTGGCCGTTGCAGCTCGTTCGTGAATTCTTAGGTGTTGGCAAAATCAGATGACGGAAATGTGATCGCAAGTTAAATGTAGCCATGAACAACCCGATGCTTGAAAAGTCGCAGAGCGTGTAATTAGTGAGCCATTGCAGGAGAGCCCGCCACCGGCTGCCAAGCATCCACGACCGTTTTGGCCATGTGAGCGATCAGCAATTCAGCTTTGTTGTCTGCACTCCAGCTATTGTCCTTATTGTCCCAGGTGAACACTGAAATAATGATGGGGCCACCAGTTGTCTCGATCAGTCCCACGTCGTTGCGAACGCCATCATCCGCGCCGCTCTTGTTTGCGATCTTTGATTCGCCTTCGGCAGAATCGATGGATTCTAGGTAGCGCGGGATCGATTCGCGGTAGAACTGATTGTGCAGAATGGAAAGCATTCGCGAGCACAAGCTTTTGTCACCTAAATCGCAACGCCAGATGCTCTCCATGATGGCGGCCATTTCGCGCGGGGTGGTTCGTCCTAAACCGAACCTTCGATCCTGGTCCGCAACAGGCGCGCTGTTCGGCAAGAACACCTTCCGAAACAGGTGTGTTTTACTCAAGGCCATCGCTTCAATGCGTGAGTTGACCGCTGCTATGCCAATGTCATCCAGCACCAGGTTCGTCGCGGTGTTGTCGCTTATATCGATCATCAAGGTGACGGCATCGAGCAGTGTTGGTTGCAAGCCCGGCTGCATCAGAGTCAAAACTCCGGAGCCAGGGACCTGGTTTTCCTTCGTCAGCGTCAGGTGCTCATTGAGGCGATGCTTACTATTTTTCACCTGGTAAAAAGTTTCGACCATAATCGGCAACTTGATGACCGATGCGGTCTGTACCTCCGCGTCTGCATTGATCGCGACGGTCGCGCCAGTTTTCAAGTTCTTGGCGAACAGTCCGACTTTGCCATCATGGGCTGCCGCCATCCGGCTGAGTAGGGTCTGGAGATCATCTGCGACAATCAGTGAGGAACACAGTGCGAAGAATGCCAGCAATATCTTCATGGTCTAGGTGAATTAAATAAATATCATGGATGCAGATCAAAGACGCACAGGAGATGTCGCCATGCCTGGAGAGCCGTGATCAGACTTATACGCACGCGGTCAAAATGGAGGTAATCGCCAAGCACCATTTTCTTGACGACCACCTTTTTTGACCGCGTCGCCTTTTCGGCTGCTTGGATCGTTTTCAGCATCATCGCGCATCCGCCCACGGCAAAAGCGGCAGATGCGCTTTCATTGCTGGATCAGACCTGAGTTAGCGCACGTGCATGGTGATGTTCCACACATGCTGCACGTGATCTCTGCTTCTGGGGGCCAACCACCTTTTTTTCAGGCCGTGGCCCTTTCGGCTGCTGCGATTCGCTTTCAGCAGGTCCTCCTCTCACATCTGCCCAGCGCGAAATGCGGCAGATGCGCGTGATATTGTGACTAGTGGATCAGATCTGAGTTAGCGCACCTACATGGAGATGTCCCGCACATTTCGCAGGTGCTTTTCTCTCCCAAGCTGCGTAGCAGCCACATCGGGCTCAGAACCTCACCATCGGTAAATTGGAAGGAAGCGGTTTGTGCATCGACGATCTCGGGCCAGCTAAGGCCCAAAGCTTACAGTTGTTCGACCTGGTGATCATAGAGTTCCTCGTAATTGACTACACCCTCTGCTTTCGTGCGCAGAATGCCCCCATCCCGATCGAAGTGAAAATGTGATCCCCAAGCAGTCCATCTAGGGCCTAAGGCTAGCGCCGACAGTGGCACGGCGCGAGCACTCATTTAAGCTGCTGTGCTTTTGCGTGTGCTGCTCAGCGAGAAGGCAAGTGCCAGCCGTAGCGCATTGCCGCAAGACGAAGCGCGATACAAATCACCGCCCCAATTGGCGCCGCCACATGAGATGGCATTCCTAGCATGCGTCCAGCTACTAGCACGGCGGCGCCCAGCAGCGCGGCGATTGCGTAAAGCTCGGTGCGCAATACCGAGGGCACTTCCATGACGAGCAAATCGCGAACGATTCCGCCGCCAATCCCTGTCATCATGCCGAGCAAGATCGCCGCGACGGGTCGTGCGTGAAAAACGAGTGCTTTGTCCGCACCAGCTACGCAAAATAGTCCAAGCCCGGCTGCATCGAACAGGAGCACGGGGCTTCTCAGTCTATCTATCAGTGGATACCAGAAGAACACGATCGATCCGGCGAAAATCGAAACAGCCAAATAACGCCAATCATTGATCGCCGCGGGCGGAACGGAGCCGATGAGTACGTCGCGTGTAATTCCGCCCGATGTGGCAGCAGCAAAGCAGAGAACCATCACTCCGAATGCATCGAGTCTGTGCTTGATTGCTGCCGTTGCGCCGCTAAGGGCGAAGACGAATGTTCCGCTCAGGTCAAAGGCCACCAGAAATGTACTGACGACATTATCGTGGCTCATGCTGCGAGCCAGGCGCCTGCCGCGACGGTCAACGTCTCTACGCCGGTCTCCAAAGTTGGATGGATCACGGGTGCGAAGCGCGGGTTGTGATTGGTCGGAATGTCAGCGATTGTTCCGGCGCTTTTTGCCTGGGCGTATAGAGCAGGATCGGTGCCGCCCACAAACCAGAAGACAGACGGCACGTGCCATTCCGTTCCGAATGAGCCAAAGTCTTCGCTGGCAGTGGTAGGCTGAGTTTCCTCAACGTGATCAGCCGGGAACTGTTTTTTGAACGCCTCGACCACACGCTTCGTCGCTTGTGGATCATTCTTCACAAGCTGATAGCGGTCTAGCGGCGTGATCTCTGGTTTGTTGGGTGCATTCGAGGCTTCGGCTTCCGCGTTGGCGATGCGCTCAATCGCAGCGAGTACACGCTTGCGGACATCTTCATCGAAGGTGCGCACGTTCAGCTTGATGAGTGCTTCGCCTGGGATCACGTTCTCCTTCGTGCCTGCCTGAAGCGATCCGACTGTTACGACCGCAGCATCAGTTGGAGCAATTTCACGGGAAACTATTGTTTGCAGGCGAAGCACAGTTGCAGCGGCCATCACGACAGGGTCAATGCTTGATTGAGGCATCGATCCGTGTGCGCCTCGCCCAAACATGCGGATTTGCAGGCTATCTCCAGCAGAGGTGACCACGCCAGATCGGTACATAATTACACCTGATGATCCGACCATGACGTGCTGTCCAAGTATCACATCGGGTTTCGGGAAACGCTTGAAAAGTCCGCCGTCAATCATCGCCTGAGCACCCTGGCCCGTTTCTTCTGCTGGCTGGAACACAGGCATCAGCGTGCCGCGCCAGGCGTCGCGCTTTTCCGAGAACCAACTCGTCGCACCTATGAGCCAAGTCACATGCATGTCATGTCCGCAGGCGTGCATCACTGGCGACTTGCTGGCATACGGCAAGCCTGTTTCTTCGCGAACCGGCAATGCGTCCATATCAGCCCGCAGCATCACGTTGGGGCCATCGCCGTTCCGCAATACGCCGACTACTCCTGTGTTCCCTACGCCAGTCGTCACATCATAACCAGAAGCACGTAGGCGATCGGCTGCAATGGCCGCAGTCCGGCTCTCCTGCATGGATAGCTCGGGATGAGAGTGAATATCTTTGTAGACGGATTCGAGATCCGATTCGCTCACGACGCACCTCTCGTGATCGCAGGTATTTGACCGTATGTAGCAGCTTGCCAGGTGAGACTTTCAGGGCGTGGGCGATCCGCACGATGTTCTCGATGCTGATATTCAGTTCCCGCGCTCTAACTTGCCCATGTAAGTTCGATGCACCCACGGACGATGCAGATTGCGGAGAGCAAAACCCCAAACGGTGACGATTGTGATCGCGACTACCTGGGCATGATCCATAAGGGTGGGCTGTTTCAACGGGGGGGCGACCACCTTTTTTGACCGCGTGGCCTTTGCGGCTGCTTCGATGATCC
>CAZBCQ010000076.1:11913-19683 GCA_964490255.1 uncultured Terriglobales bacterium | reverse complement strand
ACCATGATCGGTGTATTGCCCAGCAACGCGCGCTGATTTCCGCCGCGCAGTCCGGCTTTTTCGGCCGCGCTTCCGGGTAAGACCTGCACGATGAGCACACCGTAGTCGGCCGCCAGACCGAGTTGATCTGCGAGTTCCGGCCCGATCGGCAGTCCCTGTATCCCGATGGATGGACGCCGCACGCGGCCTTCGGTTACGAGATCGTTGAGCACAGCTTTCGCACTGTTGATGGGTATGGCGAAGCCAATGCCCGCACTCTGCTCGGCGCCGCCGGTAGCGATCATCGAATTGATGCCGATCACCTCGGCGCGCGAGTTCAGCAGCGGACCACCAGAGTTGCCAGGATTAATCGCCGCATCCGTCTGGATAGCTTCATCGATCGTGTTTCCATTCGGGCCGCCGACCGGGCGGATCGAACTGATGATGCCGCGCGTCATCGTACCCGCGAGTCCAAATGGATTGCCGATGGCAAACACTTTCTGCCCGACGCTGAGATTGCGCGAGTCGCCCAAGGTCGCCGGCACGAGGTCAGGAGCGCTGATCTGGATCACCGCGAGATCGTGACTGCGATCGACGCCGATAATCTTCGCGGGATAGTTGCGCTTGTTGTGCAGCGTGACTTCCACGTTCTCGGCGTTCGCGATCACGTGGTAATTCGTAAGGATGTGGCCCTCTTTGTCGAGAATGAATCCCGAGCCCTGCCCCTCCTGCGGCACCACGCCATAAAAGAAGTTAAAGCTCACGGCGCGCGAGCGAATGTTC
This sequence comes from uncultured Terriglobales bacterium, assembly GCA_964490255.1. Taxonomy (GTDB): domain Bacteria; phylum Acidobacteriota; class Terriglobia; order Terriglobales; family Acidobacteriaceae; genus JAJPJE01. Next base: position 18,921 of record CAZBCQ010000076.1, on the reverse strand, counting down.
ACCACCGACTGGATCGCCTTCTTGTAGACGCTGACATTCACCTGCTCTTCGGGGTCGAGCGTCTCTGGCCCGGAGGCCTCGGTGAGCTCCAGCTTCGAAGGTTGGGAGAATGGAGATTTCAGGCTGGCCGGATGCTGGGTGGTGTAAAAATAAAAACCTCCGGCAAGGATGAGAGCAAGGATCAGTGGTCGTAGCATTCTCTTCATTACAATTCGCACTACTCAGAAATTGTACTTCTCGGACCGCAGTTTTCGCTCGTCTTAACGCACGGCCGCCAGCGCCGAAATCTCGCCCCAGACCGCAGCCACCTGTTGCCCCGTCTGTGCGAGCAGCCCAGAATTATCGATGACGTAATCGGCTGCGCGAACCTTTTCTTCGTCCGAGAGCTGCGCGTTGCTGCGTCGCTCCACTTCGACGCGAGCGGCAGGTAAGGGCACGTTGTGCCGGGCCGCAAAGCGCTCTACTTTCTGGTCCAACGTGCAAGTGACGGTGATCAGCTTGTCGAAGCGATCTTCGGCGTGCGCCTCCAGGATCAGCGCAGCCTCGACGATAGCAACGCCCCTCGGGTTTTCCTGCAGAACGAGGCACATCCACTCGTCTTCGGCGGCAATCACTGCCGGATGAACAATGGCATTGAGTTCGGGAAGGCGGCCCGAGCCAAAGGCAGCATCAGCCAGTTTCGGGCGGCTGATGACCCCATCGTCGCCCAGAATGCCCGCACCAAAGGCTTTTACGATCTCCACATATACGGGAGAGTCTTTCTGCATGAGCAGGTGGGCGATTTTGTCGGCCTGGATTACCTGCGCGCCATGGCGTGCAAACATCTCGCCCACGGTTGATTTGCCACACGCGACACCGCCGGTGAGTCCGACTTTCAGTGCCATTCGTTCGGCCTAGCGCACCGCAGTCTCGCGCAGGCGTTCGCCGCGTCGCAGCTTCATCGCCTTCAGCGTGTTCGACATGAGCATGGCAATCGTCAGCGGACCAACTCCGCCAGGGACTGGCGTGATCGCCCCTGCGACTTCCGCTACCGCCGGATCGACGTCTCCGATGAGCACCGAACCATTCTTCGCGAAAGTGGCCTCGCGCTTCGGATCGCCGTGGAAGAAGCGGTCGAATTCGGCGCGATCCGCAATCTTGTTCATGCCTACATCGACGACCGTCGCGCCCGGCTTCACGTAGTCGCGGGTGATCATGCCAGTACGCCCGATCGCTGCGACCAGGATGTCCGCGCGGCGGCATATGCCAGGGAGGTCGTGGCTCTTGGAGTGGCAGATCGTTATGGTGGCGTTCGCGTTGGTCAACAGCATCGCCATGGGTTTGCCGACAATGTCGCTTCGTCCGACCACTACGGCATCGGCGCCGCTCACCGAAATCCCGCTGCGGTGGAGCATTTCCATGACACCAGCCGGCGTGCACGGCACCAGGCCGGGGCGCTGGGTTGAGAGAAATCCCACATTCATGGGGTGGAAACCATCAACATCTTTGGCCGGATCGACTGCCATCAGCACTTTCTTCGCATCCACCTGTGGAGGCAAAGGCAGTTGCACAAGAATGCCGTCAATCTCATCGCGGAAATTCAGGCTCTCCACCAGATCCAGCAGTTCCCGGGTGGAGGAATTCTCGGGTGGCGTGTGCTTCTCGCTATAAATCCCCAGCGCTTCGCACGCCTTCACCTTGCTGCGAACATAAATCTGCGACGCAGAATTGTGCCCCACCAAAACCACGGCCAATCCTGGGCGAACTCCGGATCCGCCTAGGGCGCGGATCTCCTCGGCAACTTCATTCTTTATGTCGGCAGAAATGCGATTTCCATCCAGAATGACGGCAGACATCGAGCTTCCTTGCTTTCAGCGGATTACGAACCTGAAATTCTATCTTACGCCGCAGAAGTGCGATGAATTCGTGCCCGCGATCGGGTATAGAATCACCCCATTATGTTGGATCGCGATCTCGTCAAAATTCTGGCTTGCCCCGCCTGTAAGACTCCTCTGGCCTACGACGAGGAGCGCGACGTGCTCAAGTGCGGCAACTGCCATCGCGTGTACCCGGTCCGCGACGGTATCCCGATTCTGTTGATCGATGAAGCGATTGTGGAAGCATAAGTGTGTCGCTTCTGAGACACACCGTTCGAGACAGGTTCTCGTTTTCGCCTCTCCGGATACATATTTTTGTCTTCTATCTACCGTAATCCGTCTATTCCGTTCATCCCAGCCGTAACCAGAGTTCCGCAACTCTTTCAAATGCAGCGGGTTTTCACGAGCACACGAATTCTGGCACTGCCGACCTTGGTTCGGCATAAGAATTGCTGTAACGAAAAGCAAGTCTGAGCAGTCTAATGGATATAGGCAGTTAGCCAGTGGGGTCGGAGGTGATCCGAGTGATGGCTGAAAAATTCACAATCGCGGAAGTTTCTGCCCTGAGGAACGAACTGATGCAGCGGATGCTGGATACATCGGAAACCGCTGAGCTGCTGCAGATGTTCCTGATGGGGCGTGGGTATGGGGTCTCTCAGGAAGCGGCGCTCGACGCCGCCAGCCGCATGGGAGCTGCAGGCTGCTCTCTTGCTGTCATTCAGAAAGAACTGGAAGGTGTGGCCCTGGTCCAATAAAACCAGCTCACACTAGATGCAGGTTCAGAAGCCGGGCGCAACAAGCCCGGCTTTTCTGTTTTGAGACGAAACCCTATTCGTACCTGAGACTTTCCACCGGGTCCAACTGTGCCGCTCTCGTAGCCGGTACGGTTCCAAATATGACGCCCACGATGGTTGACACGATGATCGCGATAATCGCCGACAGCCCTGAGATCGGAATGCGGAAAGCGGTAAACCAGCGCACCGACAATGGCAGAGCGAGTCCAATTATGATGCCCAGAATGCCACCTATAAGCGAGATAAACATCGCTTCCGCCATGAACTGGAACTTGATCTCGCGATTGGTGGCCCCTATGGCCTTGCGCACGCCAATTTCGCGAATACGCGAGGTCACCGTTGCCAGCATGATGTTCATGATTCCCACGCCGCTGACCACCAGGGTGACCATGGCAACCAGCAGCAGCACCAGAGTCAAGGCGTTGGCCGATTTGGCCGCGACATCCAGCAACTCTGTCAGGTTGTCGACTCGATAAACGGTTTCCGGGCGGTGGCGCGACTGGATCACCCGCCTGATCTGCTGGGTAGCCTGCGGCACATCGGACGAATCGCCGAACGAAAAGTAGATCTGGTTTATAGCTTCGCTGCCGGTGAAGTATTGGGCCACTGTGTAAGGGATCAGAAGAGTCTCGTCGGCTATGCCTGATTGCCCGAAGGTCTCTACTCGTTCGCGGAACGTCCCAATGATAGTGAACGGAAGCCCGTTCAGCTGGATCCGGCGCCCGACTGCCTCTTCTGCGCTGCCAAATTGCTTGATCGCAAAGGTCTGCGTAGCTACAGCGACTTTGTTCCGGGAACTTGTGTCTTCGTCGTCAAAGAAGCGCCCCGTTGGGACATCGAGGTTGCGTACCTGCAGGTACTCGGGAGAGACGCCCAGAAGCAGGACGTCGCGCTCCTTGCCGTTGCCGACTGGAATGCGATCATGCAACTCCACCAGCGGCGACGCAGCGCGGATTCCCGGCACCTGCTCCCGGATCGCGCGCATGTCGTTCAGGCTCAGTAGATCCTGTTGCGCCACGGTGTTCTCGGCCTTGTTCCCAGTCCCCTCCTGGGTGACGTAAACCATGTTCGCGCCGATCGCCTGGATCTCATTCAGGATGTACTGCTTCCCCGTCATGCCGATCGTAACGACGAGGATGAGGGAGGCGTTGCCGATCACCATGCCGAGCGCCGTCAGCGCAAAGCGAATCTTGTTGCTGCAAAAAGTGTCGTAGGCAAAGCGGACGATCTCGCCGAAGTTGAGCGTCGGCCTCTGCTCAGGCGCAGGGTACGGCGGCAGGTTCCTTACCGGCGCCGGAGTTGTGGTGCTCACTGCCACAATCTTTCAATGGTATATGTCCCGCGGAGAGACCGCAAAATTGCGAGTTCCCTTCCCGCGGATTGATTCCCCGGTGTCCATGTACCTTCGATCACTGATTTCCACAACGATTCGAGCTACTCTGAGCAGAGTTCCTCAACTAAAACGAGAATCGGCCATGAAGTCCTTTGGATACCTCTGTGCAGTCCTTGTACTTAGCCTTTCCACCGCATTCGCCGGCGATCAGAAACTGATTGCCCTCACCTTCGATGACGGACCGCGTCCCTACATTCTTTATGGCTACAACGCGCCGGGCGTGAAGCCGGTGCCGAGCCTGCTCGACCTGCTGGACAAGAATCACGCAAAGGCGACCTTTTTCGTCATGGGCTGGCGCCTTCTGCCGAACACCTATGGCGAGCGCCACGAATACCGAACCGACAAGACGTGCCTTGATGCCGCGCATGAAGTCGTACGCCGTGGGCACGAGATCGAAAACCACACGTTCAGCCACGTGCAGCTGAAGCAGTTCGAGCGCACAAAGGGAGAGGCCGCGGCGGTCGCGGATGTCGACCACGGAGCCCGGCTTATTAAAGCCGTTACAGGATCGCAGCCGCGTTATCTGCGCCCACCAGACTGGATTATGCCGTCGGACCTGGAGAAAGACCTGCAACATCGCGGTTGGACCGTGCTGACCATCTCCTCGGAGATGCCCGTCGCAATACGAGACATCAATTCGCTCGATTATTTGTGCGCCGGAAAAGCGACGCAGTGCCCCAAGCCTTCGCTCGAAGCATCAGTGCTGAAGACAATCGAAGCGCGCGAGAAGAAAGGCATCACCACGCACCTGATCGCCTTCCACGAGCTTTCGACCACGGTCGCAGCATTGGAAGTACTGCTACCTGAGCTGCGCGCTCGTGGATATCAGTTCGTCACTTTGCAGGACTATATGAATCGCGTCGGTGCGAAGACGGCGCCGGCAACGATCAAGGGACAGCCGTGATGAATAGGTTACAAAAAGGTATTCGAATATCGTTCGCAGTCATTTGTCTGTGCGTGGTTGGTTTTGCGCAAGAGAATCCTCGCGCCTTTGCGAGCGTGGATGCTGCGTTCAAGAAATCTCGTCTTCAGTGGTCTCTCGCATCGGCGCCCTTTCAACAAGAGCGCACGCGGCTGGGTCAGGATTTCGAACCGGAGCTATGGAAATATTTAGGTGAAGACGTCTACAAGCAGGACCGGATCGCTAATTTCCTCATCGTTCCGGAATACCTGCACGGCAACCTGCCGATGCCGTATCTGGCCATGCAGATCTGGCTCAAGTCTCTTTCTAGTCTCCAAGGCAAGACCGATCTGTCGAGCCGGAGCATGTACGTAACCGCCAGCATCAACGCGGCAATTACGGCCGGGTACCTGGACTTGCTTGATTTGGCTGAACTCCGCAAAGCAGATGCGGAAACGATGATGGCCAAAGATAAATTCCTTACAACCTCATTTCCCGCGATCGACGACTACGACCGGTGTATCTACGATTCCATCGGCAATCATGCAATTCAAAGTCCGGCAAAAGCGTGTGTCGGCAAGAAATCCGCGTCGGAGCCGGGCTCCACGACCATAGAAGTTGTCGAGATACCAAAAGAGAGAATCCTGAGCAAGCCTCAGCCAAAGTGGCCTTCGTCGCTAAAATCTTCGCATGCATCTGGCACGGTCACGATAGAAGTCCTCTTCGACGAGAGTGGCAAAGTTGAATCTGCCGACATTCTGAGCGGGCCACCTGATCTGCAACCAGCAGCCCTCAAGGCGGCTCGTGAAGCGCGCTTTCAAAGCACCACGTATCGCGGACAAGCAGTCAAGGTGCGAGGTCCAATAACGTACCAATTTTGAGACAGCCGTTCCTGGTCGCGATTTCTCACGCTCTCGTGTCCAGAGAAAATGACTCAGTGTACGGCACCACCGAATACCCCATCTCTTTCCACGCCGACAGACCGCCTCTCAGCAGTTTGACCCTTTCGAAACGCATGCCACGCGCTAACTTCAGGATGCGCCGGCCAGTTTCGTCCGTCGCGCAAGTGCAGTAAACCACCGCATCTTTCTCTTTAGGAATAATCGACGGATTCTCGAGCAATTCCTTAGGAGCGATTCTTGTTGCGCCCGGAATCATTTCAGCGTCAGCTAAGAAGTCGAGCGGCAGGCGAACGTCATAGAGGAGCACGTCCTGGCGTGACTCCAACAGAGAGTGCAGGGCCTCCGGCGTGATGCTGGCCTGGATGAACGCGCGCTGTTCTCTCATACGTTTGATCCAAATAGTAACCGCGACGAACAACACCGCGAGACAGATAATCAGGAATACGGACACGGCGATTCCTCCCGTCCACCAATACTTTCGGATAATTCGATCAATACTTTCGGATGATTCAGCCAATACTACCGTCGCAAAGTTGTTCCGAAAGATTCCCGTGCTGCGCGATCTGCGAAACTTTCAGCCGCCTCGATGAATCTGTTCCTAGGTAAGAATTATTAGATAAACCAGGCGACTGGTTCGAGCTACTTCGTCGGAGTTCGGCCGCGTCTACACGGGAGAAACCGCATTGTTACTAAATCCCCAAGTCGATCTCACACTCTTTGCTTTACTCGTGGCTTTGGGCCGAACCTTGAGTCTTCGTCAACACGCTAGTTCTGTATGGCTACTGCTCGCGTCCTTGCTGACGCTCACGCTCGGATTGGCCGCCGCAATGAACGCCGCGGCGCAAATGGTCATGGCCGCGGTTAATCATTATGCCAACAATGTACCGTACGATTTCAGCGTTTACAGCGTGATGTTGATCGGCGCAGTCACCATATTGCTCGGCTCGAAACTGATCAATGTTTCCGGCTGTGTGGCCCGCGGAGATCGACAAGCCTGGAAACAATCGGAGCGCTACATAATCGCGCTACTGCTGGTGGTCACGCCCATGGGTCCGTTCGAGCCGATGGCCTACGCGGCCGTGGCGCTTGGATTCGTGAGCCTGGCCGGCCTCGAAATGGCGCGCTCGGTACTCAGCGCTTCTCCAAAAGCTTGCACGGAACC
>CAZBCQ010000076.1:7872-11813 GCA_964490255.1 uncultured Terriglobales bacterium | reverse complement strand
GCCTCGAAATGGCGCGCTCGGTACTCAGCGCTTCTCCAAAAGCTTGCACGGAACCTGTGCCGCATCGACGCGCTACCTTAACCGAAGTGCGGGCATAAGACTTACTGGTGCCCCGGGTTTGCGGGCCTCTTCTGCACGCTAACCCGGGATCGCATCGCATCACCGCGCCGATGTTTTGAAAACACTCCGTACGACCGCCCGCACAATCGACACTGGATGCGTGATCAGCGTCGCGGCTCTTCCTAGCATCGTGTCCGGCTCGTGAAAGACGCCCATCTGCCGCAGCACGGTTCCTCGATCGTAGTAGATCTTCTCGCCCGCTAGGCGATCGTCGCAGTCGAACGTATAGATTCCACACAGCGGGATTTCGATCTTCCTGCCGGTGCCCGGCAGACCGCGCCACGTTCCAAGATGCGTGCCGCGGATCATCACCTCGAGCACCATAGTGTCATCGGACACGTGCCGTCGCAGCACTTCAATATTCAGATCGGGTACGGCGGTCATCAGTTGCGAATAGAAGAGCCGCACCTCATCGCGTCCCTCGTAGCGTTTGGCCCACGGACTATCGTGATATTCGGCACCGTTGCCGAATGTGCCAATCACGCCTTCCAAATCATGCTGATTTTCGAAGCGCACATGCTGCTCGACCAAAGCGATTCGCGCAGCCATCCTGCTTTGCGGCAGAGGAGCAGTTGCCACGGTCACCCCCTCGCGGATGGACCCCATTTGGCGGAAGATTATCTTCCTATTCGGCGAGCTTGTCACGGCTCGGTAGCATGCGCAGGTTTTTACTTTCGCGGCGCAGGCAATCTCGTTCCGGGAGTGCTTCTTGCCATACGACGGAGTCTTCTTCCCCCGGTCGCCCCTGTCCTTTCGTCATCGGTACAATCCATCGCGGCCGGAGTATTTTCGACTGCATCATGGGTCGAATACTCTCCACCGCTCTGATTACGGCAATCCTGTCGATCGGTTGCCATGCGCAATTGCAACTCGATCAGCTTTGGAAGAAAGCCTCCAAGACCACGACTACTCCAGTCCTCAGTGATGACCGCATCACTGCTGGACTGAAAGAGGCTCTCACCATCAGCACGCGCAGCGCGGTCGACTCAACCGGCCGGCCCGATGGATTCCTCAAGAACGCCGCGATCAAGATCCTGATTCCGCCAAAGCTGCACACATTCGATAAAGGCATGCGCCTGATCGGTAAAGGCGCCGAGATGGACGAACTCCAAGTCGGCATGAACCGTGCCGCCGAAGAGGCCGCCCCGGAAGCGAAGAAGATCTTCCTCGACGCTCTGGCGCGAATGACCTTCGATGACGCACGCCGCATTCTATCCGAAGGCGATACGGCTGCCACCGAATACTTCAAGCAGCAGACCTCGGCCGAACTGGCGGCCGCCTTCCAACCCATCGTTCACAGCAAACTGCAAAGCGTGGGCGTGGTGAAGCAGTACGACAAATTGATGCGCAATCCGATGGCTGATTCCTTATTGGGAAAGAGCTTTGACCTGGATGACTACGTTGTCTCCAAGTCGCTGGACGGGCTGTTCTACATGCTCGCCGAAGAAGAACGGAAAATTCGCAAAGATCCGGCGGAACAGACGACTGCGTTACTGCGTGATGTCTTCGGCAGAAAGCTGCAATCAGCGCGATAACAGATTCTTAGGAGTCCGGTCGAACGGCCCCATCTTCAACGGTCATTCGCGGGTTGGGGCCCGCGCCACCAACATGTGACTGCAGATCCCTCGCGGACTCCGTCCGCTCGTGATGACAAACAGCAGTAGTCAGTAAGGACGTGGCCTTGTTGGCCTGGAAGTCCTCGGTTCGCACTTCACACTTCGTACTTGTTACCTCGTACTTGTTACTTCAAATCTCGATTGACTGTGTCCGGCGAGAACGCTGGAACGCAGACGGCGATGTACTCGGCGCCGCCTTTCTTCGGTGTCGAATAGCGGATCCACTCGCCGGGGTGCGCGATGATGGCCTGTCCGGCGGCGACGTCGACAGCTCCGTCTTTGTGCTCGACGTGAAGCACGCCTTTCAGCACGATGGTGAACTCTTTGAATTTGGGCGTCTGGCCCGGTTCCTGCCAGCCCTCGGGACTTTTCATGTGAGCCACGCTGACCCCGGTGGTTCCGGTATTCACCTGGCCCACGTATTCGTCGATTACTTTGGGAAGATTGCCGCTGGCCTGGATGCGAGTTGGCGCAGTAATAAGAGTCGGTGCCATCGTGGCGGTCACCTCTTCGGTTCAGAATGTCGGTAGCGGCGCACCTCCATCATAAGCCGAGTTCCTGCGGCTTCAGGGCACAAAAAAGAGAGCCCTCAGGGCTCTCTAGGTTCCTGCAAGCTGCGGCTCTCTATTGCTGCGGCGGAGGCAGTTGCTGGCGATTCGGATTGGACTGCGTATTTGAATGGTAGGTGTTGGACGACGTGTGCCTCAACGCCAGATCCTGGTTCAAGCGGAAGTTAAGCTCGGTTTCCGCTGGAACGTTGAGCTCATGTCCGCGCGTCAACACCTGCGTGCCCGCTCCGGCAGCACCACCTGCGAGCGCGCCGATAGCCGCGCCTTTGCCGCCGCCGGCAATCGCGCCAATCAATGTGCCGGCAAGTGCGCCGCCGCCCACATATTCTCCGGTGCGCTTGTTGGCGCCAAGGCCGCCGGTGCGGCTGCTGCCAACAGCTGATGTTCCTTGCGACGCGATGTTATAGCGATGTCCGTTTACAGTTACCGAGCGCAAATCGAGCGTCAGGTTATTGCTGCTGTCCGCAGGTACCGCGGCGAGTTCGGCTCTTGAGCCGCGCGGAATCGCGACGTTACCGTTCTGGTCGAGGACGTCCGTGGTAACGGATCCCGGATAAACTTGCTCACCCTGGTTCTGTCCTGCTTTCAGGTTGATGGCTTGATCGGTTCGCACGCGTATTTCAGTGCCACTGGAGATGACTCTCGAGGTTTGCGCCTGTGCGGCGATGCTCGCGAACAGCGCGAGGCAGACCGCTAGAAACGATGCTCTTTGGATCATGATTCCCCCTTCGGTTTCGGCCCAGCTACTTCGATCTGGCCGTAAACGCCCACTAGAAGGGATGACAATGAGCTCTGCAGGTTTGTCCGGTGCGGGCGCAGGCAGCACGGCATCTATAATCATTCGTCGTCGTGAGTAGCGGTCGCGGCTCTGACAGGAGGCCTGCGGTGGATCGTTTGGTGACACGAGCATTGCTGATCGGAGTTGTTGCCCTAAGTTTCTGTGCAGCTGCTCAGGCGCAGCGCGGAGAAATCGGATTCTACGGCGACTTTCTCCGCTTCCCACCGGCCAGCCTGGGAGGTGTCGGCATCAAAGGGCTGCTCGCGTTGAGCCGGCACGTCGCGCTGGAAGGCGAAGGCTCGTACTACTTCAACCGCACGTTTACCGAAACCGCGGTCGATCCCACGTCGGGCGCAACTGCGATGATCAAGGGTCACATGCACGCGAGCAACGTGCTGGGCGGCCTCAGCTTCAGCAAGCCTTCTGCACACATACGGCCCTTCATCACGATGAAGCTGGGATTGCTGACGATTAATCCCACCGGACTGCCTTCCCCGCTGACAAGCACAAGCGCGATTCTGAACCAGATTCGCACCAGCCATAACAACTTCGCCATTTTTCCAGCCGCGGGAGTGGAAGCTTACAGTGGCAAATGGGGATTTCGGCTGGATGTTGGCGATGAGATCTACTTCCTCAACGGCAGCAACAGCAATTTGCGGATCACCTTCGGCCCGAACTACATGTTCTGAGCGGGAAACTCAGCCCGCCGGAGGTCTGGCGGGCTGCATTGTCTTTTAGTCTGACCAGGCGGTTGCTTGTCGCTCCCAGCGGTGTGCTCGCAGCTTCTCAATAATGGCCGGCGAGAGTGCGCCCTTATCACTGGCGCTCAGATTCGCGGCAACGTGGTTCGGCTTGCGC
>CAZBCQ010000076.1:2188-7772 GCA_964490255.1 uncultured Terriglobales bacterium | reverse complement strand
TGGTTCGGCTTGCGCATGCCCGGAATCGTGGTGCTGACCCGGGGATCCGAGAGGATGAAACGCAGCGCAAGTTCGGGCAACGGAATCCCGTCTGGCACATCCTTCTTCAGTCTCTCGACGCGGTCGACGGTAGGTCCAAGATTCTCCGGTCCGAAATAGTGCGCGCGCCAGTCATCGTTAGGAAACGTTGTCTCTTTCGTCATGTTGCCGATCAGGCTGCCTTCATCGAACGGCACACGCGCGATCACACCGACATTCAATTCTTCGCAGACCGGGAAGAGCTTGTCTTCGGGATTCTGGTCGAAGATGTTGTAGATCACCTGCACAGCGTCGACGAGTCCGGTGCGCAGCGCCTTGATGCCATTCTCCGGCTCCCACCGGTTAATGCTCAGGCCGAAGGCGTGGATCAGTTTCTTGCTTTTGAGTTCGTCGACGGTATCGAGGAATTCCGGGTCGCTCGACCAGTCATCGTTCCAGACATGAAATTGCAGGACATCGATGGTGTCCTGTTGCAAGGCTTTTCGGATCTGCTCCGCGTACTTGAAGACGTGTTCGCGGGGGAAGACTTCGTCGTAGGTGTACTCAGGCCGCGCTGGCCACTGATCATTCTTGGGCGGAATCTTGGAGGCGGCATAGAGACGTTTACCGGGATTTTGCTTGATCAGCTTGCCAAGAAACGCGTCGCTCTTGCCGTTTCCATAGGCCCAGGCAGTGTCAAAGAAGTTGCAGCCCAGGTCGACGGATTTCTGCAAAGCATCCATCGATTGCTGGTCTTCGGAGCCACTCCAGCCACTCATGCCCCAGAGTCCGTGGCCGATTTCGCTGACTTCAAATCCAGTTCTGCCCAGTTTTCGATATCGCATTCGTGCTTTTCTCCTTGGCTTAACTGCGACTATGAACCTGCCCGGTTCGCCAGTCTTGGAGATTCCGGACAACACTGTCAACTTAACATACTGGCAACAAAACAAGGGGCTTAGCGTGCCAAGTACACACATTTCTTGTGCTTGCCTACTATCCGAACGCCCGCCAATCCGATATCATCAAGTTATCCAACCCCGACCGGCCCCAGCTAACAACCCGCAGCCGGGAATGGAGTCCTCATCAGTTATATGGCATCAAAAGCAGGTACGTCACTGTCTCGGAAGCGGGACGACTCGGGTGAGCTAGAGATCATAGAGCGTCCGCTCACCATTTCAGTGGATGCACTTAACGATCCCAGCCTGTTCGTCAATCGAGAGCTGAGCCTGCTTGCGTTTCAGCGCCGCGTCCTGGAAGAGGCGCAGGATCCTACCAACCCTTTGCTAGAGCGCGTGAAGTTCCTTTCGATCCTCGGATCGAATCTGGACGAGTTCTTCATGGTGCGGGTGGCCGGACTGATGCGTCAGCTGGAATCCGGTACCGGCGATACAGGTCCCGACGGGATGGATGCGGCCACCCAACTGGATGCGATTCGCACGGAAGTGGCGTCGCTTATGGCGGCGGCCAGCAAATGCTTTCAGCGGCAACTCACGCCCGCGCTGGAGAAGTCGGGCATACATATCCTGCAGTACTCTCAGCTCGGCAAGCAGCAGCAGATGCGGGCGGACAAGTATTTTCTGGAGACGGTGTTCCCCGTGCTCACTCCGCTGGCGCTTGATCCTGCGCGGCCGTTTCCGCACATCTCGAACCTAAGCTTGAATCTCGCCGTGCTGATCCGCGACAAGAAGGGCGACGACCGCTTTGCGCGCGTGAAGGTTCCCGACACCCTGCCGCAACTGATCCCCGTGGACCGCAAGACGAAAAAGTCCGCGAAGGGAAAAGATCAGTACTTTATCTGGCTGGAAGACCTGATCGCCGCCAACCTGCGCTCGCTGTTCCCGGGCATGGACATCCTGGATTCGCATCCTTTCCACGTGACCCGCGACGCCGACATCGAGATTCAGGAGCTGGAAGCCGGCGATCTACTGGAAACCACGGAAGAAGGCTTGCGTCAGAGAAAGTTCGGCGACGTGGTGCGCTTGCGCGTGGGCGTCGGCATGCCTTCGCTGCTGCTGAAGATCCTGCTGAACAATCTGGAAGTCGACCGCAAGAATGTTCTGCGAATGAAAGGCCACCTCGCGCTCAGCCGTCTCAAGTACATTGCCGCAATCGATCGCCCGGAACTGAAGGATCCGCCGTTCGTGCCCGCCATTCCGCATGCTCTCGATCCTGAAGGCGAAGAAGAGGACCTCTTCGCCGTGCTGCGTCGCCGTGACGTGCTGCTACATCATCCTTTCGATTCGTTCCAGCCGGTGATCAACCTGCTGGAGAAATCGGCGACGGATGCATCGGTCCTCGCAATCAAGATGACGCTGTACCGTGTGGGCCGCAACTCACCGGTGGTCAACGCGCTTCTGGAAGCCATGGAATCCGACAAGCAGGTCGCTGCGGTTGTGGAATTGAAAGCGCGCTTCGACGAGGAAAGCAATATCGAGTGGGCAAGAGCAATGGAACGTCAGGGCGTGCACGTGGTCTATGGTCTGCTCGGCCTGAAGGTGCATTCGAAGGTTGCGCTAGTGGTCCGCAAGGAAGGCGACAGCATCCAGCGATTCGTCCACCTCGGCACCGGCAATTACAATGCGGTGACAGCGCACTTGTACACGGACATCGGTCTGTTCACCAGCGATGAAGAAATTGGTGCCGACGTTACTGACCTTTTCAACTATCTGACCGGGTACTCGGCTAAGCAGGACTATCGCAAGTTACTGGTGGCACCCATCAACCTGCGGCAACGGATTGCCGAATTGATTCGCCGCGAGATCGCGCACCATAAGCAGCATGGTAATGGTCACATCATTCTTAAGATGAATGCGCTGGTCGACCGCGACATGATCCGCCTGCTGTATGAAGCGTCGCAGGCCGGCGTACAAGTGGATCTGCTGATCCGCGGCATTTGCTGCTTGCGGCCGCAGGTGCCCGGAGTCAGCGACAACATCCGGGTAATCAGCATCGTGGGCCGGTTCCTGGAACACAGCCGTATCTATTACTTCCACAACAACGGCGAAGAACAGATTTTCGTTGGCAGTGCCGATCTGATGCCGCGCAATTTGAACCGGCGCGTGGAAGTCCTGTTTCCGATCGAAGACCGGCGACTGGTACGCCATCTCCGCGACCGCGTCCTTGAGATTTATCTTTCCGACAACGTCAAAGCGCGCGTGATGCAGCCCGACGGAACTTATGTCCGCAAGACACGCCAGCCCGGAGAAGAAGCCCTCAATGCTCAGGAAGTGCTGTTGCGCCGGCGCGGCACCAATGGGCGGGGATAGCTAGCGCGGCGCTGGAAAGTGTAGACGAGTTTTGCGCACGGTCAGAGGTTAGGCTTCGGCGGTTCAGGCCTTACCAGCACCGGCATGCCGCAGGTCTCTTCCAGCAGACAACGCGCTGCAGCCACCTTTTCTGCATCTTTCGATTGCAACTGAAGACCATCCGCATACACGAGTAGAAAGTCCCCCGGTTTGCTGACCCGGACTCGGCGTATCTTGCCATCATGCTGCCGGTCGAGAGCATCGGCGAGACGCAGGATACCCGCCAGACGGCGTGTCGTCTGTTGTCCCGCTTGCGAAAGGGCGACTAACTGTCGTTGCGTAAGCGGCAGCGCACCGCGATGGAAGCGCGCCACCAGGGCTGCGATCGCTAGATCCTCCGGCTTCCATCCGAAGGGCAGCTTGACCTTCTGAATCATCCGACGGGACGCTTTGTGATGCGAGGCTTTACCTTTCGCGCGTCCCACTTCGTGGGTAATCGCTGCGGTCTTCAGCAGGGTGCGGGAACGATCGCCATCAGCGACGAGAACCCCAGCCTTCGCCAATCCGAATTGCAGTTGTGAGCTGAGCATCGTGACCCGCTGGGCATGCTGAAAATCGGGATCACGATACGAGGCCCACGCGCGAAAACGCGCCAGAATCACCTGATCGACCTCGGGCCCTTGCGGTAGCTGCGAGCGCCACACCTCCCACAGCGAACCGCGTCCAACCATCTTGGCGCGATAGCGATCCACCCGAACTTTGCGCGTCTCTACAATCTTCTTCTGCCAGTGCGTTCGTTCTTCCGGAGTAGCAAAGGCCTGTATTCGGACCGCCGTATCCCAGAGCACATCCAGGTCGTGTACCTCGCCCAGATCATCCTGCAGATACTTCAGGTCCTTGCTCCAGAGGGCATGCAGAGAGGGCAGAAAGTTCTCTACCAAGTACCGCAGCTTCTTGATCCCGATGCGAAGCCGGTGCAGCGCAACTTTGCTTCTGCCCCGCAACGCGATGCGATGCAGCTCGCGCGCTTCCGCCCAGCGCTCCAGCGCCATCTCCCGGAATACGTCGCTTCCGGGTCGAAGGCGCGCCGCACGCTTCGGCAAGGAGACAGCCCACTGCTGCCACTCGCGGGTATCGAATGCGGCAAGTGCTTCGGCCGCGTGAGCCTTGTGAATCCGTTCCTGTTCCTGGCAATACGCCAGCAGCTTTTGGGTGGCAGGTTCATCTGGGGAGCCCAGCTTTTCAATCCACTCCATCAGCACCTGCACGTCGCGGAGCGTGCCAAGGGCAGCAAAGACGGTCTTCCCCTCTTTGCGCATCTTCTTCCAGTTGGGATCGGGATCGACGGCCTGAAAGCCCTCGCCCAGCGAACGGCAGCGGCGGATCGCAACCCGCAGGTCGTGCACCGGGTCGGGCGCGAAGTCAGCGCGAGCCTTCTCGGCTTCGATAAGGACCTCATGCATCCAGTGCGCGAGGCCAAATTTCCGCTCTTCAGTTTTTTGGACGGGCGCAGGCGCCGCCTTGGCTGGCATGGCGAGAGTCTCTAACCTGATAGTAGTGGTTGCGGCTTGTTACTGCAATCAGCGGAGTCTCTTAGGGGCAGGTCAGGAAAAACTGGGCGCGGCGAGTCGAGTCCACGGAGTGCCGGGCACCGGAATTGCCAGCATTTCCACCGCGCGATCGACTACACGGGCGAACTCCTGTGCGTACTTTTCGGAGCGACGCTTGGCCAGTTTCCGCTTCGCTTCGTCCACGGAACACCAGGTCGGATTGCGGTACGACTCTTCAGGCGTAAACATCTGCCGGACCAGCATCAGGTAGGCAGCTACAAGGTGTTCGGCATCGCCTTTTTCATGACGGTAGCAATCGAAGTGATGATCGGAAATCCAACCCTTCACGCCGGCTTCTTCGAAGGCTTCCAGAGCGGCGGACTGGGAAGCTCCGAGATGAGGCTCGACATTCCCCTTGGGAAAGGTCCACTTCCCCGATCCCGTGTTTACCAGCAGGAACTCCAGCTCAGAACCCATCCTGCGATAGCAAACTGCGGCTACTTTGGAAGGCGTGATCACCGGAAAACTGCTGCGAAACAGGGCCGTTGCGAGACTCATTTCAATGGGCTCCGTGACCCGGTTCAGATAACTCGTGTCGCGACGTTGCACAATTTTCGCGACACCCTAACCTTACCTTCATTTGAAGGCAAATCGCAATGGATGGAGTCACTGAGTAACTACCTTTTAAACATAATTTCACACAACATTAACGTAACGGACTCGGGACCAAGCTCGAAGTTACTTCGGTGCATTACGGCAACTGTGAATACA
>CAZBCQ010000076.1:0-2088 GCA_964490255.1 uncultured Terriglobales bacterium | reverse complement strand
CCGAACGCTGGATCGATTCGGCCATGGCAGATGTCCAACGTTCCATCGCCCTCAACGATCGGTCGTCCGACGCTCACGCGCTTCTCGGTGATCTCTACGGCGCCAAGATCAGCGGAATGATGTCGGGCATGAAGTACGGCCCGAAAGCGAATGCTGAAACGCAACGAGCGTTCGAACTGGATCCGAATAGTGCGCAGGCTTTTGCCGTAATCGGCCGTAAGTACTTCTTCGCCCCAAGCATGTTTGGCGGCGATCTGAACAAGGCGATTGAGTCGTTTAAAAAGGCCACGACGCTTGACCCGAATTACGATGAAGCCTTTGTCTGGCTGGCAATTGCTTACCGGAAGAAGGGGGACTCGCAGGATGCGCAAGCAGCCCTTGCCGAAGCGCTGCGACTGAATAGCCGAAGCGTTTTTGCGAAGCGGATTCAGGCTGGAGCGTCAATGTGATCTCGCCCAGCGCTGACCGGCGATCACCTGGCGCAAATGCGATTGCGCGCTATCCGTCTGCCAGATACTTCTTACTCACATTTGCGATCTCGTGGACGGGCGCACTGGCAGTGGTTGCACCGCGACTCATGCGCGGAGCAACTGTCCCCAAGTTTGCTGGCCTGATGATGTTTCCGGTGATGTTGCTCGGCCCCAGCATCGCAGGTGTTTGGCTGACCTGGATCATGGCCGGAAAAGAAGGTCTGCGAAATCTTGCTGCGCGAATGAGCCCGTTTCGAGCGCCGTTGAGGTGGTACGCAGCCCTGATCATTCCGCCAGTTTTGATTTGGGGTCTGCTTCTATTAATGCAAGCGCGCGTTTCACCGGTCTTCGCTCCAAACCATTTCTGGATCGGACTCTCGTTCGGGATTACGGCCGGTTTTGTCGAAGAGATTGGGTGGATGGGCTACGCGTTTCCAACCATGAAGGCTCAGCAAAACGCGTTGCTTTCGGCTGTTGTACTGGGATTGCTGTGGGGAATCTGGCATCTGCCCGTGATCGATTACCTGGGGACGGCCACGCCACATGGTGCGTATTGGTTGCACTATTTCGTGGCGTTCACTGTCGCCATGACGGCAATGAGAGTTCTGATCTGCTGGATCTATGTGAACACCAAGAGTGTCTGGCTATGCCAACTCATGCACGTGGTCTCCACCGGATCGCTGGTGGTTTTCAGCCCGGCGGCTGTGAGCGCCGCGCAGGAGACGCTATGGTATGCGGTCTACGCTGGCGCTTTGTGGACTGTTGTCGCAGGAATTGTCCTGGTGTCTGGGACCGGGTTGAAGGCGCTCCGCGTGCCCGACCGGTGAGTCATCTTCCATGAGGCCCCTGCCATCACTCTCCCGGATGCGGGCCCACGTACTCCGAGCAACACGGCGGCTTCACAGGCTTGAACTCCATGGCTTCGATGCGGGTGTCATCGGGATCGTAGAGGTTCAGCTGCCACTTGCCATCACGACCCAGTTGCGGCTTGGAATCGCCCGACCAGCCATTCGCTTTCACGCGATCGAATGCAACATTAATGTCGGTCACGCCGATTGCCATGTGGTTCATCACGCCGATCGTGCGATGAGACGCGTCCGGTCCGATATTCATCATGTACTCCAGCCAGTCGGTGCCATCGGGGACCTGCATATCGAGCCAGTCGGTGCGATCCTCCTGCATGCCGCCGTGCCAGTAGAGCTTGAATCCCAGCAGATCCTTATAGAAGCGGTCTTCCGCCGAACGGTCGTGCACGATGAATCCGACGTGGATCATGTGCTTGCCGACTTCCTGGGTCTTCTTAGCTGAGGCTTTGTCGCCGTGCTGCTTTCCGTATTGTATGAAACGAACGCGATGATCTTCGGGATCGACAACCTCGAACGAGCGATCGCCGTCGGCGTTCTTATCCACCTTGGCGGGCACGCGCATGTCATTGGCCGCAAGATATGCGCGCAGCGCCTCGGCATCGGTGGTGATAAACGCAATGCTCACCAGGCGGGGCTCGGTCGGGCTCGCCGCCTTCATTACGCATATGTATTGCTGATCGTTCACTCGAAAGCGCAGTGAGTTTGGGCCGGTCTCTTGTACGGGAAATCCCATCTCCTCGGCGTAAAAATGC
>CAZBCQ010000075.1:18715-19803 GCA_964490255.1 uncultured Terriglobales bacterium | reverse complement strand
TTGTCAAGGCCTCTCTCACCGGCAATTTCTCGTACCGCGATGAAATGACGGCAGATATAAACTTCAGGAAAGTGTCCAGTAGGTCCCCTCGAAATTGTTACTCTGTAAGTAGAACGTCGTTGAAGCAGTAATTCTTTTTTCTAGCAACTGACAACCAACAACTGACAACTGTTTTGTTTTGAAGATTTTGACTGCTAACTCCTTTGCTATGCCGCAATTGGCAGAACCTGCGCCCTAAGTTGCTGAGTCCGCGAAACTTACGGGACCGAGGGGGGAGGGGCCCCTCTCCCGTTACGCGTACAGCCGAAGCACAGCCAGGCATACACTTCTCAGCCCACAACCCCCTCTCGCGTAACATTGCTCTGGATCCAGCGTGTGGCCCTCAGGAGAGCTAGAGGCATGAACCTGATGAATTTTCCGGTTCTGATATTTGTCTTATCGCTTGTCGTTCTTTATCTCTCCGCACGCATCGGCAGTATGCGCAAGCTTCGCCATCCACTGCCCGACGAAGAGAGAGATGATTTCGACGTCGTTCTCGGCGCTACGCTCACGCTTCTCGGTCTCCTGATCGGCTTTAGCTTCTCCATGGCTGTCGGCCGCTATGATCAGCGCAAGAACTACGAGGAAGCCGAAGCCAACGCAATTGGCACCGAATACGTACGCGCCGATCTACTCCCGCCTGCAGACGGCGCGAGAGTGCGCGAACTGCTGAAGCGATATACCCAGCAGCGCGTATTGTTTTACACGACTCGTTCTCCTTGGAAACTCCAGAAAGTCAACGCGGACACTGCGGAGTTGCAAAATCAGCTGTGGGCCGTCGTGACACCTGCTGCGGCAGCCAAACCAACGCCCGTAACTGCGCTCGCAGTTTCCGGCATGAACGACGTATTAAACTCGCAGGGCTACACTCAGGCTGCGTGGTGGAATCGCATTCCCGTTTCAGCATGGGCGCTCATGGCGGCCATCGCGATCGGTGCTAACATGCTTATCGGCTACGGTTCGCGCTGGACAGACTGGCGGCTGCTTCTGATCGTACCCTTTGCAGTATCGCTGTCTTTCTTCTTGATCTCAGACATCGACAGTCCTCG
>CAZBCQ010000075.1:10319-18615 GCA_964490255.1 uncultured Terriglobales bacterium | reverse complement strand
ACTTTTTTCGTCGTGAAGAACGGTTCAAAAATGTGCGCCTCCACCTCGGGAGGAATTCCAGGACCGTTGTCGGCGATCTCGACCACGACGCAGCCATCTTCACGATACGTGCGCACGCGAAGCTGGCCCTTGCCTTTCATCGCATCGATAGCGTTGTCGATGATATTGGTCCACACCTGGTTCAACTCGCTACCGAAGGAATTTACCAGCAGCGGCATTGGTTCGTACTCGCGCTGTACCACGATTCCCTTCTTGAGCTTGTGATTCAGAATGGTAAGCGTGTTCTCGAGGCTCTTCACCACGTCCACGTTCTGGACCGGAGCCTGGTCCATGTACGTGTACTCCTTGATCGCACCTACCAGGTCGGAAATTCGCGACGTGCTGCTTTCAATTTCATTTAATTGATTAGCAATGTCCACGAGCGAAGCTATCCGGATCAGCGCGGCGCGCGCCACGTCGGGACCGAGCTTCTCGAACAGCGATTCCAGAGTCTCAGGACGAAGCTTTTTTCGCGCGAGATCGGCAGCCAGTTGCCAGAGGTCGTTCTGGCCGTGACTGCGAAGAAGAGAGTCGATTTCTTCCTCGAGAGTAGTCTGCGTAAACAGATCGGGTGGAGGATCGTCGGAGTTCACCAGCGAGTCTTCCAGCTTCTCAATGTCGGCGCGCTGTTCCGGAGTCAGATTCTTGCGTCCAAGCTCCAGGCTCGCGTCGCGAATGCAGAAAAGTGTTTCGCGGAGCTGGCTCGCAGCCCGCTTTGCCGCCGAAGCTGGATTGTTCAGCTCATGCGCCAACCCGGCCGAAAGCTTGCCCAGACCGGCCAGGCGGTCGCGCTGCTGCTCCATTCGCGTGACCTCACGGATACGGTCCGACATCAGCCCGACCAGGCGCTTCGCAAGCTCCGGCATTTTCGTCACGAGATCTTGAAACTTGGCCGCGGGAAATCGCAGCAGTCGACCTTCGGTCAGCGCGCGTCCCGTCACGGTGAACTGCTTCATGCGGGAATACGGAAGCGTCCCAGTGATGTCGCCGGGGTTGATGGTGAACACAAAGATTTCGCCACCCAAATCGCCGCGCACTTGCAACTCGCCACACAGAACCACGAACATTGCATCCGCGGGATCGCCCTGGCGCAGATAGATCTCGCCAGCCTTGAGACGCAGCTCTTCCGACTGGTCGAGAAACCAGTCAAGCTGGTCATCGGGAAGATCTGCAAATTCCGTTACTTTGCGCAATTCGGTTTTGTCAGCCATTAGACCTTGCTCAAATACTGATGAATGAATTGCACAGCCACCGAGCCTTCGCCCACGCCGGACGCGACGCGCTTCACCGAACCGTGCCGAACATCGCCGACAGCGAAGATACCAGGAACGTTTGTCTCCAGCAGGAACGGATCGCGTTCCAGGCTCCATCCCTTCGGGTGGTCGCCATCTTGAATCAGGTCAGGACCCGTGAGAAGAAATCCGCGCTCGTCCCGTTCTACGATTCCGGAAAGCCAGTCCGTCCTTGGCAGGGCACCTATAAAGATGAAGATCGAGCTCGCCGGGACGCGCTCGATTTTGTTCGTATCCGAACAAAGCACCGAGACTTCTTCCAGGTGCGTATCGCCATGTACCTCGGCAACACTGGCATGACACCAAAGCTGGATGTTGGGCGTTGCCTTGATTTGGTCGATCAGGTAGCGCGACATCGTGTTGGAAAGCGAGTCACCGCGCAGCAGCATCACAACTTTCTCGGCGTACTTCGAAAAATTCATGGCTGCCTGGCCAGCGGAATTCGCACCGCCCACCACGTACACGATCTCGCCCTGGCACGACAAAGCTTCTGTCGTCCCGCCACCGTAATAAACACCCGCCCCCTGCAATCGATCAATTCCCGGAGCATCCAGCCGTCGCCATTGCACACCAGTGGCGACCATCAGCGCGTGGCAGGAAATTTCGGCTCCATCAGCCATCTTGATGATCCGATAAGGGTCTTCCTTCCTCACGGATACCACTTCCTGCGGAGCCAGAATTTCCACACCGAAGCGTTTTGCTTGGACCACTGCACGACGTGCCAATTCGCCACCACTGAGGCCGCTGGGGAATCCAAGGTAATTCTCAATCTTCGAACTCATTCCGGCCTGGCCGCCCGGAGCTTCTTTCTCAATAATGACGGTATTCAAGCCTTCCGAGGCGCCATAAACGGCAGCTGCCAAGCCGGCCGGACCTCCCCCAACAATCGCGAGATCGTAAAAGTTTGTCTGGGCGCGGGTTCGCAATCCCACCTTCTGCGCCACTTCCGCCGGCACACTTTGCAGCAACTTGGAACCATCGGGAAAGAGAACGACAGGAAGGTTGTGGACCTCGGGGCCGAGCACCTCCATCAGGCGCTTGGTCTCTGGATCATTCGCGGAGGCTTCCACGTCAATCCACTGATATGGCACACGGTTTCGCGCCATGAAATCCCGCAACTCATACGATTTCGGGCTCCAGCGCGTACCCAGCACGCGGATTCCCTGAAAGGCTGGATGGTACGAAGCTTTCCAGTCATCGAGCAGATCGTCCAGTTGAGGATACAAATGCTCAGTGGGCGGATCCCACGGCTTCATGAAGAAGTAGTTGATATTCGCTTCGTTGATGGCGCTAATCGCCGCGCTGGTATCCGCATACGCCGTCAGCAGAGCCCGCTTCGCTTCTGGGAATATACGCATCCCTTCCTGCAGGAATCCCACGCCGTCCATATTTGGCATGCGTTGGTCCGCCAGCATCAGGGCCACGCTGTCATTGCGCAGCTTCAATTGCTTCAGCAGATCCAGAGCCGCTTCCGGAGAATCGCTTCCGATAATGCGGTAATCCGCCCCATATTGCGACCGCAGGTCGCGCTCAATCGCGCGCAATACATCGCGATCGTCATCCACGCTCAAGAGAACTGGTTTCGCCATGATAAGTCCAAGATTAAGGTAAGGATTACAGAAGCTCAGACCGCCGACGTCTTGTTAGATACGAAAAATAGCCGGCGGTCGCGTAGTTAAGCTCTTCTACCAACAATATGTTCTGAAGTGTTGTTTTTACGCCACCAGTTCCTCTTCAGACACTTTCTCTTGCTTGCGGGAGGAGCCTGGCAGCAGGTTCTTCAATGTCACGTATAACACCGGGATAAACAAGAGGTTCAGCACGGTCGAAAACAACATGCCGCCCACGATTGCCGTTCCCACTGAATGCCGCCCCAGGGCCCCGGCGCCGGTCGCGAAATACAATGGCAGCACGCCGAGGATGAACGCGAATGATGTCATCAGGATTGGACGCAGGCGCAACTCAGCAGCTTCAATTGCTGCGCCGGTGATGCTCCGTCCGCGTTCGATTTGCTGTTCGGCAAATTCGACGATCAGAATCGAGTTCTTCGCCGACAAACCAATCAGCATGACCAGCCCGATTTGAACGTACACGTCATCCACCAATCCGCGCGCGAAGACGAACAACAGCGCTCCGAGAACCGCCATCGGAACCGCGAGCAGGATGATGAACGGCAGCGCAAAGCTCTCATATTGCGCCGAGAGCGTCAGATACACAACCAGCAAGCCCAGTGCAAAGATGATGATGGCCTTGCCACTGGCCTCGACTTCTTCCAGCGCCAGGCCGGTCCAACTGAACGACATTCCCTGCAGCATGTTTTGCTTGGCAAGATCTTCCATTGCCTTCAGACCTTGGCCGGAGCTGAATCCCGGTGCAGCAGCGCCATCGATTTCCGCCGAGCGGAACAGGTTGTAATGATTAATCACCTGCGGTCCCGACGTTTCTTGCAGAGAAACAATGTTGCTGAGCGGCACCAGACCGTTCGTCTCCGAGCGCACGTAGTATTGACGAAGATCCCGCGCGGTCATGCGGAACGGTTCATCGGCTTGCACGTACACGCGATACGAACGATTGTTGAAATCGAAATCATTCACGTACTGCGAGCCCATGTAGACACCAAGCGCCTGTGATACCTGGCTGATCGGCACTCCCATGGCTTTCGCTTTTTCTCTGTCGATCTGCACCAGTTGCTGCGGATCGTTAGCCGTAAAGCTGGTGAACAATCCCCTCAGATCATTCCGCTGATGGCTGGCGCCTACGATTTTATGCGCGACATTGTCGAGGTCCTGCAACGTGTTGCGGCCCAGGTCCTGTAGCTCGAACTGGAATCCACCAAAGCTTCCTATGCCCTGGATGGCCGGCGGCTCGAATGCCACCACAATGGCTCCAGGCACGCCAAACAATTTCGGCGATACGCGCGCGACGATGTCGCTGGCTGCGTGACCCTTACCTTTGCGATCATCGATCGGCTTCAGCGGAGCAAAAATCAGCCCATAGTTGGACGAACTCCCACCCGACAGCGAGAAGCCAGGTACAGCAAAGGTACCGAACACGTCAGGATCGGCACGAAGAATCTCTTCTGCCTTCCGTGAAACATCGGTCGTGTAAGTAAGCGAAGCTCCCGGCGGCGCCTGCACTACGACAATGAAATAGTTCTGGTCTTCCTGCGGCACGAAGCCCGTCGGCACACGGACATACATGTAGGCAGTGAGTACCAGTCCAGCGACAAACAGAAGCACCATTACGTACCGGACTTTCAGCACGCCGGTGATGATTTTGCCGTAAACGCGACCAGTTCCATGAATGGCACGATCAATTCCGTGCGCAAAGGTCCGATATCCACGCGATAGCCACCCGATGCGCGTCCAGTCAAAGACCGAATACTTCTGATCCTCGCCACGGAGCAGGATGGCCGCAAGAGCCGGCGAGAGAGTCAGCGCATTGAACAGCGAGATCGCAATGGAGAACGCGATCGTCAGCGAGAATTGCTTGTACAGAATTCCCGTCGTCCCCGGGAAGAACGAGACCGGCACGAACACCGAAATCAGCACCAGCGAAGTCGCAACCACGGCGCTCGCCACTTCCGACATCGCAACCGATGTCGCAGTGTGTGAATCCGTGCCATCTTCATTAATATGCCGCTGAGCATTCTCAATCACCACGATGGCATCGTCGACGACGAGTCCAGTCGCCAACGTAATTCCGAACAGGGTGAGCGAGTTGATGGAGAAGTCGAAGATCTTGATGAACGCAAACGTTCCGATCAATGAGACTGGAATCGTGACTGCCGGAATGATTGTGGCGCGCCAATCCAGCAGGAAGAAGAAGATCACGATGACGACAATGATGATCGCCTCTTCCAGCGTACTCACCACTTCTTTCACCGAATCGCCCACCACTGTCGTGGTGTCGAAGGCGATCACGTACTTGATACCTGGGGGAAACGACTTTGAGAGCTCGATCAGTGCAGCTTTGGCAGCCTTATCTACCTCCAACGCATTCGCATTCGACAGCTGCTGGACGCCGATACCGATAGCCTCGTGACCGCTGTACATGAGGTTCGTATCGTAGCTCTCGGCTCCGATCTCAGCTCTACCAACGTCTTTGAGCTGGATAATCCCATTCGGCGTGTTCTTGAGGATGATGCTTTCAAACTGGCGCGGATCGGACATGCGCCCGATCACGCGCAGCGTCACCTGGAAATTTTGTTTCGGATCCGAAGGAGGACGCCCCAGTTGGCCCGCTGGAATTTCTACGTTCTGTTCCTGCAACGCGGAGATCACGTCAGCGGCGGTCAACTGCCGAGCGGCAAGCTTCGTAGGGTCGAGCCACACGCGCATCGCATACTTGCGCTCGCCGAAGATGACAACATCGCCTACGCCCGGAATTCGTTTCAGCGCGTCTTTTACATAAACGTCGAGGTAGTTGGATATGTATTGGTTCGACAGGCTGTTATCGGGAGAGAAGAAGCCGGCCGCAAACACAAAGTTCGGATTCGCCTTCGTGATCGTGATGCCGGTGTTCTTGATCTCCTGTGGCAGACGGCCCGTCGCCGTGGCGACGCGGTTCTGTACGTCGACAGCGGCCACATTCAGGTCGTATCCAGTTCGAAACGTCACGTTGATGTTGCTGGTGCCGTCGTTCGAACTCGTCGACGTGATGTAGTGCATGCCCTCCACGCCGTTGATCTGCTGCTCGAGTGGCGTAGTCACGGCGGACTCCACCACCTGCGCGTTCGCGCCCACGTAGTTGCTGCTGACGGTGACCTGCGGAGGAGCGAGATTTGGATAGAGCGAAATCGGCAGCGTCGGAATGCAGACTGCTCCCGCCAGGATGATCAACAATGCGCAAACCGTCGCGAAAATCGGACGTTTGATGAAAAAATCAACCAAAGCGATATCCCTCCGGCTGCTCTCGTTCCGCGGCCGCTTCTTTGAGCAAAGATGTGTAGCGAGTTAACTGATGGGGTGAACCGGCACGCCGTCGATGAGGAACTGAATACCGGAAACGATCACTTTGTCCCCTGGATTCAGGCCGCTCGTCACCACATAGTCGTTCCCCACAGTGTCGCCGAGAACCACAGCCTTCTGTTTAGCCACTGTCCCGTGATCGCCTTGCGCCGCCACATACACAAATGGCTGGCCGCCAATGCGCGCCACCGCAAGTACCGGAACTTTGGGCGCCGGAGCCGTGCTCCACACCACACGCGCTTTTACCAGTTGCGAATTGCGAAACTTATCCATGGACGCATGAATTGGCGCCTTCACCAGCACGCCTTGCAGCGCATTGTCCACCTGCTGTGAGATGAAGTCGATTTTCGAGTTCTCGATGAGTTCGCCGCGGCTGGTGACAACCTGTACCGGAAGTCCCATCCGAATCTGCCCGGAAAGTTCAGTCGGGATGTAAATGTAGGCTTCCAGATCCTTATTCTCATCGACCGTAGTCAACAGCGTTGTGGGAGAAACGTAATCACCAAGATGCACGGGGATATCGCCCACAAGTCCATCGAACGGCGCGACCAGGTTGTAGTACGCGAGTTGGCGTTGCTGCGTGACGGTGGCAGCCTGGGCAGCTTCCCAGTCGGCCTTGGAGTTTTCATAAGCCTGCACGGCCAAATCATAGCTCTGCTTGCTTGTTACTTTGGCTTCGTACAGTCCGCGCTGGCGCTCGACTTCCGTCTGGTTGTAAAGATAGATTGCCTTCTTCTGTGCTTCGGTGCTGCGCTGCTGATTGACGGTAGCTTCCTGCTTCAGCGGATCGATCGTCATCAGCACCTGTCCAGCGCGTACGCGATCGCCCGACTTGACAAGTATTTTCGTTAACGTGCCATCAACCTGCGGCTGAATAGTCGCCGACCGACGCGACTTGATCGTCGCCACGTATTCGTCGGTTTTCGCCACCGGAGCGAGTGCCACGGTCTGCGTCTGCACAGGCAATGCCTGCGGCGGCGGCTGCTGCTTCGCTTCCGTGTTACTGCACCCTGAGTGAACGAGCAGAATTGCCGCGACAAGAGCCCCAAGCCAGACCTGTGAAAGCTTATTCAAAATGCCCATCCTCCAAATGCCCCTATTGAGAGAATCCAACGCCCCTATTGAAAGTAGAAGATGCGTTTAGCCTGTGAACGGATTCAGTTTGTGTGGTGGATCAAACCGGCAATCCAGGCGACTACCGCGTGAAATCGCGCCATAGCAGGCGCGATTAAGCTGTGCAAGTCCCGCGCTGTGTACTAATCCTACCAGTCATAACTTCAATCCCTCAAGCACAAGTGCAATCGTCCGGGAGAGGCATGAACCCTGTCATTCGAACACAATCTACTGCCGCTCCGGTGGCAACACACTCGCCACACTCGCCCTCACCGCCTCCATCAGTTCGTCCCTGTCCGCGAACTCCTTCGGATCGATCGGCGGGTGAAATACGATTTTCACGTCACCCGGACGCGCCAGTATCGCTCCCTTCGGCAGCAACTTTTCCGTCCCCAAAATCGTCACCGGAACAATTGGCACACCCGTATCCATCGCCAGATAAAACGAGCCCTTCTTGAAAGGTTGCAGTCGGCCATCGCGCGATCGGGTGCCCTCCGGGAACACCACCAGATCCAATCCTTTTCTTACAACGTTTGACGCGTCACGGACGCCTCGGATAGCGGATTCGCGATTGCTCCGGTCGATCGGAATGAAATCTCCCATACGCATTGCAGAGCCAAGAATCGGCAGCTTGAACAATTCCTTCTTTACCATCACCGTAACTCGGCGCGGCAACAGTGGAATCAGCAGTGGCGGATCGATGTTCGAAATGTGATTGGACATAAAAATGTAGTTGCTCGTCATCGGCAACTGGTCCAACCCAATAAGCGTCCAGTGAATGCCGGCAATCCGCACTCCCACGCGCGCGATCCAAAGCGCTGTCCAGTAAAGAGCGTCGATTTTGCCGGTCAGCAATGTCCACGGAAATCCCCAGAGAGCGGT
>CAZBCQ010000075.1:7626-10219 GCA_964490255.1 uncultured Terriglobales bacterium | reverse complement strand
CGAACCACATCACCTGTCCGGATTCCCTTTGCCTCCGCATCACTTCCATGTTCAACCGAATCCACAATCGACATGCCGCTGAAGTTGGAACTTACAGTGAATCCCGGATCTATCACGGCGATCTTCTTCGTCTTTACCCTCAGGCCCACGCTCCTCAGGAAGTCGTCGTATGGGATTTCCTTCAATCCAGAAACGTACGACTGAAAGAACTCCCCAAAGCTCTTGCCTGTAATCGCCTCAGCCGCCTCTCTCACACCCTCGGAATCTGGATAATAACGACCCTGCTTTGCGTAGTGTTCGTTCATCCACTGGAACAGCTCACGCAAGGACTTCGTCCCTCCGCTGGAATCCAGGATCGCCAGGTTCAGCACCTCGCCTAGCAACTCGCCTTTGTTGTAGTACGAAATGCTGCGCTCTGGCGCACGATACGCAGGATATTTCTCGAGCCACGCTTCCAGGCTTGAAGCTTCAGTGCTCTGCGTCTGATGCGCCGGCCGTGTTTCCAGTTCACGTATCTCTGCGGCCAATCCCGAGAGAAAGTCCTTCTCGTCGAGAATCCCGGCTCGAAAGAGCATCGACTCCGCAACGGTACTGGTTACGCCCTCGCAGAACCATAGCGCTCGCGTGTAGTTCTCTGTCGTGTAGTCGATCGGTTCCAGCGATTGCGGACGAATTCGCTTCACATTCCACAGGTGGAAGAACTCATGCGCGCTCAGCGCCGCCAGCGGAGTCCAGTCGCCCGTCAGAGATGGTGCATTGGCCTCAATGGCAGCCGCATAGGCATGTTCCATTCCGCCGCGCCCCCGCCCTTGCGGAAAATGGTATAGGAACGTGTATTGCTGGAATGGACGGTCCGCCATCCACGTAATCTCCGCAGAAACAATCTTCTGCAGCATCCGATCCAGCTCGTCCATGGAGTAGTTCTGCGGATCCGCACGCACGATTACACGAAAATGCCCGCCATTGCTGTCGAAGTCGCTCTCGCGAAAGGCGCTGATCTCCACCGGTGAATCCACTAGTCGATCATAGGTCGCCGCACAGTAACTCGAGGCGTCCCCATCCTGACTTGCTGCGGTGAGCGGTGTCGCAATGCGCCAGCCCTTCGGCACGTTCGCGAACTGCACTCGCATGGTTTCCTTTGGTATCCCGACCGGGTACATCAGCAGCGTCGCCAGGTTCAGGAACGCGTGATCGGAATTCGATTCGGTTCCAAACGGACCCGGCATCTGCGCCAGAAAATCGTAGTCAATCGTTGACGCATTCGGCGCGCTCCATGTCGTCTTGTCTACCGGAACTGGTGTTATCTCGACCCCGCTCTTGTCCGTTGCTTTCACATTTCTCACATACTGTGAGAAATCGCGGACCTGGTACACGGCATTCCAGACTGGAAGCTGCACTCGAAGATCGGATGATGTCGGAGCCAGCTCAATCCGCACGTGGATCAACTGCGCTCTCTGGTCTCCTAGCGAGATTTGGTAATTCCACCTGTGGGAGCCAACTGCGCCGCTATGAGTAAATGCAGGACAAGTCTGCTCCACCGCGGCAGATTGCGCTGTCGCAGCTTGCGCAAATAGAACGTGGCTCAGGAAAAGGGTGGTCAGTAAAACGGCAGACGGCGCGACTTTCGCGAATCTCGCTCTCAAACTCGCGTCTTCACCTCGCGCAGAGATTCAATACGCTGCGGAAGTTTTTCATAGATCCCACCGAAACCGCCATTAGAGAGAATGGCTACGACATCGCCCGATCGTAACTCGGGCGCGACCTCTTCCACGATCGCATCCGCGTTCGCCATAATGCGAGCGCGCTTGCTCGCTTTGGCAAGCATCCCCACCACGGCATTCGGATCCAACCGCTCTTTCTCCGGGACCGCCTCAGGCTTGAAGATCTGCGCGATCACAATTTCATCCGCGACTGCCAAGGCGCACGCCAGCTCCGGCTGAAACACATTCCGGCGCAACGTATTCGACCTAGGCTCCAGGATTGCCCACAGACGTCGCCCTGAGTACCGCGTCCGCAGGGCCTTCAGTGTCTGCACAATCGCCGTTGGATGATGCGCGAAGTCGTCGATAATCGTGATTCCGTCCACCTCAGCACGCACCTCGAGCCGTCGCTTCACACTCTGGAATGTCCGCAGCGCCTCGGCGCTCTGCTGCGCCGTGATCCCATAACCGGCAGCCATCGCCGCAGCCCCAGTCGCATTCAGCACGTTGTATTCACCCGCGAGCGGGAACTCGAATTCGCCCCATGGCTCGCCATCGCGCAGCACGCTCCACGTAGTCCGCTCCGGCTCAAACCTCACATCGGTCACGCGCCAGTTGGCGTTCTCCCCGAACCCATAGCGCTCCACCGGACAGAACGCCTTCGCGATGCATTCATCCACATTCGGACTGCCGTCCCACGCGACGATCCGGCCTCGTCTCGGCACCAGGTTCACGAGTCGCTTGAACGCTGTCTTTACCGCGGCCAGATCGGAATAGATATCTGCGTGATCGAACTCCACCGAGGTCAGAATTACAGATCTCGGAAAGTAATGCAGAAATTTCGGGCCTTTGTCGAAGAACGCTGTATCGTACTCGTCGCCCTCGATGATGAA
>CAZBCQ010000075.1:4544-7526 GCA_964490255.1 uncultured Terriglobales bacterium | reverse complement strand
ACGATCACCAGATCCGGCTGTGGCTCCAGGTTCTTCTCTGAAAACGGCTGCGCCACTGCAATCCCGAGCGACGCAAGAAAATCCGACATAGGGGGGTAAGCCGCCGCATCCGAACCCGTTACACGGAATCCACGAGCCTTCAGCATGCCCGCCAAGGAAGCCATCGCGGTTCCGCATATTCCAATCAGGTGAATGTGTTTAGAATTCTTCATTCTTTCAGGCATTCTGAACAGAGTTCGATCGCACCGCGACCTTCGCTTCCGTCGCAGCTTCCAGAAACTCCAGTCGCACTCCTTCGTCGTAATCAGCCGTGAGCGAAACACGTACTCCAAACGGCAGCGACAAATTTCCATACGACACGTGTCCCGACGGCAACCCGAACGCCACCGGAATTCGCAGATCGCGCAGGATCCGGCGTATCACCTCTTCTAGCGTGTAATTCTGACCGCCGGGCTGCGCGCAGTCGATCATCTCGCCGAAGATCACTCCGCGTACTCCCTCGAACTTGCCCGCCATCTTCATCTGCATCAGCATGCGATCGATCTGATACGGCTTCGCCGCCACGTCCTCGATGAACAGAATCTTCCCTTCTGGCTGAAAGGCATATTTTGTTCCGACCGATGCGGCGAGCAGCGACAAACATCCGCCATACAAAACTCCCTCGGAGCTGCCTCTTACAATCGCTCGGAAGTCCGGGATCGCCCGCGTGTCCAGCACCCAATTTGTCCGGCCGGTTACGCAAGCATTGAACGTTGGCCAATGCACACCGTTGGGATTCGCAAAATCTTTGGTCACCATCGGACCGTGAAACACTACCAGCCCTGCATCGCTCATCCAGGTCAGCAGCGAAGTCACATCGCTATACCCCATGAAAATCTTTGGGTACTTCTTCAGCCGCTCGATGTTCAGGTATGGCAATACGTAGTTCGCGCCGTAGCCGCCGCGCGCACAGATCACCGCGCCGACGTCGTCGCGCTCGAACATCTCCTCAATGTCGCGCGCGCGCTGATCCGGCGGACCCGCGAAATACATGTCCTCGTGAAAGATGTTGTCGAAATAGAAAGGCCGGTATCCCGCATCACGCAGGTACTGGCAACCTGCGTCGAGCATCGACCGCTGGATCGGACTCGCCGGAGCCACGATACCGATCGTGTCCCCCACTTGCAGCGGACGCGGTTTCACCAGACTTTCAGAAGCGGACATCCCCTTGATAGTAACCGAAAAGAGAAGGTTGTCTCACGTAGGAATTGAATCGGAGGTACACATCGGGTGACGGTAACATTCAGAGCCACAGCTGTCAGGCACCGTTTCAATTCCATTACCGCATCCAACTGCATGAAGTCAGCTTTATTGGTTCAGGAACGATGACACAAAACACAAACAACCGCCGACGCAAGCGCCTTTCGCCTCTCGATTTGCACCGGCGTTTTTACGGAATGTTTTCTCGAGTGGCAAGGCGGCTAGGCGTAGCCGCTTCTTACGTGAGCATGGTAGCGCGTGGCAAACGCAGATCGGAAGTTATCGAGCGCGCTCTCGAGGCGGAAGTCGCCAACGTACGTTGCACGGAACAAGCTTGATCTGCACGCTCGCGACCTTGTAAATCATCGGGCGGTCCACGCGAAACCGCCCTTGGCTTATTCTCACTGCGATTGGGTTGCTCGTTTTTTCTGGATTGCCTCTTCGATCTGCTGCTGCCTTATCTGCTGCAACTTCGCGTATTGATCGGCCGAGAGAATCGGCTTCACCTGCGTATCGGTTTGCTCGTGCACCGCTCGGAGTTGTTGTAATTTCTGCCGCCCCGTCAAAGACGTATTCGACTTGATCGCCTCAATCTTTGGCATTTCTTCCCTGAAAATCGGCAGCAGCTTCGTTTTCTGATCAGGCGTCAGATTCAATTCCTTCATCATCGCTTCGAGCTTTTGCAGCTTTGCTGAATTTGCGGCCGGTGCCTGTGCCAGCGCTACGCTCCCGATCGCGAGCAGGCATACTGCAATCAGAGCACTGTGGTGTTTCACGTCCTCACCCCCACCCTGCAATCGGCACATCCTACATCGAGGAAACCGTTTAAGAAAGGCCTGCCTACTTACTTCGTCCTACCAGCCGGATGCGGGTGGTGAACGAGCGCCGGGCATACGAACCAAAAGTTAGGAATTGGGGGGAATTGATGTCGTTGTTCACCGAATAGGGATTCTGCCGGTTTGTCACGTTTTCAAATCCGCCTCGAACCGCCCAATAACGCTTCAGAAAGTGAAAACGCTTTTCCGCAAAAACATTCAATGAGAAATACGTTGGAAATCGGTGTGACCCAGGCAGTCGTACCAGCACCTGTTGGTCGTTGACAACGTTAAACGGAAATCCGGTCCGTGCTTCCGCCGAATACGCGAAGTCGAATCCCTTGATTAACGGCAGAAATCCCCACGACAGGAAACGATTCGGCGCGTCCCATGGATAAGGTCCCGGCAGCTGCGGACTGAATACCGGATTATCTACATTGAAATCCAGCACCTGGTTGGAAGTCGAACTCGATCGTATGTACGAAGCCATCAGCATGTAGCTTTGCTTGAATGTGTGACGGCCACTGATCTGAAATCCGTAGTAGTGATCGTCGCGCGTATTCATCAGAACGTAATTTCCGCTTAGCGGGGGCTCACCGGCCGGCAGGTCGTAAACAAATCCGTGCGTACCTCGTCTCTGGATGAATTCTGCCTTTACATAAACAGCTCCCGGCAGCTTCCGCTCAATCCCTAGGCTCCAATTCACGTAACGCGGCGCCTCCAACGTGTTCCGGTTTACCGTGAAGGTAGTGAAAATGGGTCCGGTCACCGTCTGGTCTGCGGTAGCGTTTGTGCCTAAGAAATAATCGGTCCTCTCTCCCGCGTAAAGGCGTGAAATCAGCACCAGGTTCGTTGGGTCATAGAACAAACCAACGCCTGCCGAGAGCTTCGTATTACCCGCACCATCGAGCACATACGTTCCTGCCAC
>CAZBCQ010000075.1:0-4444 GCA_964490255.1 uncultured Terriglobales bacterium | reverse complement strand
CGCCTGCCGAGAGCTTCGTATTACCCGCACCATCGAGCACATACGTTCCTGCCACTCGTGGGGCGACGAGCGGTGCGCGCACAATTTCGTCCCAATCGAAACGTATTCCCGGCTCGATCAGTATCCGATCCGCTGGCGACCACGCATCTTGCGCGTATCCGCTCAGTTCCAGGTTGTAGGTTTGCGTTTGCGAGAGCCCATTGAACGTGGAATAGCGTGAGCACGGCGAAGGCATCACGGGCGAAAACGGGGTGTACGCCTTACATGTCTGACCTGACGGTATCGTCTGCCCCTCATTCAGATAAGAAATCGGCGTCCGGTCGAACGTCGGAGTGTAATCGATGCGGTCGACATCCATTCCTGTCTTGATTTCGTGTCGCCCGTGCCATTGTTTCGGGCTCAAGTACAGGTTTGCCAGCCCCTGGTAGCGCTGCGCCGTGGTCTGCGCGGACATGTAATAGTTGCCCTCGGCCGTTTCCGGCGTGATCACATACGGCAGCGTTCCAGGCGTCGTCTGATTAAGTCCGTACCGTACAAATCCGAAGCCAAGTTCCAGTAACTCTCCACTCTGGAAGTAATGCTGATCCTTTAGCGACGCGAAGTTGTCTGTATCTCTTACCGCAGGTGTGGTTGACGCCGGATTCACAAATGAGATTCCCGCATACGGGTCGCCCGCCTCGTTCAGCAGATAGCTGGCGGTCAGGATGTTGCGCGAAGTCAGATTCGCCTGCACCTTCGTCAGATTTCCAAATCGCCAGGGATAGTCATTCTGAGTTGCGCCATTGGGCAACCCGGTAATGATGAAGTTGTCGTACTCGCCGTCGATGCCTTCAAAGAACCACACCTTCCCTTTCTTCAGCGGACCGGAGAAGGTGAACCGTGGAATGATGCTGTCGAATTGCAACCCATCTTTGGTCTGGACGGAGGGAATGAAGTTGGTGGCACTGAAGCGGAAGTGGTCGTCTCCTATCCCTGTCTTGATGTCCAGGACTCCTCCCGAGCCTCTGCCATACTCAGCCGGGTATCGGCTCGTCTCCGCACTGATCGACCGGATCGCGTCCGTATTCACTCGAACCAGCAATAGCCCATTCGCGGGTTGAGTCACATCGAAGCTGTCCAGCGCAACGTACGTTTGGTATGTCTCAGAGCCGGCAAGGTGTGGCTGGCCATAGTTGTCGTTCACCAAGCCGGGAATGTAGTTCAGGAGATGCCGGTAGTCGTGCGAACCTACGTAAGGGATATTGAGAACATTGCTGGAAGTCAGTTGCTCGGTGCTTGCCACCTGCGTCGCATCAATCGCCGGAGGCGACTCCACCACATCCACTCTTTCGTGTACTTCCTGGAAATGCGAAAGGCGAACCTCGATCGCAGGAACTTGTCCTATGTCCAAATTCTGGTCGAGTGCATAGAACCCGGGTTTTTCCACGCGTAGCTCGTAAGCCCCTGACACAACATTCGGGAAGGTACACCGGCCCCCAAAGTCCGTGTCGCAACGCGACCACGTCGACGTGGGCGAAGTGCGTAGCAGGATTCGCGCCGAAGGGACCGCCAAATCGTTTTCATCGACGACTGTGATCTGAACCTTGGCAGATTGCTTCACTGGCGGTGGCGTGGATTGTTGTCCGTACGAGGAAAGGAATGACACGATCAGCAGCACAAAGTTAATCGCGTTGCTGGCTTTGGTCGGGCGGCGAGACATGCAATTCGGGAGCTTGCGAACTCGGATATTGTCTCACTGACACCGCCGAACCTGTATACAAACGGCGATACCACGGGCCAGTGTAGGACAGGCGATCCCGCCTGTCCTTAACCACCTTGCTTGGTTTGGTCCAATACTTACGGATTCTTCTTTTCAGTATTCTGCGGCTGGATCGAAACCAATTCCACATCGAATACTAAGGTCGAATTCGGGCCAATCTCAGGACCCGGACCCCGGTCACCATACGCCAGGTCCGCGGGCACATAGAGTTGCCACTTCGACCCGACAGGCATCAATTGCAACGCTTCCGTCCAACCTTTGATCACGCGTCCAACCGGAAATGTTGCCGGTCCGCCATGTTTCTCCGAACTATCGAATTCGGTACCATCGATCAGAGTTCCCCGATAGTTGCAAACAACAGTGTCTGCGCTCGTTGGCTTCGGACCAGTCCCCTGCTTCACGATCTTGTATTGCAAGCCGCTGGGCAACGTGACCACGCCTTCCTTGCTCTTGTTCGCGGCCAGGAACGCTTCGCCAGCTTCTTTATTCTTTTTACCAGCTTCCTGCATCTTGGCTTCCATTTTTGCCCGCATCGCAGTCTGCAGACTATCCAACGCGGCCTTCGCCTGTTCGTCGGTCAGAAGAGTTTTACCGGCAAACGAATCCTTCAGCGCTTGTGACACGAGATTTGGATCAACGTCGACTGACTGCCGTTGCAAGCTCTTTGCAAAGCTCATGCCGATCGCATAGCTCTGCTTCTGCTTCTCGGTATCCAGCTTCGTACTTGTAGCTGGCGTCGACGTTTTTGCCGCGGAACCAGTCTTTGCCGGGGAACCGCTCTTCGTCGTTGCGGACGGTGTCTTCGTGGCAGTAGAAGAAGATGAGTGCGTCGTGCTCGGCGCCGCTGCCTGTTGTGCCGCAACGCCCGGCACAGCAAGTAAGCCGCAGGCCAATGTTGTAAGTAGGTGGGTAGAAGGTTTTCGCATCCCTTCATTGTCACACACCCGCAGCTCTGGATTGTTAATCCCTGATTGCTAAATCTCTGTTGTTAAATCCCTAAGGTAAACGCCGGTCCAATGCCTGATTGGCTTGTGCCCTTCGACGATAAGCGAACACCACTGCTAGCAATGGCGCCGAGAGCAGCACGCCCCAGAAGCCCAGCAGCAATCCAAACACGATCGGCGTGATGATCGAAGCCCACACCGGCACCCGCGCCGTTCGCTTCATAATCGCTGGTTGCAGAACGAATCCATCGATCGCCGCAATCACGGCATATACGATAAGCAGGTAGAGCAACCGCATCCAGTCGCCGCCCAACAGCCCTTGTACCCCCAACACCACCGCAGGCCCGATCAACGTCAGAGCCGGTCCTACATTGGGCACGAATTGCAGTACTGCGCCCAAGGCGGCCCACAGGATCGCCAACGGCACACGCAGGATGAGAAGACCGATCAGCCACAGGCCCGCGACGGCCAAAGCGTCATAACTCTGAGCGATAAACCACTGTTTCAGCGCTCCGCCGGTTAGGCGCAGATGCTCTCCCGCTCTCATGCCCAGAATGATGACACACCCCGGCCCTAAGTGCTTCGCCTTGAGACATCTGTGCGCGCCAATTCCGCTTGTCGGCTGTGCCCTCGGCGAAAAACAGTTACGATTTGTAAACCGCTTCTCCGGCACCCCGTCCATCTGGACAGCACGGAGACATTGGTGGCAGACGCTCTGGCGAACCTGAGCATGGTCGGTAAACTCGCAACGACGGAGGCTTTCTCCGCCGAGAACTTCGACCAACTCGTCTCATTGAACCAGAAACGCATCTATCGCCTGCTGATCTCGCTGTTGCGCGATCCCGATGCCGCCGACACCCTCACGCAGGAATGTTTTCTTAAGGCTTACACCAGCCGTTCCAGCTTCCGCGGAGAGTGTTCGGTCGAGACCTGGCTTTACCGCATCGCGGTGAACCTGGCGCGGGATCACATTCGCAACCGGCGCGCTGCTTTTTGGCGGCGCTTATTTGCGAGCCAGCAGTCGCAGTCCCAGTCCCAAGATCTGGAAGACGTGGCGCAGAAGATCCCGGACAAGCGCCCCTCCCTCGAGCGAAATCTGCTCGCGAAAGAGGAAGTCGACCTGGTCTGGAAAACGGCACAGAAGTTGTCTCCCATGCAGCGCGAAGTCTTTCTCTTGCGGTTCGCGCAGGACATGAGCCTTGAAGAGATTTCCCAGACTCTGGATGTCCAGCTGGGAACTGTGAAGGCACATCTCTCACGTGCGTTGAGCACGGTACGGGCAAGAGTGAAGGAGCACCGCAGTGGATCGCCACTTAAATGACGCTGAATTGAACGAAGCGCTGGCGGGCAATTTGCCGCCTGCGGTTGAGGAACATCTCAAGGCATGCGCAATCTGCCGTTCGAGCCGGAACGATATGGAATACCTGTTCCGCAGCCTGAGTGTCGAAGCCGAGACCTTGGCCGAGAAACCTGATGCATTCTGGCTCGCGCAGCGTCGGCAGATCCTGAATCGCGCGCCGCAGCCAAACAGCATCCTGGCTCCGCGCTTCGCATGGGCAGCACTCGCGGCCACTGTCATCCTTGCACTTACGCTCCTGCTGAAAACCGGTCCAGCGGTGAAGCCAGTTCCGTCTCAAATTGCTGCGGAAAACGATCAGCAGTTGCTGGTTGATGTCGAGCAGACTCTAGATTCCAAGCTTGCGCCACCGCTTGAACCTAGCGGGGCTTTGGTGGAAGCGAT
>CAZBCQ010000074.1:12873-19818 GCA_964490255.1 uncultured Terriglobales bacterium | reverse complement strand
GGTATGCAGAGCTTCACAGAAGCGTCCTCCCGCCGGATGTCATGCTGACGCTTCGCGCAGCGAAGCGGAAGTATCTATGCATTTCCGAGAATGCAGTCCGAACAAAATGCATAAGATTCCCACCTCTGCCAAAACAAGGCAGAGATGGGGCACCCGGGCGGACAAGAATGTCCGCCCCACACAAAAAGAAAACCCCACTCAAGGCCAAACCTTGAATGGGGTACGTTCAAATCGTGAAACGCGAATCGTGAAACATGAAAACGTTATGCTCCGGTCAGTACGTGCTCGCGCTCTTCTGCGTCCTTCTTCTCCTCGGCGGGAGTTGAAGGCAGAGCGATTTCGAGCACTTCCTCGATGGTGCTCACGTAGTGTATGTCCACACCAGAGAGCTGCTCGGGCATCAGGTCCTCTTCCACGTTGGTCTTGTTTTCCGCCGGGAAGATCACGTCGTGCACGCCTGCGCGTTTCGCAGCGAGGAATTTTTCCTTCACGCCGCCGATCGGCAGAACGTTGCCGCTCAACGTGATTTCACCCGTCATCGCCAGCAGCGGTCGAACCTGCTTGCCGGTGAGCAACGAGACCAGGGCCGTGGCGATGGTCACGCCAGCCGACGGTCCGTCCTTGGGGATCGCTCCCGCAGGCACGTGGATGTGGATGTCGTGATTGGCGAAGAAATCCTCATCGATTCCGAGCCGCTGTGCGTTCGAACGCACCCAGCTCAGAGCCGCCTGCATGGATTCCCGCATCACGTCCTGAATCTGGCCGGTGATGCTCAGTGCGCCTTTGCCCTTCATCTTCGTGGCTTCGACGAACAGAATGTCACCACCCGATGGCGTCCAGGCCAGACCGACGACTACGCCGGGCCGCTTCGTCCGCTCAGCAATTTCGCTGTCGGTGCGGATCTTGATTCCGCCCAGGAACTCGCGCCGCTGGATGACTTCCGGAGTCACGATGAGTTTGTCCGTGTTGCCTTCCGCGATGCGGCGTACCTGCTTGCGGCATACCGTTCCGATCAAGCGTTCGAGGTTGCGAACGCCTGCTTCGCGTGTGTAGTGCCGGATAATGAAGCGAATCGCTTCTTCCGGAAATTCGATCTGGTCTGCGGTGACGCCGTTCTCGTCAATCTGCCGCGGTACCAGGTAGCGCTCGGCAATGTGGACCTTGTCGTCCTCGGTGTAGCCTTGCAGTTCGATGATCTCCATGCGGTCACGCAGCGGTTCGCTGATCGTGTCCAGCATGTTTGCCGTGGTGATGAACAGCACCTTCGACAAATCGAACGGCACATCGAGGTAGTTGTCGCGGAACGTGGCGTTCTGTTCCGGATCGAGCGTTTCAAGAAGCGCCGATCCCGGATCACCGCGCCAGTCGCGGCCAACCTTGTCGATTTCGTCCAGCATGAAGACCGGGTCGTTCGTCTCCGCACGGCGAATGCCCTGGATGATTTGTCCAGGCAAAGCGCCGATGTAGGTTCGACGGTGTCCGCGGATTTCGGCTTCGTCGTGCATGCCGCCCAGCGAGATGCGCACGAACTTGCGTCCGAGGGATCGCGCGATCGACTTGCCTAACGACGTTTTGCCGACGCCCGGAGGTCCGACGAAACAAAGGATGGGACCCTTCATGTTCGGCTTCAGACGACGCACGCTCAGGTAATCGAGAATGCGGTCCTTTACCTTCTGGAGATCCCAGTGATCTTCATCGAGGATCACTTTCGCCTTCGGAATGTCGACTTCACCGCCCGAAGACTTCGCCCAGGGCAGAACCGCCAACCATTCAATGTAGTTGCGGGTCACGCCGTAGTCGGCAGCCATCGGGGACATGCGCTGGAGACGAGTGAGTTCCTTCATCGCCTCTTTCTTCACTTCCTCAGGCATGCCGGCCTGTTCGACCTTCTGCTTCAGGTCGTCGACGTCGCGCTGACCTTCGTCTTGCTCGCCGAGTTCCTTCTGAATTGCTTTCATCTGCTCGCGCAGATAAAACTCGCGCTGCGTCTGCTGAACTTTGTCCTGTACTTCGGACTGGATCTTGTTACGCAGCTGTTGAACTTCCAGCTCCTTCGCGAGGTGCTGGTTAATCTTTTCCAAACGGATACGGACGTCTGCCGTCTCCAATACTTCCTGCTTATCCTTGGTCGAAAGCGTCGGCAACGAGGACGCGATGAAGTCCACCAGCCGGCCCGACTCTTCGATGTTCATGGCCACAGTGGCCAGTTCGTCGGAGAGAGTCGGCGATCCGGAAACGATCTGCTGGAACAGTGTCAGAACGTTCCGCTGCAGGGCTTCTTCCTCCGCCGTTTTGGGCGGGGTGATCTCGCCGATAGTCGAGACCTTCGCCGTCATATACGGCGCCAGCTGTGTGTATTCCTGCACGTGGACTCGATCCAGGCCTTCCGCAAATACGAAAAGGCTCTGGTTCGGCATCTTCACTACTTTGTGGACGACGGCCAGAGTACCAATCGTGAACAGGTCCAGCGGCTGGGGTGAATCCACCCGGGCCTCACGCTGGGCGACGACCACGATGGTCTTGTCTTCGCCTAAGGAATTAATGAGTTGGACCGAACTTTCACGGCCAACCGTCAAGGGCAGGACGGCATGTGGGAACAGTACCGTATCCCTAACCGGCAGTACCGGATAGCTCCGGTCTTGTCTTTCTTCCGGTTCTTTGCGCTCAGTATTGCGCGTAGTATTAGCCATTATTTCTCCCTTGAGTGTATCAGACTCAAGCATATTGATGATGATCACCACCAAAAGATGCAAGCTGAGGTGCAAAATTTGGCGTAAGTTGGTTATTTCCTATAATTTCGCTTGACTCTCTGGTACTTAGAACCTGGTTGCAAATGGCCCTAAATGGAACGTCAAAAACGACCCCTACTTGCAGGAGTCGGCATTGTACCCCCGCCTTTCAACCCTCGGCAACGCCGAAAGGTGCTCAATTGATTACGCACTGAAGGATTAGCCCCACCCTTGGGCGCGACCAATCGGTAATTCTAAGTTGGAGCGCTCCTTGACTGAGATTCGAGTCGGTATCGATGTTCGTCGATTACCAAACCGGCATTGGTTTCGGGAGGAAAGGCAACGATCTCCGGGCCGGGTGCTTGCAAAAGTTTCCTTGGCCGTTACTGATTCCGATGGCGGGTAATGCGTTGCGAAAAAACCCTAAAAAACCTAACGCGCTGCCGGGTATACGCCGAGAACTTTGACGAACTCCGATATCTCGGCCAAGTGGCGCAAGGCGAGCCGCGCCGGTTCGTCTTCGCCGGAAAGGAAGTCTGCATAGAAGACGTATTCCCATGGACGTCCCCGACGCGGGCGGGACTCAATCTTCGAGAGATTGAGATCGCGCAAGGCAAACACGCTAAGCGCCTTGAACAAGGCTCCTGGCGAATTGCGGAGAGAAAACGCAACTGACGTCTTGTTAGCGCCGTCGAGAACACGGCGGCGGCGCTGGATCAGGAAGAAGCGGGTGAAATTGTTCTTGTCGTCTTCCAGACCCTTTTGCAGGATCCTTGCGCCGTATTCCTGCGCAGCCTGTTTGCTGGCGATGGCAGCGGAGTCGCGCAGTTGCTCCGACATCACGTGCTTCAGGCTACCGGCTGTGTCATAGAACGGGACCGACACGATGTTCGGATGCTTGCGAAAAAAATCGCGGCACTGATCGAGTGCTACTGGATGCGATAGCACCTTCTTGATGTCACCAAATTTCACACCGGGCGCGGCGATGAGATTGTGGCGAATGCGCAGGCGAAATTCACGAAGGATGAACACATCGCGGGAGAGCAGCAGATCATAGTGCTCGGCAACGGAACCCGCGAGTGAGTTCTCGATCGGGATCATGGCTGCATTTACTTTGCCCGACTGAACTGCGTCGAATACCTCGGCAGAAACACTGCACGGAACTACTCGGCAGTCGGCAACGAAAGTGCGAGCAGCTTCATCGCTGAAGGACCCTAATTCGCCTTGGATGGCTATCTTCATGACGCTCCTGTCATCTGCAGTGACATTACGGCGCATTTCTGCTCAGCTAGTTGGGATCGCGGAGCCGCTCTCGAATGTTAGCAACTCCCTCCTTGAATATCGCACCTCACTGAATAAGCTAACAGGCAAAAATTCAGATTAAAGGGGTAGGCGATGCTCTGGACGCTCTTCATCGTCCTGCTGGTGCTTTGGCTAGTAGGAGTGGTGAGCAGCTACACGCTAGGTGGATTCATCCACATCCTGCTCGTACTAGCGGTGCTGGCACTGATTTTTCAATTAGTGACAAACGGAAAGCGCGTCTGAGTTCCGGATGCAACTCCCGGACATGATTTGTGCTTCGGACAGATGTAGTTTGGATCGTCAGGAGGATTGAATGGATAAGGATGAGGTCAAGGGTAAGGCAAAAGACGTGGCCGGACGTGTAGAACGCAAAGTAGGCGAATGGACTGGTGACAAGGACGCTCAGGCTGAAGGCACCGCAAAACAGGCAGAAGGCAAGGTCCAGAATGCCTGGGGTAAAGCAAAAGACGCAGTTCGTAACGCGGGTGACAAACTAAAAGATAAGAACACCGAGACTGATCGGGAAGATCGCGAAGACAAAGAGGACGTTGCGTAATCGTCCGGCCCAATCATAACCGGGCGCTCCGTTTCGGGGCGCCCTTTCCGTTTCTACCAGCTTCGATAATTAGATTACCTGCGGTGTCCACTCGGAACCGCATTCCAGCGGGAACAACCGTAGTTGCGCTGTATTCCGTAACAATGGCCGGACCGGCATAACGGCGGTTCTGGACCAAAGACTCGCGATCGTGAATGGCAGTTTTCGTGAGTTTGTCATGAAACCAGACCTTGGCGATCCGCGGTACTGAGCCACGCCGATCAGGTTTAGCTCGAAGCGCGGGGAACTTCGATTTGGCCAAAGCACGCAATCGCAAGGTAACGATTTCGATTTCACGGGATTCATCGGCATATCCGTAGCGACGTTTGTGCTCGGACGCGAACTGTGACGGCAAGTTTCGCTTCCAGGGAATATTCAGTTCGAAACCCTGCCCACGATAGCGAACGTCTGCCGTAGCAATGATGTGCGGCTTGCCGGTCCAGCCTTCCGATACGAAATCATGCTCCGCCTGCGCACGCAAAACCCGAAATTCAGGCTCAACTTCGTCGGCGAGCTCTTTCGGAAGCTGATCCGCATCGCGTTTCAGCGGCGCGGCAACTGTTTTCAGAATCGTCCGCGAGTAATCCTTCACGACATCGCTGACGAGTATGCCGAATGCTGAGAGCGCACCCGGGAAGGCAGGAATAATGACGCGCGGAATGCCGAGCGCGGAAGCGAGTTCGCAGGCGTGAAGTCCGCCGGCTCCTCCGAACGCGACCAGGGTGAAGTCACGCGGATCGAAACCGCGTTCGACTGAGACGACGCGGATGGCCTTCTCCATGGTGGCATTCACAACGCGCAAAACGCCGGCAGCAAATTCTTCGACAGATAAATGTGATCTTTGCACGCGGAGCCACTGCGCGACGATGGTCCTGGTGCGGGCGAGGTCGAGCTGAAACTGGCCGCCCAGAAAAGCTTCAGGCCGCAAACGGCCGAGCAAGAGGTTGGCATCCGTGACAGTTGGTTGGTCGCTGCGTCCGTAGCAAATTGGACCAGGATCAGCTCCGGCGGATTCGGGACCGACGCGCAGCGCGCCACCGGCGTCGAAGCGAGCAATCGAACCACCACCGGCCCCTACGGTGTGAATATCAAGCATGGGAACGCGAACCGGAAATCCTGCGATCTCAGCTTCATTGGTCGCGTGAATCTCGCCATCGACCAACGCGACATCGGTGGAGGTCCCACCCATGTCGAACGAGATGATGCGTTCGTGTCCGCTGAGCCGCGCCATAGCGGAAGCGCCGACGACTCCGCCGGCAGGACCGGAGAGCACGGTGCGGACCGGCTCGTGCGCAGCAGATTCCAGAAGGGTGATTCCGCCGGAGGATTGCATTACGAAGATGCTGGTGTTTGTCTTTGCCTCGGATTGCAGGCTGTGCTCCAGTGAGCGCAAGTATTTCTCCATGAGCGGCTGCAGGTAGGCGTTTATCGTGACGGTGCTCGCGCGTTCGTATTCGCGGAACTCGGGCAGAAGCTGATGGGAAATGGAAAGCGGTGCTCCCAGATTTTTCAGCGCCTCTGCGACCTGTCGCTCGTTGGCAGTATTGGCAAAAGAAAACAAGAGCGAGATGGCAATGGCTTCGGGTTGCGCGGCGGAGATGCGCTCCGCAAGGCGCGACAATTCCCCGGCATTCGTGGGTGTAAGAACGTCGCCCGCTGGCCCGGTACGTTCGCGAACGCCAAAACGCAACTCGGAAGGCACCAGTGCCTCGACTTTGTCGAAGAAGAGATCGTAAAGTTTTGGCCGCGCCTGGCGTCCGATCTCGATCGTGTCTTCGAAGCCAGCGGTGGTGACGAAAGCAATCCTCGCTCCCTTGCGCTGGAGTAGTGCGTTTGTGCCTACGGTAGTGCCATGCAGCAGTCGCAACGCTGATCCTGGCTTTCTTATTTTGTGCACTGCTTCAGAGATCGCACGCGAGGCATCATCCGGCGTGGAGAATACTTTCAGCATTTGCACGCGCCCGTTGTCGATCCATATGCAATCGGTGAAGGTGCCGCCCGTATCGACGGCAATCACCAGCGGTGTTGTGAGGTGGGAACCTTTGCTGCCGGACATCGATTCAAGCATGAATCAAAAGAATGTCTCACGTCCAGCTGGAATGGTAACGGAATCTGCAACGCCCGAAACAGTGCACTTCCCAAGAGCCTACTCTACCTTTCTGTCATCACGAGCGAGCGTAGCGAGCAAGGGATCTGCAGTCTGGATCTGCGTTTGAAAGTGCGCATTCAAATGCAGATGCCTCGCTCCGCTCGTCATGACA
Organism: uncultured Terriglobales bacterium; assembly: GCA_964490255.1. Lineage (GTDB taxonomy): Bacteria > Acidobacteriota > Terriglobia > Terriglobales > Acidobacteriaceae > JAJPJE01. Next base: position 12,931 of record CAZBCQ010000074.1, on the reverse strand, counting down.
ACAATGAAGGGTCTGCCTCAAATACTCGTCATGACAACAATGAAGGGTGCGCCTCAAA
>CAZBCQ010000074.1:9816-12773 GCA_964490255.1 uncultured Terriglobales bacterium | reverse complement strand
GTCATGACAACAATGAAGGGTGTGCCTCAAAAAGTGGCCTCGCTCGAAACACTGAACTCGGAAGATAACTGTTGAGCTGATTGTCACTTCGTGACTCCAGCCTTGCGCTCTTTACTAGAGCTGACGAGGCTCTTTCCCATGAGAAAAGCGTCGAGATCACCCATGTAATAGCGGGGCAAAGTTCGGAGAATCGTGTAGCCCAGGCGTTGATAGAAGGAAATTGCGGCTGCGTTGTCGACGGCAGTCTCCAAAAAGATCGAGTGGCAGCCCTCGTCTTGAAGGCGTTGCTCTGCCGCTTGCATCAGTAATGAGCCCACGCCTTCGCGGCGAAAATTGGGATTCACGTCGATCGTCACCACATGTCCTAAGCCGCGCTTGTGGCGCTGGCCCACAAGGAATCCCGCGATGGCCGGCGCTTTTGTTGCGTTTGCCTCGGCGACGATCGTGAAGGTTCCGGGGGCTTCCATGTAGTGTTTCAGTTCACGTTGCGTGTAGGCGATGCCGCGCGGGAAGCACTCCTGATCGAGCTGCCAAAGCCGTTGGAATTCGCCTTGCCGGAAGTCTCGGAGGGTGATGGGCACAGCGCCATTTGAAATGGAGTTGGAGTCTGGTGGCAATGGGGACAAAGTGGTGTCCCCATCCTAGCCAAAAGAAGGCTAGGATGGGGCACCCGTGCACTGTACCACCCACCACCGCAACTGCGGCGCAGGGTGGGGCACCCCGCGGGGGGATAGCGCACTCGGCCGGCGAGACGCCGGCGCTACAACACTATGCCGCTCGGGCTGGTGCAGGTTGAGGCTCGAGCATCACCTTGACCCAGCCCGCCTCGCGTTTATCGAAATGTTTGTAGGCTTCAATTGCATTCGCCAGCGGTCCTACTTGAGTCAGTATTTTGGTTGGATCCACGGCTTGGGTTCGCACCAATTCGAGCAGGAGCGGAATGTACTTGCGATGATGGCAGTTGCCCATCTTGATCGTCAGATTCTTGTTCATGGCCTGCCCGAGCGGAAAAGTGGTTGCCGATGGCGGATACACACCGATGACGGAGATATGTCCCGCCTTGGCAACTGCCTCAACGGCCCACTGAGCGACAATCGAAGGAGCATCGCCGGGCTCCCAATTGCCGTTCTTTGGAGATGTTTTCGGCGCAACCTGTTTTTGTTCTCTTTCGAATTCGCTTTCTTTTTTGGCGGCCTTCTTTTCGCCTGGACCGGAATGCGGCCGGTTCGCGTCGACGCCAACCGCATCGATTACGCGGTCAACGCCGATTCCGCCGGTTAGCTGTTTGAGAGCTTCGACTGGGTCTTCGGCGTTGAAGTCGATGGTTTCCGCACCTTGTGCTCGCGCCATCGCCAAGCGGGAAGGAATCGTGTCGATTGCGAAGATGCGACCGGCGTCCATAAGCCTGGCGCTGGCGATCGCGAACTGACCAACCGGTCCACAGCCAAACACAGCAACGGCGCGGCCGGGCTTAATATCGGCAATATCTGCAGCCATGTAGCCGGTGGGGAAGATATCGGAAAGAAGGATCACCTGGTCATCGGTCACTTCGTCCGGAAGCTTGACCGCGCCGACATTCGCGAAAGGAATACGCGCGTACTCGGCTTGCAGTCCGTCAAAGCCACCGGCATCCTCTGGTCCGCCGAAGAATGCGGTGGTCGGAGCATTGGGATTTGCTTTGTCGCACTGTGCGTAGTATCCGGCCCGACAGTAAGAGCAATAGCCACAGGCAATCGTGGAACCCACAACGACACGGTCTCCCTTTTTCAAATTGCGCACGCCCTTGGCGGTTTCCTCGATTATCCCCACGGCTTCGTGTCCAAGAATCCGCCCTGGCTTCATTCCCGTGAACGTTCCGCGAACCATGTGCAGATCGGTGCCGCAAATAGCGCTCGCGGTGATACGTAGGATCGCGTCATTCGCATCCTTAATTTTTGGTTCGGAAACATTGTCGAGGCGGATATCGCCAACGCCGTGCCACACCACTGCTTTCATTTCGAACTTCCCTCCTAGACTAGTGACCAATGATTTTGATTTACGACGGTCAAGCGGCTTTGGGCTGTTCTCGCGGGCCTTTCAGCTCGTCAAACATGACAATCATTTCGCGATTGAACGCCGCGAGATCGGCGGGCTCCCGGCTGCTTACCCAGTTGTCGTCGCGAACGACTTCCTGATCGACCCATTTGCCGCCGGCGTTCTCCACGTCATCTTGAATGGTGTAGTAGCTGGTGAGAGTTCTGCCTTCCACCAGTCCAGTGGAGACCAACAGCCAGGGCGCGTGGCCGATCACAGCGATAGGCTTGCCCAGGTTGTCAAAAGCACGAACGAACTCTTGCGCACGGTCGTCAGCCCGCAGGAAATCTGAGCTGAAGATTCCACCCGGCAGCAGGAGAGCGTCAAATTCGTCGGGCCTTATCTGATCAAGTGTGAAATCTACGTTGAACGTATCTGCTTTTTCGTCGTGCTTCATAGCTGTCACGGTGCCCGGTTGGAGGGAGACGATGCGCGCGGTCGCGCCAGCTTCCTCAAGGGCCTTCATGGGTTCCGTCAACTCTGATTGTTCGAAACAGCTACTTACAAGAAATGCCACCCGCATGCCGTCCAGAGTTCTCTCTGCCACGTCGCACCTCACCGCTTACTGGGGATTCCAGTGGGATGCAGACGAGTGGCAAGAGAGTTGAGCCATAGAACAGTCCGTTCTCCTCTGTCGAGAGCAGAATGGATTGCTACAATGGCCAGAACCAAAAATTGAGGGCAAACAGATGTCAGAACCGAGTTACGAAGAACTGAAAGCAAAACTCGCCGAACTGGAGAAGAAGGGTGGCAAGCGTGGTGGCAGTCTGGAATTCCGCGTTGGCGAAAAAGGCGGCGTGAGTGTCTATGGGTTGGGCCGGTTCCCTGTCACGCTCTATTACGAACAATGGAACCGTTTGCTGGATCAAGCCGAGAACCTGCGC
>CAZBCQ010000074.1:0-9716 GCA_964490255.1 uncultured Terriglobales bacterium | reverse complement strand
CACGCTCTATTACGAACAATGGAACCGTTTGCTGGATCAAGCCGAGAACCTGCGCGGTTTTCTGGAAGAGAACAAGAGTAAGTTGAAGCTGAAAGAGTAGCGACGCGCGGCTCTGATTCGACCGGATCCTATGTCCCGATGGTGACTAGCTCCTCGGTGCGCTTCAGCTGTCCGCAAGCGGCGTAGATGTCGCGTCCACGGGGACGACGTATGAAGGCAGGAATACCGGCGTCGATCAGTATCTTGTGAAATGCCGCGACAGCAGCTTCGGACGGAGTTCCGTACGGGAGATCCGGCCCGGGATTGAGTGCGATCAGGTTCACCTTGGCGCGCAGGCCGCGCAGCAACTGCACAACTTCCCGCGCGTTCACTGGCGAGTCGTTCACTCCGCTGAGCAGCACATATTCGAAAGTCAGCCGCTCACGCGTGCGAAGTGGAAAAGCTCGCGCGCTGTCGAGCAGCTTCTTCAAATCCCACTTGCGATTGATGGGCATCACTTGCTCGCGTCCGATGTCGTTCGAGGCATTCAGGGAAATCGCCAGCTTCGGACGGATCGGCTCCCTGCCGAAGTCTTCAACGCGAGGGACGATTCCTGCGGTCGAGACTGTCATGCGTGACTCTGGGATTCCGACCTCTTGGACCAGGAGCCGCACGGCCTTGATGAAATTCTCATAGTTCAGGAAGGGCTCACCCATCCCCATGAAGACCAGGTTGATGCGGCGCTGCTCGACCTCAACTTTCTGATCGCTCAGAACGGCGAGCACCTGACCGACGATTTCACCCGGTGTGAGATTGCGCCGTACTCCAAGCTTCGCCGTCAGACAGAACTGGCAATTCACCGCACATCCCACCTGGCTGGAAATGCAGATGGTCGCGCGGTTCCAGTTGGGAGAGCTATTGCTCTCTTCGTCGCCCGCCTCCGTTCCGTCGCCAGCTTCGCCCCCATCACCCTCGGGCATCCAGACGGTCTCGACGCTCTCGGCGTCAGCGAGGCCGATCAGATAACGAACGGTTCCGTCCACCGATTGGAAGCGTTTGTGAATCTCGGGCAGACCGATGCGGTAGCCAGCTTCTGCGAGCTGTCTTCGGAAGTCTGCGGACAGTGTGGAGATGTCCTGCAACTCTGCCTTCCGCTGCCGATAGATGGCGTCGGACAACTGCTGCCCGCGATAGCGGGGCTGGCCCTTTTCCACAGCAATCGTTGTAAGCTCTTGTAAACTAAGGCCTAATAGTTCGAATTGTGTAGCGACACTCATGCATCCAACAACCAGCCAAGAATCTGCGGGAACAAAGCAACAGCCGAACGCGAAAACATAGATCCGTAAGAACCGTAACTCGCCGCCGCAAAACTGCTTCCAGTATGCAACAATTTAAGACAGATACGACCGATTCAGACCGCCTGCCGCGTAATACGGCGGTTTCTGTTTCAGAAGGATTACCGCCCGTCGTCGCCACTGGCCAGCAGCTTATGGAAGGTTTACGTAATATACGCCGTCAGGTCTTGCCTAACGGTTTGACGATCCTCACCGAGGAAATGTCTCACATTCGTTCCGTTTCAATCGGGATCTGGATCAAGACAGGTTCTCGGCATGAAACGGCTGAGTTGAACGGCATATCGCATTTTGTCGAGCACATGCTGTTCAAGGGCACCCAGACGCGCCCGGCAGAGCAGATCGCTCGCGAGGTCGACTCGATCGGCGGCAACATGGATGCGTTCACTGCCAAAGAATGCGTCTGTTTCGACGTTAAAGTTCTGGATGAGCATCTGCCCGTAGCCTGGGACATCTTAAGCGACCTGGTTCTGCACCCGACTTTCGATCAAAAGGAGTTGACGCGGGAGCGTGGCGTCATCCTCGAAGAGATCAAGATGGATGAGGATAATCCCGACTACCTCGTTCATGAGATCTTCACTCAGAATTTCTGGAAGGATCACCCGCTGGGAAAGCCGATCCTGGGCACGAAAGAGACGGTTCGCCGCTTCGAGCAGGCCATTTTGTTTGATTACTACCGGCGCTTCTTCATTCCTAACAACATGATCCTGGCCGTTGCCGGGAACATGAGCCACGAGCGCGTGGTAGAACTCGCCACCCAGAGTTTCTTAGCGCTTCCAAGCGGACCCAACGGCTTCTACCAGACTGCACCAAAGACGCAGTCGCGAATCATCATGCGGAACAAGAAGGCGCTGGAGCAGGTGCAACTATGTATCGGCGTGCCTTCGCTTTCCATCGGACATGAGAAGCGTTTCGCCTCGTACATCCTGAATACTCTTCTGGGCGGCGGCATGAGCTCTCGCCTGTTCCAGAGCGTGCGGGAGCGCCAGGGCCTTGCTTATGCCATCTATAGTGAACTAAATCCGTTTCGCGATACGGGCTGCTTGTCGGTGTATGCAGGCACCTCGCGTGAGGCTGCGACGAAAGTGGTGCAGTCGGTGGTGGCGGAATTCCGTCGGTTGAAGGAAGAAGCTATCTCGCAAGACGAACTGCGCCGGAGTAAAGATCAGCTGAAGGGAAACCTGATGCTGAGCCTTGAGTCCTCGACGGCCCGCATGTCGAACCTGGCCCGGCAGGAGATGTACTTCGACCGCTTCTACTCCATGGACGAGATCATCGACCGGGTTGAGGCCGTTACGGCGGAAGACGTCATCGAACTGGCGCAGTCCTGCTTCAGGACTGAGAACATTGCGGTCACGGTTCTGGGAAATTTGAACGGCCTGAAGATGAATCGGGACTACCTGAACTGCTAGACTCCTGCCGACGGGTTGATTTCTCAACTTCCTACCGCAACTCCTGACCATCGCAGCGTTCTTTTTATGAGACAAAGCCCTTCTAATGTTGCCACCCAGTAGTGACAAAAAATGGCACAATATCAGTGGGCTCGGGATTTTTAGATAGACGAGCTCGGGATTTTTCCCGGAATGTAGGCCTTAGTCTATTTTGACAATTTTGGGTTCATGGAAATGACAGAAAAAGTCAAAGTGGCCGGTTCAGCAGCCAATTATGCAGTTTTTTACGTCTTTGGCGATCACGGGATCAGGTCCTAACATATTGCTGAGAAACGACTTCGAAGTGAACCAGAGAGAACATTGGTAGTCCTACAATTTTGGCCAATCGAATGCACATACATCGACCGTGGCTGAGGCCAAGAACAATCCAGAGGAGCACATGCGTAAACAAAAAGGTTTCTCGTTAATCGAACTTCTGATCGTGGTGGCGATCATCCTGATCATCGCTGCGATTGCAATTCCCAACTTGATGCGTGCCCGTATGGCCGCCAACGAAGCTTCTGCCGTCGGGTCGATTCGCACCATCAATACCGGGCAAGTCAGCTATTCGGCAGGCTATCCTGATATCGGGTTCGCGCCGCTCTTAGCGAACCTTGGCGGTGCTCCCGCCACTTGCACTACCGGCGCCACTAGCGCCGCTGCCTGTCTTATTGACCAGGTTTTGGCCAGCGGCTCAAAGAGCGGATACGTTTTTACCGCGGTTGGTAGCAAGGCTGGAAATGCCACCACCAATAATGTGTACGTAACAAATGGGGATCCCTCGAACCGTGGGGGTACAGGACAGCGGAGCTTCTTCTCAGATGAGAGCGGCGTGATCCGCTACAACCAGACGCAAGCGGCAGCGTCAACAGACTCGCCGCTGCAGTAGAAACGTCTCGCAAGAAGTTTGGCGAAGTACCTGGGGGAGGGTACCAGCCGCGGGGAGCAGAGAAGGTTTCTGCTCCCTTTGTTTTGTCAAAAATCGTCCATGTCTCTCAAATGTAAATAGCGGCTAAGGTACTATGAAATCCCTCATCGACAGATTCCGGAATGCAAAGTTAAGATCGGGATCGCGGCGCGAGCTTCTACTGCTTGTCCTTGCCGCGACGATTCTTGGTTACCTACCTAGCCTCTTTTACCAGTTCGTTTACGACGATCTCCACGTCATCGTTGCTAACCCCCATGTGCAATCGCTGAAGTTCCTAGGGCATTTCTGGACTCATCACATCTGGGACGCGAGCTACGCACCAGCACAGGCAAATTACTACCGCCCGATCTTCATGGATTGGCTGATACTAAATCACGCAGTTTTCGGCTTGAACAGTCTCGGCTGGCACCTTGCCACCATCATGTTGCATGCAGGTGTGGCCTCCCTGTTCTATTTGCTTGCATGCAGAATCCTGCGGGATAAGCCTGCGGCGGTGGTTGCCACCCTCGTTTTCGCGTTGCACCCTATCCAGATCGAATCTGTGGCATGGGTTTGCGGTGGCAGTGAGCCTCTAGCAGCGGCTTTCCTCTTGGGAGGATATCTCGCGTATGTGCAGTCGCGCGACACAGACGGGCATTCGCGAGCGTGGTATTGGGCCTCGGTGGGTCTCTACGGCCTTGCCTTGTTCTGCAAAGAAACGGCAGCAATCGTGCCGGTCACGGTATTTACGTATTCCTTGCTTTTGGCCCCAGATATTAACCCGGCCTCCTGGAGCAGACGTTTGCGGCGGGCGATCGTGGAGGTCGTGCCATTCGGTGCCCCGCTGGTCTTTTACCTCACCTTGCGCAGCATTGCATTGACATCACTCCTGCATGCCACTCCGAAAAAGTCATTATTAACGATTCTATTCACATCTCCCTCGATCATCCTGGAGTACATCAAGCACCTGGTAGCGCCATTTCGCCTGGCGCTCTTTTACGATACGCCTTACATCGCGCAACCCGGATGGTGGAACTTTGGTTTGCCCCTGCTGCTGATTGTGCTAATCGGAATCGCCTTGAGTGTGTGGGCACGTTGGTCGCGGCTAGCGGCGTTCTCCGCGCTGTGGATCGCGATCCATTTGTTTGTTCCACTGGCCAGCATAGGGCTTTTCTGGGTCGATCTTGTACACGACCGGTATCTGTACATGCCTTCCATGGGGTTGGCGATGCTAGCTGCTCTGGCCTGGAAACAGACACGGCACTGGAAGAGTTCACAGATTTCTGTGCTTCGCGTGACCGTACTGATCTTAGTCGGGATCATCTGGTTGGCGGGAATTCTAACGCAAGAGAAGTACTGGGAGAACAACAAGACTCTCTTCGGTCGAACTGTAGACGTTTCACCCAATGCGGTTCTTGCTAACTGCCAGTTTGCTGGAGTGCTGATGGATGAGGGCGATTACGACCATGCGTTAAGCCTCCTCAAACATGCACGGACATTAGCGGGCGACTATTGGTTGCCGAGTTCCGGCCTGGGAGTCTTGTACTACAGAACTGGGGATTATCAGGATGCTGAGAAATACTTATTGGAAGCGATGGTGCTCAACAAGAAGCGCAATGCGGATCAATATTTCCTCTTAGGCGATACCCGAATCAGAATGGGTAAGCCTGATGAAGGACTGAAAGACTTACAGATCGCCACTAAACTGTTTCCGCAAAATATTGAGTTCCACTTGCGTTATGGGCAGGCACTCGAAGAACAGGGCCGAGTTGATGAAGCAATAGGCCAGTACAAGGCTGTGATCGCTATTATCGAGAGCACCAATGATTCTCTAAACGATGGTAAACAGCTTCAGGCACGCATTAGTAAGTTGGAGGCGCAAGATGCGCATTATCGCACGGCCACGGTCGTTCGATGAGGAGCGACAATGAACTCGGGTGAATATGCGTCGATGTACAGGTTCGAAAGTTTCTATTGGTGGTACACCGCCCGCAGAAAGTTGATCGCAGAATTCATACGAGAGTATTGGACGGATGATGCCTCCAATACACGCATCCTAGACGTCGGCTGCGGAACCGGAATTAATTGCTGCATGCTTTCCGAATTTGGCCAGGTGCATGGCGTCGATATGTCGGAGGCTGCATTACTTTTCAGCCGAAAACGGGGAGTACAGAATCTGCAACTCGCGTCTGTAGAGCACCTCCACTACAAGGCGAATAGCTTTCAGCTATTGACTGCGCTCGACATTCTAGAGCATACGGACGATGACATTGCAGCTCTGGCTGAGTTATATCGTGTTACCTCTCCTGGCGGAAAGCTTGTCCTCACTGTTCCGGCATACGGATTTTTATGGAGTGAACACGACGAGGCATTGCACCACCGTCGCCGCTACACTTCGGCTGAGTTACGAAACAAATTGATCCTAGCAGGGTTCGACATAGAGAGATGCTCCTACTTCATCAGCTTGCTTTTTTTCCCCATTCTGCTTATGCGCACGCTGCAGAATCTCAGCAAAAGCTCGGTTCAACCGAAGACGTCTCATGTGCTATTGCCGGTATGGTTGAACAATCTTCTGGTCAGGGTTCTTGACCTTGAACGGCTATTGCTGCGCGCAATCAATCTTCCGCTGGGAGTGTCGATTGTCTGCGTAGCGCAGAAACCTGAACAGGCATGGATGCAGGACGCCCGCGAGGTCGAGCAAGATAGATACGAGGATTTTGAAAACGTCCCAGCAGTCGTCGTCTAAACTAACAAAAATTGTCAACTTCAACTTAAGAAGGCCTACTTTGTTTTCCCCGGTTGAGGGAACAAGAATGTCAACTGATGCAAAATGAGCAGTTTGGCTCGTAGTTGCATATTCGACCGCCACCAACAGGGAATGGCCTCGTGTTTGCAAACTGACTGGTGTACGTCCTATGGAGTCTTGAGTGTGGGCAAGCGAAACGGATTCTCGTTAATAGAACTGCTAATCGTGGTGGCGATCATTTTGATCATTGCGGCTATCGCTTTACCCAATTTGATTCGCGCGCGCGTTTCGGCACAAGAGGCGGCAGCCGTAAATCATTTAAAAACACTGAACACTGCTGAGACTACTTACTCGACTACCTACCCAACCTGCGGATTCGTCCAAATGTCGGCACTTGGTGGAGATGGCAGCGGCCCTGCTGCCTCCGGCATTTTGGATAACGTCTTCCCTAACAGGCAGGGATATCATTTCACCATTAGCGTGAGTGGAACCAGTGGGAGCTGTGGAGTGGCGTCAGGGACGGACTATAGCATCCAAGCGGACTCAACTACTGGAATACCAGGTCAAAGATACTTTTACACGGATAGCTCGGGAGTGATTCGCTACAACCACAGCGGTCCAGCTTCTATCACCGATTCGATCATCCAATAATGGATCTCCAGGGTTGGTCGTTAGAGCGTCGAGTTCGGTTCCAGACATGATAATAGTAATGAACCGGCGTCAGTACCTATAATTCCTTCGAATTCCAGTGACAAAGGACAGAATTCCTTCGAATTCCAGTGACAAAGGACAGATCTTCGCCTTGGACGCAATACAAACCTTTGCGCTTGAAAAAACCTACTTAAGCGGTTTCTGGCGCAAGCGCCCCAAACTGGCTCTTCTTCCACTGACCCTGACTGTCCACTGCGGTGAGATTTTCGGCTATCTCGGCCCAAATGGCGCCGGCAAAACGACAACGCTTCGGCTCTTAATGGGTCTGGTGAAGCCAACGTCCGGTTCCGCCACAATTCTCGGCGGCAGTATCGAGGATCCGGCGATCCGGGCGCAGATCGGATTTCTCCCCGAGCAACCGTACTTTTACGACTATCTCACTGCTGCGGAACTGCTGAAGTACTACGCGCAGCTTTCGGGTGTGCCTGCCGGAGAACGAAAGCAGCGAATCACTGCGACACTGGACCGTGTCGGTCTGGCAAAAGATGCTGTTAACACGCAACTGCGCAAGTTTTCGAAGGGGATGCTGCAGCGCGTCGGGATCGCGCAAGCAATTTTGCACGACCCCAAACTTGTGTTTCTCGACGAGCCTATGTCTGGACTCGATCCAATCGGACGTCACGAGGTTCGGGACTTAATTGCATCGCTCAAGGAAGAAGGAAAAACAGTCTTCTTCTCCACGCATATCCTGTCAGATGCTGAAGCCTTGTGCGATCGAGTAGCGATCGTCGCTAATGGGCAGTTGCGCGGGGTGGGGGCAGTCGCCGAACTGACGTCCAACGTGCGCGGAAAGGTCGAAGTCATCTGGGAAGGCAACGTGGCCATCCCCGCAATCCAGGCGCTCGGCGGAAATCCTCATGTGGCGGGAGAGATGATCCGCGCGGTGGTTGATGATTCCACGGTCGATCGCGTCATTGACGCTTTGCGCGTCAACAAGGCTCGCATCATTTCGCTTACGCCCGTGCGGACAACCTTGGAAGAGTATTTTCTCAGCAAGCTTTCGCAATCTTCTGGAGAAACCAACTAAATGCGAATCGCTTACATCGCCGCGAATACGTTTCGCGAAGCTGTTCGGGATCGCGTTTTGTACAACCTGATCATCTTCGCGTTCCTCATGATTGGCGCTTCCCTGCTGCTGGGTCAGATCACCATCGGCGTGGAACGCGAACTCCTGGTGAATCTCGGACTGACTGCGATCTCCATCTTCGGAGTGTTGATCGCTATCTTCATTGGAATCGGGCTGGTCTCAAAGGAGATCGATAAGCGCACTGTTTACACCGTGCTCACGCGTCCGGTGCAGCGCTGGCAATTCATTCTTGGTAAGTATTTCGGATTGGCAGGCACTCTGGCCGTAAATACGTCCTTCATGGCAGCGGGACTCTTTGCAGCCCTGCTCTACGTGACACGTGGATTTCAACGTGCTGATTTGTATGTTCTCGTAGCCATTTACTTCGTTCTGCTGCAATTCATGATGGTGACGTCGTTCACTATGCTGTTCTCGTCCTTTTCGACACCGATTGAGTCCGCTGTAATGGCATTTTGCTTCTTCGTGATTGGGAATTTCAGTGAGGATCTGCGAGCTCTCGCGTCCAACTCCGCGGGCGCCGTGAAGGTATTCGCGACCGCGGCGGCGTATCTGGTACCCAATTTTTCAGCGCTTAATGTCGCGTCCTCGGTCGCTCACGGAGAAGGCATCAGCGGGAATCTCCTCGCGCTGAACTCTGGTTACGCTCTTTTGTACTCGGCGGCAATGGTCGCTGCCGCGGCTCTCATCTTCCAGCACAGGAATATGAAATGAAGCGGTTCAGCGATACCAAAGCGACCGTTGCCCTAGCGACCGCGATCGTCATTTGCTTTGGCTGCTCGCTGCTGTTTCTGCGCAAAATCGATGTCGTACGTGGCCCTGGGTTGATCCGCGACACGCTCTACATCAGTTCCCCAACTGCGCTTAAGCGTATGAGCCTCGGCTACACGGGATTGCTCGCAGACATTTATTGGACGCGAGCCGTGCAGTATTTTGGCAGCCATCACGTGCGGAGCGCGGAGGAGTACGACCTGCTGTATCCGCTGTTGAATATCACTACCACGCTCGATCCAAAGCTGACGGTGGCCTATCGCTTCGGAGCCACATTCCTGGCTGAACCGCCGCCGGAGGGAGCCGGACAACCCGATAAGGCAGTTGAACTGGTAAAGCAGGGAATTGAGCAAAATCCGAACGATTGGCACCTCTACTATGACTTGGGGTACTTGCAAGCGTGGGAGCTGCACGACTATTTGGCAGCCTCGAGATCTTTCGAGAAAGGATCTCAGCTGCCTAAAACCAATCCCATTCTCAAAGTGCTTGCCGCTGCTTACGCCAGCCGCGGAGGTGACCTGGAAACGTCCCGTCTGCTTTGGCGCTCAGCTTACGAAACGGCTGCGAACAAGGACATTCGTCGAAACGCGTACCAGCACTTGCAGTCGATGAATGCCGATGATGACGTCAGCGCTTTGGAAGACCTGGCTGAGCAATACCGCGCGCGCACCGGTACGTATCCCACGAGCTTCTCTGAGCTGATCGCCGCTGGAATGCTTCGCGGAATTCCTCTAGA
>CAZBCQ010000073.1:5819-19919 GCA_964490255.1 uncultured Terriglobales bacterium | reverse complement strand
CCCACAAGACCGGCGCCATGCACGTCTCCAATCAACTCGGAATGGAGCCCGTCGACACGATCTTCGAAATTGGTGGACAGGATTCAAAGTTCATCCGGCTCGACAAAGGCGTGGTCGTCGACTTCACCATGAACGAAGCCTGCGCCGCCGGCACTGGGTCCTTCCTCGAAGAGCAGGCCGAAAAGCTAGGCATCTCCATCAAGGGCGAATTCGCCGAGAAGGCACTAGCCTCGAAGCAACCGGCGCGCCTCGGCGAACGCTGCACCGTCTTCATGGAGCGCGACGTCACTGCGCTTCTTCTCAAAGGTGCGGAAGTCGGCGATCTCTCCGCGGGCCTAGCCTATTCCGTCGCGCTCAACTATTTGAACCGTGTCGTTCGCGGCCGCAAGATCGGCAATGTCATCTTCTTCCAGGGAGGCACCGCCTATAACGACGCCGTCGCCGCCGCTTTCTCGCAGATTCTCGGCAAACGCATCATCGTCCCCCCGCACAACGGCGTAATTGGCGCTATCGGCATGGCCCTGATCGCGCAGGAGCGCATGCAGCACAGCAGACAACCCAGCAAGTTCCGCGGCTACGACATGCAGCGCGTCAACTTCACCACCCGAGAATTCGTGTGCCAGGCCTGCTCGAATTATTGTGACATCAAGGAATTCAACATCGAGGGCCAAAAGAGCTACTGGGGCGACAAGTGCTCTGACAAGTTCCGTAAACGCGCGCGCGCCGATCGCAAACCTGTCATCGACGACCTCATCACCTATCGCGACCAACTGCTCGAGGAGGTGCTGAAGCCACCAGTCGACGGGCGTGCCACGGTTGGTGTCCCCCGCACGATGTTCTTCTACGATCGCTTTCCCTTCTGGTGCGCGTATCTGCAGGAACTCGGCTTCAACATCGTCATCTCCCCACAGACGGATCGCGCGATCTCGGTCGCCGGCGACGAACTTGCCATCGCTCAGCCCTGTTATCCGGTGAAGGTTGCGCACGGTCACGTCGAGCACCTCATCAAGAAGGGCGTCGACTACGTCCTCCTGCCCAACGTGCTCAATATGGAAGCTCCCGAAAACGTGCAGGACTCGCACCTCTGCCCCTGGAATCAGACTCTGCCATTTGTAATTCGTGCGCTTCCTCAACTGCACGCCGATAGCGACAAACTTCTGGCTCCCACCGTTTACTTTCAGTACGGACGGAAACACGTCGAGAAATCGCTCGCTGACTTCGTCTCCAAGCGCCTGGGCATCTCGCGCCGACAGAATGAGCGCGCCGTTTCCGCAGCCTATGCCGCACAGAATGCTTTCAACCAGGCCCTTTTGGAAACCGGTGCACAGGCCCTCGACGAACTGAAACGCACCAGCGAACCCGCGCTCGTCCTCATCGGACGCCCTTATAACATCTACGATCGCAGCATCAATTGCGATATTCCTCGCAAGCTGCGCACCCAATATGGCGTGAATGTCCTCCCGCTCGACTTCCTTCCGCTCGACTCGGAAGACATCTCCACCATCAACTCCAACATGTACTGGAACTCAGGCCGCCGCATCCTCGCTGCCGCGCAGATCACCAAGCGCCATCCGAATCTGCACTTGGTTTACATCTCGAATTTCAAGTGCGGGCCTGACTCCTACATCAAGTCATTCGTCGACGAAGCGGCCGGAAAACCTGGTCTCGTGCTTCAATTCGACGGCCACGCCAACGATGCTGGTTTCATCACCCGCTGCGAAGCTTACCTCGACAGTAAAGGATTCCTCAGATGCGCGCCTTCGGCCACCATTGCGTAACCAAGAAGATCAGCCCTGGTAACCCGCTGGCGAATGCGGTCGTCTACATTCCCGCCATGGCGCAGGGCAGCTCTGAGGCCTTCGCATCAGTATTTCGCTGGCTCGGAATTGAAGCCTACTCAACGCCGGCCTCCGACGAACGCACTCGCGAGCTCGGCGCGAAATACACCAACGGCGATGAGTGCTATCCCGCCAAGGTCACCATCGGTGATTTCCTCCGCATCATGGAACAGCCGGGCTTTGATCCCAAGCGAACCGCCTTCTTCATGCCGACCGCGGAAGGCCCGTGCCGCTTTGGCCAGTACGCCCCTTATCTCCGCAGAGTTCTCGATTCACTCGGCTACGCCGATGTCCGAATTCTTTCCCCGAGCAGCCGCAACGGTTACGCGGAGATGGGCGAAGTTGCGACTCCGTTCATCCGCGCTGGATGGCGCGCTCTCGTCGCCGGAGACACACTGCGCAAAGCGCTCCATCGGGTCCGCCCCTACGAGAACAATGCCGGTTGGGGTGATGCCGCCTACAACCTGTGCCTCAGCGATTTTTGCGACACCATGGAATCCAGTTGCGCCGACCCCGGCTGCCAACTCGATGCTCTGGTCGACTCCATGAAGCGCAGCCGCGAACGCTTCCGGCGCGTCTCCGCCACCTACGATTCCTCAGTGCCCCTCATTGGCGTGGTCGGCGAGATCTTCTGCCGATTGAACAACTTCAGCAACGAAGACTTGATTCGCAAACTCGAAGGCTACGGCGCTGCCTCATGGCTCAGCGACATCGCCGAATGGATCAGCTACACCAACAGCGAACAGAAACGTCGCCTGCGCCTGCTCGGCCAACGCATCTCCTTCGAAATGCTGAAATCCAGGATTCGCGACCACATCCAGCACGCCGATGAGCACGCGTTGCAGGAGCCCTTCGCGGAAGACTTCGTCGGCTGCGAAGAACCACCTGTGGAGGAGATCCTCGAACTCGCCCGTCCGTACCTCCCGGCCTCCGGAGCACTCGGAGAAATGGTGCTCAGCGTCGGTAAGGCCGCTTATCTCGCCAAGCACGGCGCGGACGGCGTTATTGACATCAGCCCGTTCACCTGCATGAACGGCATCGTCAGCGAAGCCATTTATCCAAAGCTCAGCAAAGATTTCGGCGGCATCCCCATCCGCAATTTCTATTTCGACGGCACGCAGTCCGACCTTGATCGGGACCTCGGGATCTACATGGAACTGGTTCGCTCCTACAGCGACAAGAAGTTGTACGCGCGCCGATTCCCTTCCTACTTCAACGTCGCCGTCGCGTAGCGCAAGCCTCTGTGGCGCGGACATTCCTGTCCGCGCGTGCTGCGCAAGCCTGTCCGGCAACCACGTCCTAGGCCAGAATTGCTTCCATCTTCTCCTGATTTTTCCGCTTGCTCGGTCGCCCAAGCACTTCAACGTGGAGTAAAATCTATTTGCTCTGTGGGATAAACGCATTGCTGACTGGGATCGAGTGATCCACATGAAAACAAGCAACAGTCACTTTGATTTGCAGTAAAAACGGAGTTCAGTAATGGCAGTTTCGGAAGTGATCAGCTCGGGCCTGAAGCCCTATAGCATCGGAGACAAAATTCGCGCACTGCGCTTGCGCAAGAAAATGGGATTGGTCGAACTCGGCAATCACACCGGGCTCTCCGCCGCCCTGCTCTCAAAGCTCGAACGCGGCAAACTCTACCCGACCCTCCCCACCCTCCTTCGCGTCGCTATGGTTTTCAGCGTCGGCCTAGAATTCTTCTTCCGCGAAGAGCGCAAGAACCTGGTGGCCATCGTTCGCAAGTCCGAACGGCAGCGCTTCCCCGACCGCCCCGCCACTAAAGACGTTTCTTACTATTTCGAGAGTCTCGATTTTCCTGCGAATGAAAGAAGAATGAACGCGTACTTCGCCGATTTCGAGCCCATCGAACCGGAGAAGGCTCGTATTCATCAGCATCCCGGCATCGAATTCCTTTACGTGATTACCGGCGAGCTGCTTTTGAAGATTGGTGCCGACGAGCATTTGCTCGAGATCGGCGATTCCATCTATTTCGACTCGAGCGTGCAGCACTCGTATCGACGTCAGGGCAAGAATCCGTGTCAGGCTGTTGTCGTTACTGCCGGGTGATTGCACCCCAAACCAGCGCAGATAAAGATCAATGCGGGTCGCGGCCCATTCTCTGGCCGAGTGCGTATGCTAAATTAAGAGTGGCATGGGCCAGTAGCTCAGGTGGTAGAGCAACGCCCTTTTAAGGCGTGGGTCGAAGGTTCGAGTCCTTCCTGGCTCACCATGTTCACGTAAAATCCTTCCTGTCATAGTTCAAAAAACTCCCATGTCTACCGCCCAACCATCCCCCTCTCCCTTCGTTCCGGTCACTCTCGAAGGCACCGTCGTCCGCCTCGAACCGCTTCGCCCGGAGCACGAACGCCTCTTCTGGGAAACCGCGAAGAACGATCTTGCCGACATCTTTCGCTGGATTCCCTATACCATGCAGACGCCCGACGATTTCCATCGCTACATGGAGCGGGCCTTCGCCGAGCAGCATGCCGGACAATCCGTCGTCTTCGCCACCCTCGAGCGCGCCTCGGGGACCGTCATCGGCAGCACACGCTTCATGAACATCGACGGCCCGAATCGCAAAGTTGAAATCGGTTCCACCTGGATCGCTCCCGCCTGGCAGCGCACCGCCTGCAACACCGAAGCGAAATTCCTGATGCTCCAGCACGCCTTCGAAGTCTGCCATTGCATTCGTGTCGAACTAAAAACCGACGCCTTGAATCAAAAATCGCGCAACGCCATTCTCCGCATCGGCGCAAAAGAAGAAGGTACGCTTCGTCGGCACCTCATTACTTCTACTGGCCGTGTGCGCGACTCCGTCTACTTCAGCATTCTCGACCACGAGTGGCCCGAAGTGAAACACCGCTTGCAGGCCCGCCTTCAGCGCGCTTAATCGCATCTTCTCCAGCGTAACTCGCGCCCCATTGTCCCTTTGCATGTTTGAATTTCTGTCTAGCGGGTGCTAACATCGCCGCACTTAATGCTAGGAGGTTAAGCAATGTCCGATTCTGATGGTGGCAGTGGTTTCGGTTGGTTCTTAGCTGGTTTGGGGATTGGCGCCGTTGTCGGTTTGCTCTATGCCCCCCAGTCGGGTGCCGAGACTCGTGACGCCATTCGCAAGCGCGCGGAAGACGGTAGTGAGCGCCTCCGCACGCAGGCGCGCGAAGCCCGTGAACAGGCAGAGCAATGGGTCGACCGCGGCAAGGATTTCGTCCAGCAGCAGAAGGAGCAGTTCCGCTCCGCCTACGACGCTGGCCGCCAGGCCTACAAGGAGACGACCTCTCCCGGTGAAGGTTCTTCGAACTTATAAGTATTCAATACGCCGGGCATAACGCCATTGTGCCCGGCTTAGGACTCTCATGGAAACCCGCTTCACGATTTTGCTGATTGAAATTGGCATCGCCGTCACGGTCCAGGCCTGTGTCCTCATCGGTATCCTGATCGCCGTTCGCAAGAGTTCTGCCCGAATGACCACCATGGCAGACGAAATACAGAAGCGCGCCATCCCTACGCTCGAAAACGTTCAGAAACTCGTCGAGTTCACGCGCCCCCGCGTCGAGACCGCCGTTGAAAACCTCACAGAGGCTTCCAACTCAGTGCGCGCCCAGGTTCAGAAGCTGGACGTCACCGTGAATGAACTTGTGGATCGCGCCAAGATCCAGGTCGTTCGCGCCGATGATCTCGTAACCCGCACCCTCGACCGCGTCGAGAACACCACGGAAGTCGTCAGCCATACCGTGATTACGCCTGTGCGCTCGATCGCCGGCATCGTCTCCGCCGTCGGCACCGGACTCGGCGTCTTCTTCCGCCGCTCGCGCACCTCCGCCAACGGCTCCCACAGCGAAGAAATGTTTATTTAAGAACTCTTTGATCCTCGCGAATGCGTCCTAAGCGACGAAGTCATGGTGACGCTTAGCGTAGCGAAGCGGAATCTATCCATGTATTTGGTGCGCCCAACCAGTGCGGGGCGAGGAAGATCTCACTTCTGACTTCTAGCCACTGACCACGAACCACTAGCCACTTGACTTTAATTTCCCGGCTGCACAATCGCGATCCGTGTCTCTGACCCCGATGTTCCGATCGCAATCACCTTCGTCTCACCGGGCCTATCCACGGCAATAACATTCTGACCGCTGATCTCCATTACCTGCGCGTCCGGATAGAGGTGCTTGTAATACGCCATCACTGTTGCCAGCGAATCGGAAGTCGAATACACCTGGTTCGACACCGGTATTCCGACGTCCGGTATGGCGGCATCTTTCATGTCTACCGGCTGCGATCCGGGATAGCGATCCGCCGCCGATCGGCCCGCCGAACCCGCCGCTCCTTGTGCCGACGAACTCTTCTGCCCGCCTTGCCGCGACATGCCACTCACGGCCTTTTGGATTGCCTGCACATCGATGCCGCTCGACGGAGTCTTCTCTGCGGAACTGGTCTCCCTCTGCGCGGGTACTGCAGCCGCCTGTTGGGGTTGGGAACTCGGACTCACGGCAGTCACCGGCTGCTCAGGCAAAGCCTCGGATGGCGTTTGCGAACTAGGCGCCGGCGGTGCTGGAGCAGGACTTGGGACATTGTCGCGACGTTGTGAGTGCAGCATCCAGCCAATTACCAAGCCAACGGTCGCCGCCGCAACCAGTGCGATCGCCACTACGATGTACCAGATCTGTTGATGTTGCCGACGCAGCTCTGCCGCAATGGTATCCATCGCTTCAGGCGCTGTTGCTTTGCCGCAGACTGCACAAATCGTACCGCGATCTACCGGCTTCCCACACTGCGTACAAAAAGGCATGCTCCCTGAAGCATACCTTCGCACGTACCTTAGCGCACCGGTACCTCGGTCACTGAGCGGCCTCGGTACTTCAGTACTCGTTGTGAACTTTATGCACGCCTGATGGCCGAGTAAATCTCCGGAAGCAGCCAACCAAGGCCTCTTTTAGCTTTTCTGGCGAATCACGACGAAGCATCCCCTAGCAACGAAGTCATGGTGACGCTTCGCTTAGCGAAGCGGAATCCATCTATATGCTCGTTTTGTCTTCAATTACCAATTGCCTATTACCAATCACCTATTAGGGCAAAATTTCTCGCCACCCCCTGTCGATTTCCACCGCCTCCCGCGTCGTTCTCGTGAAGGAGCAGAATATGATCACCCTCGAAGCCACCGACCTCGAACAAGCGCATCGATATTTCGCCCGTACCTTCCGGCGTGTCACCGAAGCCACCACTGGCCTATCCCAGGCGCAGTACCGATTCAAGTCTGACCCAGACCGCTGGTCCATTGCCGAGATTCTTGAGCACATGGTGATCGTCCACGAACGTGTTCTCGCACGTGTACGGGAGCAACTCCCGACTGCTCCCGCGCCTGCCGCTGACCTTGACAGCCGGCGCGTGGACGCCGTCATCTTCGAAAAGATTCCCGACCGTTCTATCAAAGCGAAAGCTCCCGATTTCATTGCGCCTGCCGGGCTGCTCACGCCCTCGCAGTCTCTAGACCGCATCTCGCAAAGCTATGAGCGTCTCGCCGAGTACGTGGAATCAAATCCTGACCTGCGCGAGCACGTACTCGAATCGCCGCCGCTCCGTGTAGTTACTCAGGGGGCATACAGCCTTTCCGACGGATATCAATGGGCGATCACCGCCGCCGCCCACGACGAGCGCCATGTGCGCCAGATCGAAGAATTGAAGTCTCATCCCAACTATCCCGCGTCATAAGTCGGGGATCTCAGTACCCCACCCTGGCTCTCGTTGGCTTGGGTGGGGAAGAACATTGGGGCGCACCGGATCGAATTAAATGAGGTACGGCGGTTCGAGACGAGCGTAATCACCAATGAAGCATCCCAAACCACGAAGTCATGGTGACGCTTCGCGTAGCGAAGCGGAATCCATCTATGTATTTGTATTTGGGCAGCAAGATGGGAGAACCCGTTCCTGGACGGACGTCTCCGTGTCATCATCTACATAGGAGCCACTCATGCGTTACATGATGCTGATCTATTCGAAAGAACAACGGGAACCTTCCGAGCGCAATTACGAACCCCATCGCACACTGGTCGAAGAAGCGAGTCGTGCCGGCGTCTTTGTGGCGGCCGAACCGCTTGCGCCGCCTTCCAGCACCACCACTCTCCAGATCCAGGACGGCCGGACGATCATCACCGACGGCCCCTTTGCCGAATCGAAGGAGCAGTTGGCCGGCTACTATATTTTCGATTGCGAGAATTTGGACCAGGCCATCGACTGGGCCACCAAGATTCATAGCGCCTGCACCGTCTCAGTCTTGGTCGAGATCCGCCCCATGCCCGGCATGCCGCCACTCGCTACGTCGAATACAACAAGCAACGCCTCTTCATCACGAAACGCTTGACCGTTTCGGGCTGGACGCTAACCACTAACAACTTTGTTACGGAAGAAACTCGCTCATGTCCGGCGCCGTCGACCCAGCCCCCGGGATCGTCCCCACCCCGAGCAGTTCCATGGTGAACCGCTCCAGACTTTCGTGCTGATAGAGCGTGTTCGATTGGTATGCCTGCTTCAATTGCGGACTTATCAGTACAAGGGCTACATGCCCCCCGCCGTCGATCGCGTCAGCCACCTCGGCCTCATCAAAGACAATGACCAGCAGTCCGGATTTTTGGAAGTTCGCATTGGCGATCAGCGGTCCGATGTTCGCCTGTAACCATGCGTCAGCAGTCCCCAGTTTATCGCTCAACGAGCAGGTAATCATGCCCCCTGGACAGTCATGCGCATCGTCTACCGCATTTGGAACAACAAACGAATAATTCGGTAGGGTTCCGGCTGCGAGATCGACCGCGAACTGCGGGAATGGAACCAGGTTCGCCTGCTGCGCCTGGCTGTTCAATACGTCGCTGAAATATGCCATCGGATTATGGTGCTGCAGGTACTCACCCTGGTCTCCGCCGGTGTATCCCACCGACGGCAGCGATTCCGCGTACGACTTCCATGTCTTGCCCGCTGCGGTCAGTTCGCGGACCACGTTGTCTACCGAGACAGTCCCGGTGAACGTGTCGTCGTTCGTCAGGATCTGCCCGGTCGTAAGCATGAAGTAGTCGCCGATCGACGGATGCGTATTGGCGTAGTAGTTCGTCGCGAGTGAATACTTTTGCGCGAGGCTATTCAGGTACGGCATGCTCCCCGCCCCAATCACTTCACTATAGCCGGCATTTTCGAGCATCACGACTACCACGTTGCTGAACGACGGCGAAGGGCTCGGCGGCGGTGGCGTTGGCGGCGGTGTGGGCGGCGGATTCGGCGGCGGTGTAGGAGTTGGCGTTGGGCTCGGTGGCGGTGTTGGAGCTGGATCCGCAGGAGTGCCTGAAGTTGCCTTGCCCGACAAAGAGGTACTGCTTGCTGATCCACACGCAATCAGACCCAGCGACAGCACACAGCACAGCAACGGTAGCAAGATGCCATCTCGCAGTCGAGCGGAATGCGAAATCACCAGCATTCCGCTACTTCGATGCGAAACGGCAACCTGAGGTCTGGTTTTATTCAGGCAATCCAGCCGCCGCCTACAACGGTATCTCGGCCGTAGAAGACTGCGGCTTGTCCGGGCGTGATCGCGCGCTGCGGCTGATCGAAGATGACGAGAACGTAATCCTCGCCATCCGGTTGAACGACTCCCGGTGCCGGCTCATGGCGATGGCGAATCTTTGTGGCAACGCGCATCGGCTCCGTCAGTCGTTCAATCGAGATCCAGTTCAGCTTGTGAACACGCATGTTGTTCGAGTAAAGCTCTTCCGCACCGCCGACGACCACTTCGCGCCGATCGCCGCGGATCTCCAGCACATACAAGGGCGATCCGGTCGCCACGCCCAAGCCCTTGCGCTGGCCGACGGTGAAGTTGTGAATGCCCGGATGTGTTCCGACGACCTCGCCTGTGGACGTAACCAGTTCGCCGACCGTGTCCGGCAGCGCTTCATTCTGCTCGGCAAGATACGCGTCAATGAAATTTTTGTAATCTCCGCCAGGAACAAAACAGATTTCCTGGGAATCCGGCTTCTCGGCCAGCGCCAGACCATGCTGTTTCGCGAGCTCTCGCACTTCCGGCTTTCGCATTCCGCCGAGCGGAAACAGGGTGCGGCTCAATTGCTCTTGCGTCAGGCCAAAAAGGAAATACGTCTGATCCTTAGCGGTGTCGACTGGGCGCTTCAACAACCATCGCCCGGCAACGGCATCATGCTCCACGCGGGCGTAATGTCCAGTCGCGAGCATTTCGGCGCCAATCTGTCGCGCGGTGATCAGCAATTGGTCGAACTTCAGGTGATTGTTGCAAAGACTGCACGGAATCGGCGTGCGTCCCGACAGGTACTCCTGCACAAATGGACGCACAACGTCGTTCTCGAATCGCTGCTCCTGATTCACAACGTAGTATGGGATCGCCAACTTTTCGGCAACTCGCCGTGCATCGTAAACGTCGTCGATGGAACAGCAGCGTCCTTGGACGGATTCGGGCATTCCTTCGTGCCCAGCCAGCCGACGTTGATTCCACAATTGCATCGTCAGGCCCACAACGTTGTGGCCCTCGACGCGCAGCATCGCCGCAACGGTGGACGAATCCACACCGCCCGACATCGCCACCGCAATTGTCTTTTCAGTCAAAGACTTCACCCAATCCTTACCTCTTCGCGTTTGTAGACCGGACTGATCTCGCGCAGTCGCGAGACCGTCGTGGGCAACGTGTTCAGCAGGAAATCCACATCATCTGCCGTATTTTGTTTGCCCAGGCTAAAGCGAATGCTTGCTCGTGCGCGCTCGGCGCTCAGTCCCATCGCAACCAGCACATGCGAAGGCTCAATCGCTCCCGAAGAACATGCAGCGCCCGTCGATACGGCAATTCCCTTCAGGTCAAGCGCAATCACCATGGCTTCGCCTTCAATGCAATCGAAGTAAATATTCGTCGTGTTCGGCGTGCGCGGGGCTGAACCGCTGTTGACGCCGGTTTGATCCACCTGCTCCAGAACAGTGTTCTGAATACGGTCGCGTAACTCGCGAATCCGATTCACGCTCCCATCTTCGAAACCCTGATTCGCCAGTTCAGCCGCTTTGCCCAGACCCACAATTCCCGGAACGTTCTCCGTTCCAGCGCGACGCGACCGCTCGTGTCTTCCGCCGTAAAGCATCGGCTGAAGCAACGTTCCCTTACGAACGTACAGCGCGCCGATACCTTGCGGCGCATGAATTTTATGCCCGGAGATGCTCAGCAGATCGCATCCTACTTCCTTCACATCGATCGGAACTTTTCCAGCTGCCTGAATTGCGTCGGTATGAAAATAGACGTCTGCTTCCGCCGCGATCCTCGCAATCTCGGCAACTGGCTGAATCACTCCGGTCTCGTTGTTCGCCCACATGATGCTGATGAGCTTCGTGTTCGGTCTGATCGCACTCCGCAGCTCATCTGGATCGATCAGCCCTTCGCCATCCACACGCAGATACGTGACTTCGCAGCCCATTGCCTCAAGATGTTTGCAGGCATTCAGTACCGCATGATGTTCGATTGAAGAGGTAACAATGTGATCGCCTGGCTTTGCCAATCCAAAGATCGCCAGGTTGTCGGCTTCA
The DNA here is from genome assembly GCA_964490255.1 of uncultured Terriglobales bacterium. Classification (GTDB taxonomy): domain Bacteria; phylum Acidobacteriota; class Terriglobia; order Terriglobales; family Acidobacteriaceae; genus JAJPJE01. The sequence goes on along the minus strand of CAZBCQ010000073.1, from coordinate 8,511 downwards.
GTACCTCCGCTCGTGAAGACGATCTCCGAACTGCGCGCGCCGACCAACTCCGCAACTGACTCGCGCGCCTTCTCCACCGCCGCCCGAGTTTGCTGCCCATGATGATGAATGGACGAAGCATTCCCAAACTGCTCCAGAAAATACGGCTGCATCGCGTCCAGAACTTCTGGCAGCAGCGGCGTCGTCGCGTTATTGTCGAGGTAAGCTCGTCGCATGTTCTTGGGAATCCCCGGCGTCGTACTCCTATTGTAACTGCTGGCCATCGCCGTCCGTTGTTGCGGGCGTCGCGATCAGCCCTGTAGATTGGATTCACCTGCTCTTAAAGGGAGACCTTTTGTTACGCCTACTTGCCCTGCTTTTTGCCTGCACCGGACTGGTTTCGGCTGCCTCCTCCCAAGTCGATTCGTCCAGCAGCCTGCCGCAGCCAGCGTCGTCAACGGCCGACCTCCCGACCGGCACTAGCGAGTTCGGAGTTTGGGCCGGCTATTCGCCAACTTCGCCGCATGGGATCGGAATTACGTCAGACCGAAAGCTCTTTCTGCTCAACGCCTCGTACGCGCGCGTAATCGGCAATACGAAGACCGTCGCGATCAAGTACACGTTCGATGTTGTGCCGGTCGCGCTGATAACACAGCCGGCTGAGACATTCGTCACCAACTCAGGTGCGGTAATCTCGAACAAGGCACAAACGGTTTATGGCGCCGGCCTGAATCCGATCGGCTTCCAGTTCAACTTTCGGCGTGGTCACAAATGGCAACCGTTTGCGAACACCCATGGCGGATTCCTGTACTTCGCGCAGCAGGTCCCCGTCATCGATTCGTCGCAGTACAACTTTACATTCAGCTTCGGCGGTGGAGTGCAGGTCTTCTCCGGAGAACGCAGCTCATTCTCGCTCGGATATAAGTACTATCACTTGTCCAATGCGAACACCGGCGCCCGAAATCCCGGAGTTGACGCAAACCTCTTTTACGCGGCATTCACGTTCTTCAAGCGCCACTCATAAAAAGAAAAAGCCCGGATCGCGCTCCGGGCTTCGCGAATCACAGCTCCCTTTTATCCAGAGTGGCGTTCGCCGATCGGTACGTACTTCTGCGGATAGAGCATACCGATGTATTCCGCCCGAGGACGGATCAGCCGGTTATCATCGAGCTGTTCGATAACGTGTGCTGTCCATCCCGAGATGCGCGACACTGCAAAGATCGGGGTGAAGAGATCAAGGTCGATTCCAAGCGTGTGATACGTGGAGGCCGAGTAGAAGTCCACATTTGCATTGAGTTTCTTGTCTTCGTTGATGAACTGCTCGATGCGGCGTGAAATCTCAAACCACTTCGGCTCGCCACTCGACTCACCCAGTTCCTTGGACATCTTGCGCAGGTGCGTCGCCCTCGGATCTTCCGTGTGATACACGCGATGGCCAAAGCCAGGAACCTTCTTCTTCTGCGCGAGCATTCCGCGAACGTACTCGACGGGGTCCGCACCGGAACGATCGATCGCTTCCAGGATGCGGAAGACTGCTTCGTTCGCGCCGCCATGCAACGGTCCCTTCAGAGCGCCGATCGCCGACGTAACGGCCGAGTGCATGTCGGAAAGGGTTGCGGCGGTTACACGGGCGGCGAAGGTCGAGGCATTCAACTCGTGATCCGCATGTAGAATCAGCGCGACATCAAACGCCCGAGCCGCAGTTCCCGACGGACGTTCGCCCGTCAGCATATACAGGAAGTTGGCCGCATGGTTGAGGAAGCGGTCTGGTTCGATCAGCGGCAAACCCTTGCGGATGCGATCGTAATAGGCCACGATCATCGAAATCTGAGCCGTCAGGCGGATCGCCTTGCGGACATTAGCATCGTGATCGTTCGTCTTCTCTTCTGGATCGAAGAATGCGAGGGCCGAAACCACCGTTCTCAGCACGTCCATGGGAAGCGCATGGCCGGGCGCCTGCCGCAGCAGGCTGATAATGCCGGCATCCAGTTTGCTCTCGCGCCACAACGAAATCGAAAGTTCCTGCAATTCCTTCTGCGATGGCAGCCTGCCAAACCACAAGAGATAGCAGACTTCTTCAAAGGTCGAATGGTCCGCAAGGTCATGAATGTCGTAACCGCGATACGACAGGACGCCATTTTCACCGTCGATAAAGCAGATCCCTGAATTTGCGGCGACAATTCCTTCCAACCCTTTTGGCGCCGAGACAATCGTCGACATATTTCCTCTCAAAACCGGAATAATTACCTATCAGAACAGATGCTTTGGACCTGGCGTGAGTATCCTGAGTTCAGTCGGCCCTCACCCCGTGCGGCCTTATCCCACAGTTTCTCAACAAGTCAACCTTTATATCGGAAAAGACAGCGCTTTTCCAATCGTGCGCTGCCCCGTTACCCTAGCTGAAACATGTTTCCGCGCTCCCCAGAGCGAGCCGGGATCTGGTATCAGAACGGGCTTACGAGGTGCAGGTATCTGACAACATTGGATGGGCATTGAGGTGTGATTTTCATCACGAATGTGAGTGAGCTAAGACTTTTATCCTGGACGCTTCAACTGCTCTATTTCTTTCGCATGTAAATCTCAGTTCCGCCATTGCGGACCTGCACTTCATCCATCAGTTCGTTAATGAGGTAAATGCCGCGTCCGTGGTTTGAGTACAGGTTCTCTCCCCTGGTGGGATTGGGGATCGTCATGGGGTCGTAGCCTTGGCCGG
>CAZBCQ010000073.1:0-5719 GCA_964490255.1 uncultured Terriglobales bacterium | reverse complement strand
AGGTTCTCTCCCCTGGTGGGATTGGGGATCGTCATGGGGTCGTAGCCTTGGCCGGGATCCCGAACCACGATCAAGATTCCGTGCTGCTCATCGCACCCTACGCAGCATTCAATGTTCTTGCAGGGATCGTTCTGGCACCCGTGCTTGATTGCGTTCGCCAGTGCCTCGCGCAGCGCGGTCTCGATCTCGAGTTCCTTCCCTTCGGCACACTTCATCTCGGATGCCAAAGCCAAAATGCTTTGTACAACGGCGCTGATCTTGTTTACATCTGCTTTCAGGCTTATATCGATGCGGACCGACAACTTGTCCTTGTCGAACTCGACCCTGTCCATTGGCATCCGTGCGGCCGCCTCTCAGCCCCTTGGGTTGAAACTGATTGTAGCTGGCTTCGCTGCACTAGAACAGAGGCACGATAGGATGAAGGCAAAACTGAAGTTTCATCGCTGGATTACGACAGGATGTGGCGTCTATGCCGTCCAACTTGCAGATGAGACTCCGGACTCTGCCCGGGCGCTCGTTTCCCTGCTTAATTCGCGATCTACTTCTCGCCACGCGTCGCAGATTTCGGCCACATGCCCTATTACAGAATCCAGAATCTCAGCCGACGCTCTCGCGTGCCCTTCCATGATTTTCGCCCGCATCACCGAATAAAAGCGATCCAGTTTCCGCGCCGGCGCTCCGCCCTGCTCGAAGTTGAGCGTGCCCTGTAGGTATCCAAGAACGGTTAGCGCATGTTGGATCTCGGCCGATCGCCTTTCGATGTTGCCTTCGCTAATCGCGGCTACAGCTCCGGCCAGGTCGGCGACAATCGTCTCGTAGAGTGCAATCACGAATCCGACCTTGGAAGCGCCATTTACCTGCGCCTTGCGATAGGTCTGCGTGAAGTCGATCATTTAGAACTCGAATTGATGCTGCTGGAAGGCAGCGAAGCAAGCACAGCAGTAATCTGATCCATGGTCGTTGGATACGACCTCAGCAGCGCATCGACCTGTTCGAACTCTGTGAGCAGCGACTGCTCTTCGCCATCGAAGCGTATATTCATGTCGTCGATCCGGTCCTGAAGGTTTGTGTTGTCATCGCTAATCCCTTTGAGGTCGACCGTTACCGCACCACTGATTGGATCCAGCATGGAGCTGAGTGTCGAGTTCAATTTTGCCGAGAACCCTTGAGGACTCGTCGATTGAAAAAAGTTCTGGACGGCACTGTAGTTACTTGCAAGCGCAGATTTCAGACTCGCGCTATCCACACTGAGCGTGCCGTCATTCTGCATATTGACGCCCAGTGATGCCAAACTCGAGATCCCGTTGTTATCACGGATCGAATAGCTGAGACTTGCCAGCAGATTCTCCTGAATCGTGCGCAGAGTGCTATCACCGGAAAGAGGCCCTGCTGTTTTGCTGCTGGTGTTGTACGAGAACTGCGCATTGATGGCCTGGATCGCAGAGTTATAGGCAGTTACGAAATCCTGGACAGATTGCTCAGCCTGCGATGTGTCTGTCTGAACGCTTACAGTCGCCGTACCAGAGGTGGCACCGGTCAAAGTGAGAGTTACTCCCGAAATAACTGTGTTCAGCGTATTACTGGCGCTGTCGATCGGAACACCGTCTACAGTCAGCGAAGCGTTCTTCGCAGCTGCCGATTCCTGAAAACCAAATCCGACTGAGTCGCCGGAAACGCTGATCTCATTTGACTGCCCTGTGTTGTTGCTTATCAATGTCAGCCTGGACCCGTTGGCATCGGTGATGACATTTGCGGTGATTCCCGCATTCTTGGAATTGATGGTCTTAGCGACCATCTGCAACGTATCGCCCTGCGCCACATTAATCGTTAGCACCTGATTCGAGCCCAGCTTCAACAAAAAACTACCAGCCGAAAAGGTCTTATTCGCGCTGAACGGGCTGGAATACCAGGAACATCCACTCGCAATATGATCTACCGCGATCTGATGCTGTGAAATGGCCGCTGAGGAGGTCGCGGTTGCGCTAACCGCAGTGCTCTCAGACGACGTCGCACTGCGCGCTGCCAGACTGCCTGTGTAATTCCCGAGTTCCTGCATCACAGTCTGAAGGCTCTGCAGCTTGGTTTGGATATCGGTTAACGCCGAAGTTTCTGATTGCAAGCTCGCCTGCTGCCGCTGCATCTGGGTCAGCGGCGCCCTTTGCAAGGACATCAACTGATCCACCGTGCTCTGCACGTCAATGCCGGTTCCCGAGGTTAGGCTTCCACCATTCAATTGAAGCGCCATATCGACCCTCTATGACTTCACATCGAGCTTCGGCTTCTGCATCTCCTGCTGGAGCAATTGCTCGATGCTGCTTTCCACATTCAGCACTTGCTGCGACGGAACCTGGCTGATGACCTGGCCCGTGTGATTGTTCACCAGGCGATACACCGTATTCTTTTCATCGTCAGTTTCGCGCGTCAGCTTGAGGGTGTCTGGTGCGACACCTTCGCCTGCCATCACCGCACTGATTGCCGGCTCGAGGCTCGCCGGTCTATTGGCTAACCCCGCAGTGACCCCGATCGCTGCTTTCGGCGGAAGCTTCTCGCTCGATATCCGGTCCGACGCATCTGCTACCACTATGTTCATAACGCCGTGAATCTGCATATTCGCCTCCCTCTTTGAGCCAGAACCTGAGAAGCGATGGAAAAGCCCGGGCCTACTAGACCCGGGCCGCTGTTCTCAACTTACTTAAGCAGAGACAGCACCGACTGCTGCATCTGGTTGGCCTGTGCCAGGGCAGAAATACCGGTCTGGCTCAGGATGTTGTACTTGGTCAGATTCGCGACTTCCGCCGGAATGTCAGCAGCGCGAATGCCGTCTTCCGCGGCTGACAGGTTCTGCATTTGCGAGTTCATGACATTCCCGGCCGCCTGCAACTGGTTAATGAACGCGCCAGTCGTTCCGCGGAGGCCGGCAACCGTGGCGATCGCAGTGTTGATGACTCCCAATTCAGTCGTGGCGTTAGCATCGGAGGTGAGATCACCAGAAAGGGCAAGCTGATTGGTTGAGTCGATCGCAAGCAGTGCGCTGCTAACGTCGAGCGACGTATCTCCAGCGCCGCTGCCGTCACTCATGAAGACGTTCACTGTGTTGCCGGAGAACACGGCCGAACCATTGTAAGTGGTGTTACCACCGATCTTGTCGATTTGGTCCTTTATTGACGTGTACTCTGCATCGAGTGCCGTGCGTTGGGTGTCAGTAACCGTGCCTGTCGCCGCCTCGGTCGCCAGCGTCACAGCGCGGTTCAATAGAGTCGTCATCTGAGCGAGCGCGCCATCGGCGACTTGCAACATGCCGACACCGTCTGTTGCATTACGCGCAGACTGGGTAAGCGCGGTGATATTCGCATGCAAGCCATCGGCGATAGCCAGGCCGGCAGCGTCGTCTGCGCCTGAGTTGATGCGCGATCCGGAGGACAACCGGAACAGTGTCTTTTGTAAGTTGGAGTTGGTCACCGACAGTTGGTTCTGTGCGGCTAAGGACGGAATGTTGGTCAGAATGCTGAGTGCCATGTTAGGACTCCTCTCAATCCCCGCCATTTGGCAGGATGGTGTCGCATTCGGTCCCGTCCTGCTCACACGCCAATCGACTCCCTGAACGTGCGGGCGAGCGGTTCGTCTGCCGCCCGTTGCCGGCTGACGGAACCTGAACTTGCGTTCGCAGAACTCATCGGCACTCCTGAGAATTGCTTTAAGATTTACCCCGATTCTCGGCAACAAACTTGCCTCAGGCAGTTCGTCGCAAAGGTCGCAATACCTTCGATACTCCGCATCCTTCTCTCTTCATTCAGTTCATCTCCCACTTGCCGATAGCACACACAAATACAGATCAGGAAGCTCAGGGTGCGCAACTACTCCGGCAATAGAGCAACGGGTGGAAGACCATGATTCAGCTGACTCGACTGAACGGCCATTCCATGGCAGTGAACTCTGATCTCATCAAGTTTGTAGAACAGGCCCCTGACACAGTGATCACTCTGATAACGGGTGAAAAAGTGGTTGTGAAAGAAAGTGCAGCTGATGTGATCGCACGAATTCTGGAATTCCGTCGCGCCGTGCTGGCGGCCGTAGCAGCGAACTCTATGGCTCCGGGTTCCTCCAGCGGCAGCTGTGACCAGGAACCTTCGAAGTAGCAGGGTTCGGGAGAGGAAGTGGACAAAGCTACGATCGGCGGTATGGTGGTCGCGGTCGGCGGCATCACCGCCGGACTGCTTATCGAGGGCGGCAATCTCGGCCAGATTCTCCAACCCACGGCGGCGATGATCGTCTTCGGGGGGACATTCGGCGCTGTCTTGATTCAGTTTCCTTTGCCCGTCGTAGTGAGCGCACTCCGCAGCCTTGGGCAGATTGTTGTCGATGGAGATCAGAGTCCTAAGGCGCTCATCTCGGAGCTGGTCGGATTTGCCAATAAAGCTCGTCGCGATGGCATCGTCTCCTTGGACTCAGAGCTGCCGAAAATTCAGGAACCATTCCTGAAAAAATCTCTGATGCTTGCTGTCGACGGCACCGAGCCACAGGAATTGCGCAAAATGATGGATCTGGAGACCGAGAACCAGGCGGAGCGCGAGGAGAACATTCCCAAAGTCTTCGAGTCCGCTGGCGGCTTCTCCCCCACCATTGGCATCATCGGCGCCGTCCTGGGGCTGATTCAGGTAATGCAGCACCTCGATAAGATCGACGAAGTGGGTCGTGGAATCGCGGTCGCCTTCGTCGCAACCATCTATGGCGTGGGAGCGGCGAACATCTTTTTTCTTCCCGCGTCCGGCAAGTTGAAGCAAAGAATCCGGCACCAGCAGATCATCCGCGAGATGACGCTCGAAGGAGTGGTCTCAATTCTCGAGGGCATGAATCCGCGCATGCTGGAAACCAAGCTCTGCGGCTATTTCGATAGCGATCAATCCAACTCCGCCGATAAGCCGCAGAAGCGAGGAGAATCCGAATAGATGGCGCGCAAAAAACAAGGCGAGCACGTCAGTCACGAGCGATGGCTGGTTTCATACGCTGACTTCATCACCCTCTTGTTTGCATTCTTCGTGGTGCTCTACTCAACCGCGCAAGGCGACCAGAAAAAAGCCGCTCGCCTTGCAGTCGCAATTCAGGAAGCCTTTCAACAGCTCGGGGTGTTCTCGGCCGTGACCGATTCCAGCGGTCAATCGATCGCGCCCGGAAGCACACAGCTTTTGCCCAAAACTCCGTCCAACCAGGTGCTGGCAACAACCGGCACACAGGCTCAGGAAGGTGAAGATCCGATCGTCGACATCGATCAGCTTCGCCGCGAATTGGAGCGGCAGCTGACCAAGGAGATCGACCGCAACGAGATTTCCCTGCGCGTCGAGCCCGACGGACTTGTCATCAGCCTTCGGGAAGTTGGGTTTTTCGACAGCGGCTCGCCAAAGTTGAAGCAGCGCTCGCTGAGCGCGTTTGAGAAGGTAGCGCGCGTTCTGGCCGAACGCAAGAACCTGATCCGCATTGAAGGACACACCGACAACCTTCCCATCCACACTCACGAGTTTGCTTCGAACTGGGAGCTTTCTACGGCTCGCGCCACCGAGGTCATTCGCATGTTACTGGTCGACTATCAGTTTCCGCCACGGCGACTCTCGGCAGCCGGATATGCCGAATTTCACCCTATCGCGAGCAATGAAACCGAAGTGGGGCGCCAGGTAAACCGGCGCGTGGATATCGTGGTGCTTTATCTCAGAGCCCGGAACATCGT
>CAZBCQ010000072.1:6001-19945 GCA_964490255.1 uncultured Terriglobales bacterium | reverse complement strand
CGCGCCGCAAGTTCATCGAAGACAACGCGCTGGATGTGAAGAACCTGGACATCTAATCAGCCGCAGATCAACGCGGAAGAACGCTGATTCGAAAAGCCTGCTCGTGAGAGTGGGCTTTTTTCTTTTGGCGCGTGACCTCGTTTCTACTCAACACTTAGTATCGCCGCGTCCTTTTTCGTCCTCCGTGCCTCCGTGTCTCCGTGGTGAAAACCGCTTGAGTTAGTAACTTACTCTCGTAACCACCGCTTAAATCCCGGCTCCCCTGCAAGTCACCGTCCCTGCCACGTTCTCTGGATAGGCCGCCAGCTCCCCCTAGTGGTCTCGTACAAGACACCTCTCGTACAGGAGAACGAAAATGAAGGGGACATTTCCAAGATCTGTTGTAACTGCTGTTTTGTTTTGCGCGACACTCGGCGCTGTAGGCTCAATGATCCCAAGCGCGGTGGCCCAGAGCGCGGCTGGTTCGGATCGCCAGGCGCCGGCACTCACCATCTACAACGGAAATTTCGCACTGGTACGCGAATACATTCCGCTGGAGCTAACTTCGGCGGTGAGCACCGTTAGCTTCGCCGAGGTGACTTCGCATCTCGAGCCGGATTCGGTGATCCTTCGTGATCCGCGCGGCCAGCGCTCATTGCAGGTCCTGGAGCAGAACTATCGCGCCGATCCGGTTTCTCAGGAGCTGTTGCTCTCGCTCTACGAAGGAAAGACAATCGACTTCCTGGTTAACCCAGCGGCTCATCCTGCAGAGACGATCAAAGGAAAAATCATTCGCAGCGGTTATGTGCCGTCGATGGTGCGCTATGGTCAGTATCAGCAGCCCGCGTATTCGCAGCCGATCATCGAAGTGGACGGCGTGCTGCGCTTCGGACTCCCCGGCCAGCCGCTGTTTCCGGCGCTGACAGGCGACACCATCCTGAAGCCCACGCTGAATTGGCAGCTGCGCACCGACAAGCCCGGGCGCTTTGACGCCGAGCTGGCCTACATCACCAGCGGCATGACCTGGGAGGCCGACTACAACCTCGTCGCGCCCGAGAAGGGCGACACCATGGACCTCGTCGGATGGGTGACGATGACTAACACCAGCGGCCGCAGTTTCGAGAACGCGCGCATCAAGTTGCTCGCCGGCGATGTGAATAAGATCCAGGAGCCGAATGCTGTTCCAATGAATATGGCCGCGAAAGCCGCGCTCGCCCGCGACGAAATGGCGCCCACCGTGACCGAGCATACCTTCGATGAATTTCATATGTACACACTTCAACGGCCGGCCACGCTGCACGACCAGGAGACGAAGCAGGTTGAGTTCGTTCGCGCGATGAATGTTGCGTCGAAGCGGCTCTACGTTTACGACGGCGCGGCGATCGACTGGAATCAGTACCGCTATTGGGCTCCCGAACAGATGCGAACCAACCGCGAGCTGGGCACGCAGTCGAACAAGAAGGTTTGGGTGATGCAGGAGTTTGTGAATTCAGCGAAGAACAGCCTTGGCATTCCGTTACCCAAGGGCAAACTACGCTTTTACCGTCGCGATACTGACGGCCATCTGGAGTTCACCGGCGAGAGCATGATCGACCACACGCCCAAGGACGAAACGGTACGCGTTTACACGGGCAACTCGTTCGATCTGACCGGCGAGCGCAAGCGCACGAACTTCAGCATCGATACGCACAATAACTGGGTCGATGAGTCCTTTGAAATTCGCGTACGCAATCACAAGGCAGAACCGGTGACGATAATCGTGGCCGAGCGCCTTTATCGGGGGCTCAACTGGAAGATCATCGAAGAGTCGCACGAGCACACGAAGACGGAAGCGCAACGAATGGAGTATCGGGTGACAGTACCGCCTGATGGCGAGCAGGTGGTCACGTATACCGTGCATTACACATGGTGAGTTCCAGACCCACATCTGCCAAAGCACGGCGGATGTGGGGCACTTCTGCTAATCTTTTCGCCATGCGGAACTTCGATACGCTCACAGAGCGCGAGGTCATCGCGCTCGCCATCGCTCTGGAAGAAGAAGACGAACGAACTTACGCCGACTACGCCGAGGGGCTGCGGCAGGATTTTCCCGCATCGGCAGCGGTCTTCGACGGCATGCGCCAGGAAGAAATCGGGCATCGCCAGCGCCTGATGAAACTCTACAAAGAAAAGTATGGCGACCATATCCCGCTGATCCGGCGCACGGACGTGAAAGGCTTCGTCGAGCGCAAATCAGTGTGGCTGGGCGGTCCCTTGCGTCTGGACGCGGTTCGCAAACAGGCGAGCGCCATGGAAGTAGAGAGCCGGCGCTTTTACGAGCGAGCTGCGACGCGCACGCAGGATGTGAATCTTCGGCGCTTGTTCGACGATTTGGCCCAGGAAGAGCGCGGCCACGAGGACCGTGCCGAGGAGCTAGAAAAAGAAAAAATGGCCGGTGGCGCGCGCGAGCAGGAAGCCGAAGCCAGCCGTCGTCTCTTCGTTCTGCAGATTGTTCAGCCCGGCCTCGCGGGACTGATGGATGGTTCAGTCTCCACTCTGGCTCCGGTTTTTGCTGCGGCCTTCGCCACGCACAAACCTTGGGACGCCTTCGTCGTTGGTCTCGCCGCATCCATTGGCGCAGGCATCAGCATGGGTTTTGCCGAGGCTCTATCGGACGACGGCAGTCTTACAGGACGCGGACATCCATGGGTACGTGGCACGATCTGCGGTCTGATGACCGCACTGGGTGGAATCGGCCACACACTGCCGTTCCTGATCCCTGATTTTCAGGCAGCATTGACGGCCGCAATCATCGTGGTGCTGGTGGAACTGGGCGTCATTTCATGGATCCGGCACCGCTACATGGAAACTCCGGCGTGGTCAGCAGCGTTGCAGGTGGGATTAGGTGGCGTATTGGTTTTCGCCACTGGCGTGCTGATCGGGAGTTCGTAGCACATCCGAGTCAGGGTGCCACTGCCGCTTCGGATAGAGCAGGTGGATGGCGACGAACAAGGCGGCAGTCACCAGGAAGACCAAGACGCTTCCTTCCGGACCCACAGAGCCTCCATTGATCCACCGCGATCCGTAAAAGTGCGGGTTGAACAGGGTACCCACCGCTTTCTGCCCGCTGTCAGGAACGCCGAAGAAGAAACTCTCTCCCCAATCCCAGGATGCGTGCATGCCAACGGCAAACCACAGAGTACCGGTTCGCCACAAACTGAAAGCGAATGCCAGAGCCACAAGCGCGGTTTCCGATGCGCCAAGCCAGGTTTCGCCAGGGTTCAGCCGGTGAAGGCCGCCAAATACCAGACACAAGAGAATCGTCGCCGGCCAAAAACCTATTCCGGTCGCCAGAGTGTAGAGCGAATACCCGCGGAAGAAGAATTCTTCGAACACACCCACGAGGAGAAACGCGACTCCCCAAAGCACGGCAAACCGCATGAGGGTGGCGCCGTGAAGTGACACGCTCCCGAGAGACACGCCATGGAATAAGCGGATCAGTAGCATCAGCACAGAGAGGGCAACAAAGCCGACGAGCAAACCCGTCGCGAACCGTCCTCCTTCGGACCGGCGTAGCGGCAGACCATAGCTGGACCAGGAACGCCGTTCGAGTCGAGCGGCCAGTAGCGAGGGCAGTACAGCAGCAATCAGCAGCCCGATTTCTCCAACGATCAATTTTCCGGGTGTTTCCGCGCCCAAGCCGCGGCCGAAAAATGGCCTCATGAGTAGCCGGGAGAGCCATACCAACAACACCACGGCCACGATGTAGAGCAGCAGGCGCCATCCAGCACGGAGGCCATGCTCGCCTACAAAGATCCGGGACGGAGACCTGCGATGGAGCGTATCCAGCGGATCTGGAAGGGGGGCCGACGGGATTTGCGCTGAACTCATTTGTAGACTTCGATGCGTTCTCCAGGCTCGACAAACAGGTCAGGGTCAGCACTATAGGTTTTAGCTGGTTCCGACAAAATGATTACAGGGACAGGTCGAAATTTGCTGGAAAGCTCGTTGCCCGCCTCTCTGCTGTGAAGTACCATAACTGCACTTGGCGCAATCGTAAGGGCGTTTGCTAGCCCACGTTGACTCGCGAAGATGACACTGGCCCGGGATTCACAATCATCATGAAAACGGAACGAGACCATCGGGAGGAAATTGTCCGCACCGGCGAAACGCTCTATGACCGCGGATTTGTAGTCGCGACGGATGGCAACATCTCCGTGCGTCTCGATGCGCAGCGTATCCTGGTAACCCCCACGTGCATGTGCAAGGGTAAGATGACGAGCGATGATCTCGTCGTGGTCGGATACGATGGGCAAAAGGTGCACGGCCGCCGAAACGTCTCGAGCGAAATTGGAATGCATCTGCTGATCTACAGCATGCGTCCGGACGTACAGGCAATCGTACACGCGCACCCGCCCACTGCGACTGGCTTCGCCGCTGCGGGGATGGCGCTGGATCAGGCACTGATTTCAGAAGTTGTGCTGACCGTAGGTAAAGTCCCGCTTGCGAAATATGGTACCCCCGGAACGGCCGAACTCAGCGATGTTTTGCGTCCGCTCATCCCTGATCATTGCGCCATTCTTATGGCCAACCATGGCGTCGTTGCCTATGGCAGCAGTCTCGAACACGCCTTCATGTGCATGGAGACGGTCGAGCACTTCGCGAAGATTACACTGGTTGCCAAAACGCTTGGAACTCCGCAGGTATTAGCGCGAGATGAGGTGCGCAAGTTGGAAGCGATTCGCGAGCGCATGAAGTTGAGCCCCAACAACGGCCACCCTCCCCGTTTCGAATCAGTCGGCACAATTGGTGATTCACCGGAACGCGTTCCGGTGAACGAGTAGAGTCAAAGTCGCGCCCCGAAATGTCGCTTTTTGGCGCTTGTCCCAAAGTAGCATTGCGCCTATTTTCAGGCGTTCCGAGGATAGCGAAGGCGGTCCGTCATGCGTCCCCTGTCCTGCCCCATCTGCGGTAAAACGCCTGTAGAAGCGGTCCTCGACCAAGTCGCAATCCATGCCATCGTCAATAAGCAGAACACGCAAGTGGGCGGGCTGAAGGCATTTCAATGCTGGGGAGAGGGGCACATCTTTTTTGTTCGCGAGACCGATCTGCAATCGATCACCGCGTCAACCGGCGAATCCAACGGTCTTAACCTCCTGAAGCCGGAAAGCCGATCTCGTTGACGCTAAGCTGCTGTGCAAGCTACAATTGCTAGGTTTGCCTGTACTGCCAGGTCCCATCATAGTCAACCTGCTGCGAGTGTGAGCGCGGGATTCCGATAGGGACAGCCGATGCCGTCCTGGCACGGTGGAGTGCAAGCGTTAGCTTCTACTATGAGGGCTCGTGGCGCGCAGTCGCGTTCCGCCTGTCTTGGAGGAATTATGTACGCGGTGATCCGCACCGGGGGAAAGCAGTATCGCGTCGCACCCGGCGATGTGATTCGGGTCGAGAAACTGGCTCCAGTCCAGGACGACCACGTTCAGTTCAGTGAAGTTCTGGCGGTATCGTCCGAGGAAGGACACGTTTCGCGTCCCAGCGGCGCCGCTCATGTCATCGGGCAGGTGCTCGGCGATGGTCGTGGCGACAAGATTCTGGTTTTCCACTACAAGCGCAAGAAGCAGTACAAGAAGCTGCAGGGACATCGGCAACCATTTACCGCGGTGCAGATCACTGAGATCTCCATCGACGGCCAGAGCTTCAAGGCGCCTGAGAACGTACTGAAGCCGCGCAGGATCGAAAAGCCGGCAGAGGAAAAGGGCGTGGAAGCCGCTCCGGCGAAGAAGTCCGGCCGGAAAGCAGCGCCGAAGAAGGCAGCCGAGACAGCTGCGAAGAAGACCAGCGCCAAGAAATCGCCTGCTAAAGGCAAGAAGAAATAGGGTAGAAATCAAGGTGGCGCAGCGCGCCCCGGTAATAAGGAATTGTCATGGCACATAAAAAGGGATTAGGAAGTTCAAGGAACGGCCGCGACTCAAATGCGCAGCGGCTCGGAGTGAAAGTCTTCGGCGGACAGACCGTCCCCGGAGGCTCCATCATCGTTCGCCAGCGCGGTACCCGCTACAAGGCTGGATTGAATGTTGGACGCGGCAAGGACGACACCTTGTTCGCCAAGATCAGCGGCACCGTGAAGTTCGTTGACAAGGGCTCGATGGGCAAGTTCGTAGTCGTCGATCCGCTCGCAAAGGCGTAACCCGAATCTGCAAAAAAGAAGGCACGGAATCACTCCGTGCCTTTTTCCTCTCAAGCCTCTCTTCTACACCTATCGTGGTGCGTTCTGATTGGCGCTCGTTGGCGTTCCGATCGCACCCTGCTGTGCTCCCGACGGCGTCTCCCCAGGATTATTCAACCCAATGGCAGTTCCGCTTACCAGCATTTCCACACGGCGGTTCTGCTGACGACCTTCGGGCGTAGCGTTACTCGCGATGGGATCGTTCTTGCCGAACCCCTGCGCGATTACGTTGTTCGCTGAAACACCCTGGCTGATCAGGTAATCGCGAACTGAGGCGGCGCGTTGCTCGGAAAGCTGCTGGTTATATTGCTCGCCGCCGACGCTGTCGGTATAACCGTCGATCTTCAATTGCAGATCGGGGTACGCGAGGATGATGCCCGCCACTTTCGCAAGCCGCTCCTTTGCAGCAGGCTTCAACGTGGATTTGTTGAAATCGAAGAGCACGTCGGGCATGTTCGCCACCAGGCCTTGCGCTGTTTCGCGAGTCTGTAACACCTGGTTCAGCTGCTGACGAAGTCTTTCGCGTTGCTGTGTCGCCTGCTGCTCGGTTTGCAGACGAGCCTGTTCAGCACGATCAGCCTGCGCCCGAGCTTCAGCTGCCTGTTGTGCCAGCGCCTGCTGTTGTTGACGAGCCTGTTCGGTTGCTTGTTGCGCGGCAAGCTGCTGCTGACGCGCCTGCTCGGCAGCTTCCTGAGCTTGTTGCTGCTGGTGTTGAGCTTGCTGGGCTTCCAGACGCGCCTGCTCGGCGCGCTGTTGCTGCTCCTGAGCCTGTTTCTGTGCCGCTTCCGCTCGATCGCGTTCTGCCTGACGTTCCGCGGCTGCCTGCTCGTCTTGCTTCTTGCGGATGCTCAGCACGCGAGCATCTTCGGCCGACTGTGTGGCAGCGCGTGATGCCGTGCGAATCGGCGTGCTGCCCTTCTTGTCTTTGTAGTATTCCTCAGCCTGGCTCAGAGAATCTTGCGCTTTCTGCATGGCTCCGGGAGCGTATTGTTCTGCGCCCTCCGAGCGGGCAATCGCCACTGCATTTCGAGCCTGCAAGAGATCCGACGGGACTTTCTTGTAATCAGCGCCTGTGGCCGGCAGTCCCTGCGGCTTCAGATCCATCGTGTATTCGCCCTTCTGCGCTGCTTGGAACCGTGCAACGATCGGTGTGACCGAGCCCTTCGTCTTGTCTGTCGGCTCGTTCTGGGCGACGATCATGTCGCTGGGGTGCGTGACTGCATAATAAGGCTCCGCAGTGATCACCATGCCGAAACTCTGCAGGTTACTGGTCACCTTGATCTTTGCGTTGCCATCGTCGTTGGGGGTCACCTCGCCGAGGTTAGTTGCACGGCCATCCGGAGTGATTGCCCACAATACATAAGTCAGGTATTCCGGTCCGAAGGTGCGGGCCCGGTCAAGGTGATGCAGATCCGCGTCAATCGCCAGGCGTCCACCTTTTCCGTCTACCTTTGCCTCGCCGTCCGCCTTAGGCATGAGGTTCGTGCCTTTGAAATCGACCTTGGTAGAACCACCTTTGTATTGATAGTTGATAGCCGGAGTGGTTCGTTCAACTACGTTGACGCGAAACGTCGGCGGTTTCCCCGCACGATTCGCGTAGCTGCCGCTTGTCTGCGAAGAGGCATCCGGCGTCTGTTGGCTTGCGTCGTCCTGTGCCGCCAACGGCAAAGCGGCGACTCCAGCTATTGCTGCAATCAGGAGAAGCTTCCGAAGCATGTTGCACCTGCCCTATTTACTAATTGCTAACTAGTCAGATTGGATGACACAAGTGGGCTAAGGTGTTTGCTGCGGTTCCGTGATCGCGCCACATTCTTTGCCCGAACGTATAATGCTGGGGACCAAGGTTGGCCCTGAATTCAGAGAACCACGGTTGGAGACAGAGATGAAGGAAGAGAAGCAGGACAAGATCTCGAAGCAGAATCGTCGTGAATTCCTGAAAGTCGGTGGCGTGGCCACGGCAGCAATGCTGGCCCATGCTGCTGCTCCCACAAGCGCACGGGCTCTTCCGGCGCTGCCCGCGAATCCGGCAACTCCCGCCACCATGCCAACTCGCAATCTCGGCAAAACCGGGTACAAGGTTGGGATCTTCAGTCTCGGGGGACAGGCAGCGCTGGAGCGCGCGAACAATGAAGCGGTCGCGGTTCCCATCGTCGAGAAGGCGCTCGATCTCGGCGTGAACTACATTGATACGTCTTCGATCTACGGTGGTCCGGAGCGCTGGAGCGAGCGCTACATCGGGCAGGTCATGAAGCGCCGCCGCTCCGAAACATTTCTCGCCACGAAAACCAAGGAGCGTACTCGCGACGGCTCGCTTCGCATGATCGAAGAATCCTTGAAGCTTTTACAGACCGATCACGTGGATTTATGGCAGCTGCATGACATTGGCATCCAGCAGAACGTCAATGAGATCTTCGCCAAGGGCGGCGCCATGGAAGCACTACTCGAGATGCGCGATCAGAAAGTCGTGCGCTATCTCGGCGTCACCGGCCATTTCCGTCCGGAGCCGCTGATCGACGCGATCCATCGCCATCCGTTCGACACTATATTGATGGCAGTGAATGCCGCAGACAAATATCACTTCAGCTTCAGCGACCAGTTGCTGCCACTCGCCGTGGAAAAGCAGATGGGCATTATCGGAATGAAGGTACCCGCCCGCGGACGGCTTCTCTCAACGTGGACGCCGCCCCCCATCGAACAGCAAAAACATTCGTGGGAAGGTATGGCGGTGCAAGCGCCGGGACCTGGAACGCTCAGTATGCGCGAGGCCGTGTACTACGCGCTCTCGCTTCCGGTAAGCACGATCATTATCGGCTGCGACTCGATTGCACAGCTGGAAGAGAACGTAAATCTTGCTCGTGAATACACGCCTCTCAGCGGTCAGCAGATGGCATCACTGCACGGCAGAGCAGAAACGGTTTCGCAGCAGTCATTGTTCTTCCGCTTCTACAACCACGAGTAGAACCAGCATTCAGCGCTCTCAGCATTCAGCACTCGGCCATGTACGTTTCGTGGCTGAGTGCTGATTCTTGAATGCTAGAATCCAGCTTTGCAGACCTCATCTCAAAAGCAAAGCTCCGGGTTCAAAGGCTCGGCTGCTGCGGTCGCGACCGGAATCTTCCTCAGCCGCATTGTCGGCCTGGTGCGCGACCGTGTGTTCGCTCACTACTTCGGCAACTCTGACGCCGCAGACGCTTTCCGTGCCGCATTCCGCATTCCCAATTTTCTGCAGAACCTGTTTGGCGAAGGCGTGCTCTCGGCGTCGTTCATTCCGGTGTACGCCCGTCTCAATGCGGAGAACCGCCACGAGGAAGCTTCGGAAGTCGCAGAGGCAATTTTCGGACTGCTCTTCCTGGCGACGTCAGTCATGGTTGTGCTTGGGATCGTCGCCACACCATGGTTGATCGACGCGATTGCGCCCGGATTTCACGGCGATAAGCGGTTGTTAACCATTCAGCTGGTGCGGATTCTTTTCCCGGGCGCCGGACTACTGGTCTTTTCGGCGTGGTGCCTGGGAATTCTCAACAGTCATCGCAAGTTCCTGCTCTCCTACACCGCGCCGGTGATTTGGAATGTGGCCATCATCGCAACTTTTCTGTGGAGAGGCTGGCAGCCGGAGTCTAAGCTCGCGGTCTCAGTCGCGTGGGGATCGGTGGTTGGAAGCGCGTTGCAGTTTCTCGTGCAGATGCCGGCAGTGCTCCGGTTTCTCTGGCCGTTGCGGGTGCGGTTGAAATCGAGCTCCGAGCACGTACACACGGTGATAACGAACTTCCTGCCGGTATTCGTCAGCCGTGGCGTGGTTCAGATCAGCGCTTACATCGACTCGCTTCTCGCCAGCTTCCTGCCCACTGGTGCGGTCGCCGCGCTTGCCTATGCGCAAACGCTGTACTCGCTCCCCGTGAGCCTGTTCGGCATGAGCGTATCCGCCGCCGAGCTGCCCAAGATGTCGAGCGCGCTTGGCAGCGCCGAGGAAATCGCGGCGTCGCTGCGAAAGCGTCTTGCCGCCGGACTGCAACAAATCGCCTTCTTCGTCGTGCCGTCGGCGGTCGCATTCGTGCTCCTCGGAGACGTAGTCGTGGCGACCATCTATCGTTCGGGTGCGTTCAACGCCCGTGACGTAACGTATGTCTGGTCAGTAATCGCGGGCTCCGCCGTGGGGCTGCTGGCGTCGACCTCGGGACGCCTGTACTCATCAGCTTTTTATGCGCTGCGCAACACGCGCACGCCTCTGAAGTTCGCAGTGATTCGCGTAAGCCTCACGCTCGTTCTCGGATACTTTTTCGCACTACCTTTGCCGCCACTGCTCGGAATCGATCGCCGCTGGGGCGTAGCAGGACTCACCCTCTCAGCCGGCATCGCAGGATGGATCGAGTTCGTGTTGCTGCGTCGCGCTTTGCATCGCGAGATCGGCGCAGTCGATTATTCAGTGCCGCGCGTTTTGAAGTTATGGCTGGCGGCGATTGTGGCCGCAGTGATCGGATATGGGACCAAGCGCGTGCTGCCGTTCCACCGACCACTGCTGGTCGGACCCGCAGTGCTGATTCCCTACGGCGCGGTCTACCTTGCGCTAACTCAGATGATGGGGATCTCGATGCTCGGTGGACTGATGCGGCGGTTTACGAGACGGTGATTCGTATTCCCCACCCTTCGCCAAATAAGGCGATAGGATGGGCCACCCGCCATCAGACTGTGCTTACCATACGAACGGCACCAGCGCTTTTGTTCTTCTTCTGTATTCGGGATACTGGCCAGGAAACTGCTCCATCATGATTCGCTCTTCTGTTTGCGCACTGTAAATGAAATACCCGGTCAGGCAGACTGAGGCGACCGCCCAAACCGGAGCGACCAGTGTCGACCCCAACATGGCAATCAGAAGTCCCGTATAGATCGGATGGCGCACAAAGTTGTATGGGCCTGTGGTTACAAGTTCGTGCCCTTCTTTCAGCGTCATCGGCTGTCCCCAGTTTCGTCCTAAGTGCAGCCGTGCCCAGATCGCGAAACCGAAACCAAAAAGGCAGAGCAGAATCCCTGCTGCTTCAGTGGCTGGTCCCGAATGAGCGTTCTGATAATGTCCGAAGGTTTGCTTCACGCCGGGTATGCGAAAGAACAGAATGATGAATGCGACTAACGCGATGCGAACGCCAGTACGTTCCAACCGGCCTTTGGTTCGGACATTCTTTTTCACACCGAATGCAGCGATGAGCCAATAGGTGTAAAAGGCAAGCCAAAGAACGACGACGATTTTAAGGCCGCTCATCGGTTCTCCTGATCAGTGTCATGGGAGCCGGACGATACAGGCCCTCTGTGGACAGATACGCATGAAGTCCATGCCTGGTTCCCGTCAGAACCGCAGACAACAGTGACACCGGCTTAGCCGTTTTCCCAATGGCTTTTCGGAAAGTTCAATATCGCAGAGGAACATCAGCTTTGTTCGAATGGCGGTGAGTGGCACGAGGGAGAGATGCAGATCCCTCGCTCGCTGCGCGAGCTCGTGATGACAAACGAAGATCCGCAACACGAAGTTGGTCTTGGGTTTTCAATTACCAGATTACAAATTACCCAATTACCAATTTAGCGGCTGATGATTCGCATGTTCTGCCAGTCGTACGCGAATTTCTTGCCGCAATCCAAACACACGATGTAGTGGCTTGGTCCGCTGCCCACTGATTCCCAATCACCCGATGACTGGCTTTTGGTTGCAGCTGAGGTAAACGGTTGCGAAGTATTCCGATGACGGCAGGACAACGAGAATAATTGAAGAATACGCTCTACCACAGATAAGGTGATGCACCGCAGCGGATCTTATCCGATCCGCTGCGGCCGAAATCGTACGAAAAACTACGCGCGGGCAGCCGCAGCTTCAGATGCCGGCGCTTCCTTGGCTTCGCCGTTGGCCTTCTGGCCCGGCTTGCGAATGTCGATACCGCCCTTGAAGAACGCGCCGTCTTCAATGCTGATGCGCTGGGCAACCACGTCTCCGGTCAGCGAACCTTCCGTGCGGATGTCCACACGATCGCTGGCGGTGAGGTTCCCGCGAACTTTGCCGAGAACTACCACTTCTCGCGCATTGATGTTCGCATTGACGACACCGTTCTTGCCAACCGTCACGCGATTTCCAGGCAGGTTGATGGAGCCTTCCACCCGGCCATCGATGTAGAGCGACTCCGAGCCGGTTACTTCACCCTTGATGACCAGCGACTTGCCAATCGTAGCCTGGTCGGTGGTATTGAGGGTGGCATTGCGCGGCGCGGTTGCGGGCGCCGGATCATAGCTTGTGGTCGGCGCCGGGGCAGCCGGACGTTGTGGTTCGGGGCTAGACGGAGTGGGGGAATTGGGATTCGTGGGCTTCCACATAAAACTTCTAATCCTTTCGGCTCTGGATTAAACGATTATAGACGCACGTACGTCTCCAAATCGCGCCAGACCGGAAACATGTTCAAGAGTTCCGGACTCTTTGAAATTAAAGGGTGAATTCCTCTGCCGCAACCCCTTTTTCACACCTTCGCGAAACCCGGTCGCGAAGAATTTTCCACCCACTGCAAATATTGCTTGTATTGCCTAGGTAGTAATATCGGCGGAATGCCTTAAGAGCTTAGATCAAAGCTGCCTACTGCGGATTAGGAAAGTGGATGCCCAGATGACGGGCACATCGACCTCAGAAGCCGCTGCTGCGACCGCGACGCATCAGAACGAGCGTCAGGAATCCAACGAGCAACGACGGCGACATGATCAACGGCCACACCACCCGGTCTTCAATCCAGCACAAAACTTCGAATGACTGTCGAGCAAAGTGCTCCAGTCCATCGGCGGGTTTGGATTGGCTTTCCATGCGGCCACCTGTCCAACAAGAACCCGAGTTCGTGGTGCAAGTTGCGAGGTTGCGCCGAGCACGAAGCGTTCTGCTTGCATTCCGCGCCCCCGTACATAATCATCGAAAAACATAACGATGATTTCCGACACCGCCATCCTGCGCAAGATCGAGCAGCAGCCGAAACAGAATGCCGGCTTCAAGCAGCTCGTACGCGAATTGCGTGCACACGGAGCCGAACGCCGTCATCTCGAAGAACGGTTAAACGACCTGGTAAAAACCGGCAAGCTGCGGGAATCCGACGGCCGCTATCAACTTCCGCGTGCCGTCGCCAGCCGGAATCAGGCGATCGGACGCCTCACCATGCATCGCGACGGCTACGGATTTGTTATCCCCGAAAGCGACGAGGTTCGTGCGCGCATTCAGGGCGACATCTACGTCAGTCCGCATGCAATCGGAAATGCCATGCATGGCGACCGGGTGCTGGTCGACATCGGCCCGGTTCGCGCCGACGGACGCGCCGAAGGCAAGATCAGTCGCGTGCTCGATCGCGCTCATCCCAGCGTAGTCGGCATCTTTCACTATGGACGGAAGTACAACGTCGTAACGCCAATCGACGAAAAGATCACGCAGGACATCGTAATTCCCACGGGACAGGAACATCCTGAGGAAGAAGAAGACGACAAGCCCGAAGAGGGCAAGGTGTCAGCGCGCAAGCGTAGCGGTTTGGATGCCCATCGCGTGGTGGGCTCGGAAGCACATCGACGCACCAAGTGGGACGATTTGGAAGGCGTTGCTGTTGACGTGGAGATCACCGATTGGCCGACTCCGACTCAGAATCCCAAGGGCCGCGTCCTCGAGATCCTTGGCTATGAAGACGATTTCGGAGTCGATGTCGAAATTGTCATCCGCAAGCATCATCTGCCGCATCGCTTTCCGGTCGAGGTTCTCGAGG
>CAZBCQ010000072.1:2603-5901 GCA_964490255.1 uncultured Terriglobales bacterium | reverse complement strand
ATTGTCATCCGCAAGCATCATCTGCCGCATCGCTTTCCGGTCGAGGTTCTCGAGGAAGCGCAGGAATTCGATGCGGTGATTCCTGCTACGGAGCTGCGCCAGCGCCGCGACTTCCGCTCCGTTCCGATCGTGACCATCGACGGCGAAACCGCACGTGACTTCGACGATGCCGTTACGGTGCACATGCTTCCTAACGGCAACTACGAGCTCCAGGTGCACATCGCGGATGTGGCGCAATTCGTGACCGACAACTCGGCGCTCGATCGCGAAGCGCGCCTGCGTGGCACGAGCGTTTATTTCCCCGATCGTGCCATTCCCATGCTGCCGATCGAGCTCTCGACGGACCTGTGCTCGCTGCGGCCCAAGGTAGACCGGCTGGTGATGTCGTGCGTGATGGAAATCGACCACCAGGGAGAAGTGCTCGGCTTCGAGTTAAGCGAAGGCGTGATCCGATCAACCGAGCGCATGACCTACACCGACGTGAATGCGATTCTCGAGAATGATGCCAAGCTGCGCGAACGCTACGCGCCGCTGGTCAGCAATTTCGAGATGATGCGGGACCTCGCGATGATCCTCAATCGCAAGCGTGCGCGACGCGGATCGATTGACTTCGATCTTCCGGAGCCGGTGATCGAGTTCGACGAAAACGGGATGATGCAGGGGATCACACGCTCCGAGCGGAATTTCGCGCATCGTCTGATCGAAGAATTCATGCTCTCGGCTAACGAATGCGTGGCCAGCTACATGGAGAAGAAGCACATCGCGTCGCTCTACCGCATTCACGAGAAGCCTGATCCCAAGCGGGTGTTCGACTTCGAGACCATCGCCGCGAGTTTCGGGTATTCCCTCGGAGTTGGTGCGCTCCCCGTCAAGCGCATGGAGATGAAGTCCGATCGACGCTCGCATCATCAGACTGGACGGCAGCCGACGCGAATCGAGATTCCTGAAGACGTGCACATCACGCCGCGGATGTACCAGAAGCTCACAGAAAAAATCGCGGGCAAACCGGAAGAACGCATCCTCTCATTCCTGATGCTGCGCTCGCTCAAACAGGCACGTTATTCTGAAGAGAATGCCGGGCATTTCGCATTGGCCGCGCCGACCTACACGCATTTCACGTCGCCCATCCGCCGGTATCCCGACCTGATCGTGCACCGCATTCTGAAAGATGCTTTGCGCGAACATCCGGAATTTCATGATGGCTTGGTGCCTGTCGGTCGCGGGACGCCCGTGGGCGCGGAGCGCCCAACTGCCTGGTCCAAGCGTACCGAGAGCTTTCGAAAAGACGCACAACCGCGGTCAAAGGGATCGCCGAAGAAATCCGGGCACAAGACAGACCGCGATGGGGATCAGCCTGACCTCTGGGGCCCGATACCGCTTCCGGTTCTGCACGAGATCGCTGAAGAGTCGAGCGACTCGGAGCGCCGCGCCGACGATGCCGAACGTGAACTGATGGAATGGAAGAAGGTCAAGTTCATGTCGCAGCGCATCGGCGAACAATTCGAAGGCCTCATCATCAGCGTGACTAAGTTCGGCTTCTTCGTCGAGCTGAAAGACCTGTTCATCGAAGGACTCGTGCCGTTATCGACGCTTACCGACGACCGCTATACCTTCCACGAAAACACGCGGCAAATCATCGGACAGCGAACGCGCAAGACCTATTCGCTCGGGGAGACCGTGCGCGTGATCCTCGACCGCATCGATCCGGTAATGAGGAAGATCAATTTCGCCGTGATAGAACCGGAGCCGGCTCGCGCACAAGGCAAGAGGCGCAAGCGTTCGTGATGCTGCCCTAAGAAATGTAGCGGCCCAATACTTCCTCCCATCACGAGTTTATAATTCCGGTCCATGTCACTGAACCGCCGCGATTTCTTGCGCAATTCTTCCTTCGCCCTGCTCGGAACGACCGTTTTATCCAAGCTTGCTCAAGCCCAACCGCTGCCGTGGCCTCCGGGTCTCCAGCTCTGGACGGTCGGCGATCTCTGCCAGAAAGATCTGCCGGGTACGCTCCAGAAGGTCAGCGCGATGGGTTACAAGGACGTGGAATTCGCCGGCTACTACGGACACACTCCACAACAAATCGTCGCATTGCTGAAGGAAAACGGGCTGCGCTCCACCAGCATGCACTTTTCCCCGGCGGACTGGACGAACTGGCGAGCACAGTGGCCTCAATTCGTCGCGGACGTGAAATCGATGGGCATTTCGTACGCCGTCTTCCCCATGTTTCATCCCATGCTCGAAGCGGGACAGTTTGCGCAAGGCGCCGATACCTTGAACCAACTGGGTCAGGAGGCGCAGAAAGCCGGAGTGAAGTTCGCCTTCCACAATCACAATTACGAGTTCCGTGCGCAAGGCAACGAAACGGGATTCGACTACTTCCTTCAGCACACCGACCCGAAGCTGGTGAGCTTCGAAATGGACTGCTACTGGGTCGTTCAGGCTGGTCACGATCCGGTCCACTACCTGAATGCTTTTCCTGGCCGCATTGCCTTGCTCCACATCAAGGATCGTGTTCCCGGCTTCCCGACATCGACCGACTTAGGCAAAGCCTCGCTGCATACGACATCAGTAGGTAAGGGGAAAATCGACTGGGTGCCGATATTCAAGGCGGCGGAGAAATCCGGCGTGAAGCAATATTACGTCGAGCAAGAGAACAACTTCTTGCCTTCGAAGTTCGACAGCATCAAGCTGAGCGTCGACTATCTGAAGCAGTTGCAGATCTGAGAATTCGGGTGCGCAGGGTGCCCCACCCTCGGCTTTTGTTGCCGTGGGTGGGAATCTCGGGCCTTCACTGTTGGGGAACGCGGAAGTCTACCCCACGGTCTTCATTTGATTTCAGTGTCGCTTCACGGTCGAGCTCCGAGAGCGGCACCTTCTGCATGTGACCGTTGTCTGCCATGAGCCAGAGCGTATTGCCCACAATCGCGTAGTTCTGGGTTTCCATGCGCTTGCCGTCGCGGAAGACGAGCGTAGTCGGAGGATCCTGAGCTTTGGGTTTCGAAGCTGCAGGAGCCGAAGGAGGCGACGAAGGAGGTGGCGACTGCTGCTCTGCCTGGTTGTAATCGCGCTGTACTTCCTGATCGTGACGCATCTCGGCGATCTGCTGTTGCAGGTACTGAACCTGCCCTTGCAGCGCTAGCTGCTGGTTGTAATTCGCCTGCTGCTGCAAGTAGTTATCGTAATCATCATAGGAAGAATCCCAGCCCCAACCTCCCCAGCCCCATCCCCACCAGGGCCAATAGCCGAAGCCGAATCGGCGAAAACGGTCGCGATCAAAGTCGTGGTCACGATTGTGGAA
>CAZBCQ010000072.1:0-2503 GCA_964490255.1 uncultured Terriglobales bacterium | reverse complement strand
CTCTGGAGCTTGTACCCTCTTTCAGACCGCTCTTCTCTGGCCTGATGAATCTAAGTCGTTCGTGGCGGACGCTTGAACCGCCGCAATTGTCGAGGTGATCCGCTTGCGAAACTGGCTCTGCTGGCTGTTGCTGCTGGTGCTGTGTTTAGGCACGGGCACGGCTGTCGGCGCCAGCTCACAAGATTCCAAGCAAGTGGTCCCGGACGAAGCCTCGACAGCTCTGTCCCCGCGCTTCATTCACTATAACCGCATGTCATCCCTGGCCCGGCAGGCCGCCGCCCAGGGCGGATTCTCGCAGATCGCCATCAACTCGGTCCCGCATTGGTCGAGCGCCTTTTCCCATGATGGAACCGTTTATCCCTACACGATCGTGGGAAATAAACCAGCAGCCGGTGGCGTGACGCAAATCCGCACGGCGCTGCTGCCCATCTCGCTGGAATTTGACGAGTACCTCGACCAGCAGGGTAAGCCCCTTGTTCTTGATGTCCTGCCGACGATTACGCGCGTCCTGCAGTCTCCTAACTTCGTCCCGTATAACTACGGTACGGGTGACGTGCAGTTTGCCGACGCCGTGCAGCGGGCGCAGTTCGCCTCCTATGCCACACCGAACTGGCACACGCAATTAGCGATGCCGCGCGTGCTCGCGCCGGTGCTGTTGGAGGTTCCTGTGGGAGCCGCCAAACTGTATCAATCTGCAAGCGGAGTTCTCTACGCCAAGGTCGACTTCAACTTCTTCGCTTCGCAGATCAACACCGTGACGCAGATGGCCGGGCTGCAGGTGGATGAATTCCCCATCCTGCTGGCGGCCAACACGTTGCTCTACGAAAATGGCGACGCGAGCCAGTGCTGCATTCTCGGCTTTCACACCGCGTACGAGACAGGACGCGGCCGCAACTCCATTTCCGTCCAGACGTTTGCTTACGCCAGCTGGTTGGATGCCGGCATCTTTCGCGATCCTGAAATCGCCGATGTGTTGCCGCTCAGCCACGAAATTTCCGAGTGGATGAACGATCCTTTCGTGAGCAACGCGGCGCCGGGATGGCTCTCGCCGGACGGGCACGGTTGCCAGGAACACATCACCACCGGTGATCCGGTGGAAGTCCTTCCGCATCCGTCGTTCGAAGTGGAGCTGAACGGCTACACTTACCATCCACAGACGCAGGCGCTCTTGCAGTGGTTTACGCGCGAATCTCCGTCGAGCGCCTTCGAGCACGCCTATAGCTTCCCGGACACCTCGGCGCTGAAGACTCCCTCTCAAGGCTGTCAGTGACTCGTCTCCTCGTTATGGGGTAGCTGGTAGCTAGTCGCGAGTTATGCTTCAGCTCGAAGCGACAAGCTACCCGAGCTACCCCGCTTCTACGCCTTCTCATTTACAATTTGATCCATGGCAACGTTGACCTCCGAAGAGGTGATGGAAAAGCTGCGCAACTGTTACGACCCGGAGATTCCTCTGAACGTCGTCGACCTCGGCCTGATCTACGGCGTAACCATCGAGAACGAAGGCGACATCGTCGTCGAGATGACGTTGACGGCGCAGGGCTGCCCGTCGCACACCGAGATCAGCCGCGACATCCGCCAGACGCTGCTCAGCATGGAAGGCGTGAACAACTGCAAAGTGAATGTCGTGTGGGATCCGCCCTGGACCCCGGAGCGCATCTCGCCGGAAGGCCGCCAGAAACTTGGCATCGAAGATTAGCGCCGCTCAGCGAGCGACATTTCGCTCGCTCTTCAAACTCCCTTCCGACCCACCCACGCCAACAGAAGGCGAGGGTGGGGCACCCACTGGTGTAAAATCAAAGCAGTCGGGACGTGGCTCAGCCTGGTAGAGCACTCGCTTGGGGTGCGAGGGGTCGGCAGTTCAAATCTGCCCGTCCCGACCACTAGTTTCCTCTTCACCAAAAATCTCCTCTCTTGGACGTACTTCCAGCAGCCGACCGCGACCAGCCCAAACACTAGTGTCGGCACTCCTGAAGCTGCGGTTCAAAGCGCAGTCGCGGAGCGAATGCGGCAGATTTGCCGTGACATCTGAGAGCATTCCTATATAGTTAGCGCTCCATTCGTTCATGCTCTGGGAGGTCTGCTTGACGGCTCCCTCTAGATTGAACACAAAGTATCTCCTATTCGCTTTCGTCGGCGTGATGCTCGCCTACGTGCTCGTGCAGAACGAGAGCTTCGTCATAAACACGAGACATCCAGTATGGAAGCACTATCAGCCGTTCAAGTGGTGGCTGCTGGCGCACGGATTGGCTGGCGGGTGTGCGCTCGTTCTCTCATTTATGCAGTTCTCGGATCGTCTCCGCCAGCGTCACACGAAGCTTCACCGCATCATGGGCAGACTTTATGTTGCAGCGGTGTTCATCGCCAGCCCGCTCGGGATCTACATCAAGTTCTTTCAAGAGCGGTTTGGAATTCCGCGGTCTTTTAGCATTGCAATTGCGTCGCACGGCGCTTTGTGGATGCTCACCACCGGGATCGCCTTCATCTTTATTCTCCGCGGCAAAGT
>CAZBCQ010000071.1:8737-20163 GCA_964490255.1 uncultured Terriglobales bacterium | reverse complement strand
TCGCACCCAATGGCAAGTTTCTCTTCATTGCCGACCGAAGCACGACCGTGAAGGTAATGGGCGTCAGCGCGGAAGGAAACCTGACGCCGTTATCACCGTCGCCGGACACCGGTCATCCCAACAGCAGCATCGCGATCCACCCAAGCGGCGAGTTTGTGTATGTCGCGACGACCGGTGATGCGGGTGGAGGCGGTGGCGTGCAGGCATTTCATCTGGATAGTTCTGGCAATCTGACGTCAGTCGGAGCAGCCTCGGACGCGTCAAATGCCTTGCAAATCGCCATCGACGCATCCGGCAAGTATCTCTATGCCTCCACGGCCAAAGGAGTGATGAGGTTTGAAATCGATCAGAACACGGGAGAGCTTACGTCCTCATCCTCATCGGTAACTGGTGGGAATCTGGCCTACTCGCACCTGATCGTCGCTGGACCGTAGCGGACGTTTACTGTCACGGAGTTGCTGCCATCCTGCGTCAACTCCTTACGTTTGGGTCGAGGTCCCAATCCGGCGAAGTTGGACAACTCGTCTCCCAATCTGCGCCTCTTATCGAGTTCTGAACGTAGAATAAGTGTTACGCTTCATGCGTCCCCCGCTGTAAAGCGCAGGGACGAACCGGAAGAGCGAAATTATAGGTGCAATATGATCGAAACTGTATTGCGAGTGGTAGCTGATTTTCTGGAAGACAGCAACAAGCGCGCACAAAAAGCTCGACGCCAGGCTACAAAGGCAACCGAGAACTTTCGTGAGGAAGTAAGTGATCGCGCGCAGCGAGTGACCGACCAGGTCACGGATCGCGCACAGCGGGCCGCAAAGGCTGCGCGCCAGCGCTTCGGCTACGAGTCGGAGCCATCGGTTGGCGGACGCTTCGCGCTGTTCCTAACCGGACTAGGCGTAGGTGCGGCGCTTGGAGTCCTGCTGGCGCCGAAGTCCGGTGAGGACATCCGCCAGTCCATTTACGACCAGGCAAACGATGTCGCTGAGCGCGTGCGGTCCGGCGTTCGTCGTGGCGTTCGCTCCGAGGACGAGTACGACACGGGCACTCGTTAGCATCCAGTTCTGTGGCGACGAAATGCAGGCGGTATGTTGAAATAGGAGCATGCCGCTCGTTCTTGCCTCTGGTTCGCCGCGCCGACAGGAATTACTTCGCGCCGCTGGGATCGCCTTCACAGTGAAGCCGGCCGACGTCCCAGAGCAGCGGCTGCCTGCGGAGCCTCCGACGGAATACGCCGAACGTCTGGCTCGCGACAAAGCTCGTGCTGTCTGGAAGCGGGCGCAAAATCATTCCAACCTGTTCGTCCTGGGCGCGGATACCATTGTCCTTGTCGATAATCACGTGCTCGAAAAGCCTTCCAGCGAAGCGGATGCCGTCCGTATGTTGCGCCAGCTCTCGGGCAAAGTGCATTGCGTGATCACCAGCGTCTGCCTCATCGGACCTCGCGGCCAGGGTAAGTTCGAAGACGTGCGCTCGGAAATCACGCGTGTTTGCTTCCAAAGCATCTCGGAGGCCGAGATTCGCGACTATGTGGCCAGCGGCGAGCCAATGGACAAGGCGGGCGCCTATGCGATTCAGGGAATGGCCTCGCGATGGATCCCGCGCATTGAAGGCTGTTATTTCAACGTGGTAGGGCTTCCCATTTCCCTCGTTTACCGGATGTTGCAGGAACATTCCGTCCAAAAGAGCCAGCCTGGGAGTGCAATTTCCACTCGCCATCGCAAAGTTTCTACACAGAAGTAATTACGGCTTGGACCCTAGTTCTTTAAGAACCAACGGTTTAGCTTTGGCAGAATTCCTGCTCTGGGAATAGTGGCTGAAACTGTCGAACTTGGTCAGTACGCCTGAACTTCCCCATTCAGGAGGGCCCGATGGGCCAGCGAATTCCGAAGCTTCTTTGTGTCGACGACGACCAGCAATCCCTTTCAGTTCGCCGGGTTTTCCTGGAAGCCTTCGGCTTCGACGTTACCACCTGTTCCAGTCCCAGGCTCTCGCTCCGTTACGCTGACCTTACTCCCTATAGTGCGGCCATTCTCGACTTCCAGATGCCGGAGATGAACGGCGGTGAACTGGCTGAGGAGTTGAAGAAGCGCCATCCGCAGATGCCGATCGTGATCCTTTCCGCACTTTCCGCGCTGCCGGACGGGACTCCCGCGTCCTACGACGCCTTCATGTGTAAAGGCGAATCCGGCTTCGCACTGGTGAATAAAGTACAGGAACTGATTTCGGCGTCAGAGAAGGACGAAGCAGCGGTCGAGCGGAAGCGCCCAGGAGTGATGCGGCGAGTACCGGCCATGGCGGGAATCGTGGCTGGAATGGTGGCGGAAAAGATCGAATCGCGCCGCGGCCATCATGGTAACGGCCTGCATTTAACCAAGAACCCAGCTTCCTAGTTGTCTCATACTTAGCCGCGATCGACGCAAGATAAACGCTGATTCACGTTACTTCATACTCTGATTCATTCCATCTGCGTTCATCAGCGTTGATCTGCGGCTAACTCAATGCATTCCTCGCGTCATCGCCGGCTCCGGCGGAAGTTCTCCTTCTTTTTCGGCGCCCCAGCCGCGTGACGACTGATCCAGGTATAGCAGTACCGCGCAGATCGCCGATCCCACCAGCAGGATGGCGCCTAATCCGGGCTGCTTGAAGAGAATCTTGCCCATTCCAAACAGCGCCAGGTAAACCATTCCACAGCCTAGAATCCAGGCAATCAGGTTGCGGCCAAGATCGCGCGTGGGATTGATTTCCGGCGTAAGGACAGCAATGGGCTTCCAGCCACGAACGTCCGGACGAACCTTGCGATAAAAGCTCTTCAGGACTTCTTCACGTTCCGGTTGCGTCAGCAAAGTGACAACGATGGTTACGAGCACGGTGACCACTGTCGTGGTTAGTGCCGACTTGGCGAAGATGACTGGCCCGCTACCCACAAAGACGGGTTGCACCGATCCCGCCGCTGCCATCGACTGCCACAAACGCAGCGACAGAGAGACCACCATCGCCGTCGCCATTGCGGCAATCTCGCTCCAGGCATTGATTCGCCACCAGTACCAGCGCAGCAGGTACACGATGCCGGTGCCCGCGCCCAGTTCGAGCACAAACTCCCACCCTGACTTGATCGACGTGAGCAGAGCGGCCACAATTGCCGAAGCGATCACCAACAGCACTGTGGCAACTCGCGAGATCGCGACGTAGTGCGATTCGGTCGCCTGCGGCTTGATGAAGCGGCGATAGAAATCTGAAACCAGGTAGGAGGCGCCCCAGTTCAGCTGCGTCGCAACCGTGGACATGAAAGCCGCCAAAAATCCCGCGATGGCGATGCCGCGGAGCGAGTGCGGCAGTTGCTGATTCAGCACCAGCATGTAGCCTGATTCCGGATTCTGTCCTGGCAAGCGCAACTCCGGATGCAAGACGATGACCGCCAGTCCAGTGATGATCCACGGCCACGGCCGCACGGCATAGTGCGCCACGTTGAACCAGAGCACGGAAAGCAATCCGTTCTTTTCGTCTTTTGCGCTGAAGATGCGCTGCGCGATGTAGCCGCCGCCGCCCGGCTCCGCTCCCGGATACCAGAACGCCCACCACTGTACGGCCATGAAGACGACAAACGTGATGATCGGCAGTGTCCATAGGTTCTCTGCCGTGAACGCCTGTGAGAAGTCAGGGAACAGCGACGTGGCATCCGACGCGCCAGTCGCCCCTCGCATAGCCGACAGCTTCGCCAACATCACATCCATGCCGCCGATGGCGTGAACCGCGTAATACGCTACGGCAATGACGATCGCCATCTTCAAAATGAACTGGAATACATCCGTCCACAGGACACCCCACAGCCCACCCAGCGCGACATAAAATCCGGTGAACGGAACCAGAAAGAGGACGCAGACCAGTAGCGCTCTGAATTCTGTCATTCCCAAAGTCACACTGACGATGCTGACCATTGCCTTGGTCACCCAACCAAGAATCAGGCAGTTCATCAGCAGCCCAAGATAGATGGCACGAAAGCCGCGCAGAAACGCAGCCGGCTTTCCGCTATAACGCAGTTCGGCAAACTGAACATCGGTCAACAGGCCCGAGCGGCGCCACAGCCGTGCGAAGAGGAACACCGTCATCATGCCGGACAGCAGAAAGCTCCACCATATCCAGTTGCCCGCGATGCCCTGGCGATACACGAGGCCCGTAACCAACAGCGGGGTGTCCGCAGCGAAGGTGGTGGCGACCATCGACGTTCCGGCGAGCCACCAGCTGACGCTGCGGCCGGAAACGAAGTAGGCGTCGACGCTCTTGCCCGAGCGGCTGCGGAAGTACAGGCCCATGAGCAGGGTGATTCCCAGGTAGGCAACGATGGCGGTCCAATCCAGCAGGGTAAAGTTCATGGCGTCCTATTATGACCCGGAATAGCGGTGAGGTGCGTGTTCGGCACCCGCTCTATAGCATTCCGTGAGGCCACACGTTGTCAGATTCGGCCATGCTCTGTCAAAAAATTCCGTGCTTACGTCGCAAATAAAAAGGCGCCCTCGATCAGGGCGCCATCCGGAGTACATGCTGAAACAAAGTCTTAGCTGATCAGTTTTCCCATGCCTTGGAGCGCAGCGCGAATCTGCATCACGTTCTCGATGTCTTCCGACTCAAGCAGCACAAACTCCATGCCGTAGCTGTAGCCGTTGCGATCTTTCACATCTGCGCGCGCGCGGACCGGCTCCCCGGAATACGGAGGCGTAAATTCAACCTCGACTCGATCTCCGATTTGTAACTCGATCCCGCCAGCAACGCACAACCCACCTTCGTTCAACTCATTGCCACGGGCATCGACAATCTTGGTTTTCAGGCGATTATGCACGATGATGCGCACAGGGACGTCGAGCTTGTAGCGCTTCCATCGCCGTGTGTTGACCTGGCTTTCTGCCGTGGTCTGGGGGATTACCGTTACCATTCTGTCCGACATATTGCCCTCGGCCCGTTATCAGGCGCGCTAGTCGCGCAGCGATTTGGGATCTGACGTGTTGTGTGGCGACTTGCTGTTCAGGACACTTATGAGTTGTTGTCCACAAGCCGGCGTTCCCACGGCGTGCTCGCGAATGATCTGCTTTGCGCTGACGCTGCGGTTGTATAGGTTTGCGTTTGCTCCGTTGTCCTGGCGAAGCGTCGAGCCTTCCAGCGAGATTCCGGCGAACAATCCGCGTGACCGCGAATAAGAAAGTATTTCTGCGCGCATCACGATGTCCGTGGCTGCCGTTGCATCGCGACCTTTGGGGCCAGCTGCCGCCGCAGCGTCGGCACCAAGTTTCACTTTGCTCTTCAAGAGCGATTCCGCACCTTTCGGATTCATCACGAGCAGCACGAAGTCGGTTTCCTGACCACCGAGTTGAAAGCCGATGTTGGCTCCCTCAAGCGCGTACAGCGCCGGAGGTCCCCACAATCCTGTGTAATTCTGGCCCGAGCGGCAAACCATGGCTCCGCGTCCGAAGCTGCCGCCAATGCCAATTGCCAACTTCTTCACGCCCGGCAGCACGATCACACACTCGGCCTTGTTCAGCAGGTCCTTCGGTATTCCATCGGGAATGTCGAGAATTTGCTTCAGTACTTTCCCGGACGATTCCATCCGTTCGGTTTCATGCTTTCCCGCAAAGCACAGTGTGGGCAGAAGTAATGCGAAGAAGACTGCCGTTGTCGCAACCCGGCGCATGCCTGAATATTCCTTGCCGCGACGTCCTCAGATTAGACAACAGTGGGACGATTCGCAGTAGCTTCTAAGTTACCGTAGCGCAGGAATTCAGCCAGATTACTGAAGGGCCTGGTACATGTACGAAAGTAAGAAGTCACAAGTACGAAGTCAGAAGTACGAAGGCAGAAGTTAAGAATGACAAAATGCTGCGTAGACTAAGTGACTTCTTACTTCTGAATTCTGTTTTCTACTTCATACTTCTGAATTCTGACTTCTTACTTTTACCAGCCTCCGCCGCCACCACCGCCTCCACCGCCACCGGAGGAGCCACCACCGCCTGCACCAGAGCTTGATCCGGGAGCAGTCGTCGAGCTGGAGATCGCGCTCGTGAGTGCATCACCGATTGCAGACGTGAATGCCGGAGTGCTCACCGCAGCAGCGACCGCGCCAGCGGTGACGTAACCCGCCGATGTCGCATTTACGCCGCCGCTGGTAACGGCCGCGGCCAGCTGGTTGTTAAATTTCGCGGACCACTCATCTTCAATGTCGAGCGCGACTGCATATGGCAAATACTTGTTGAACGTTTCCAGGTTCCAGTTGATGGGAGCGAGTCGCTTAATTTGGTCTTCTTCCGTAGCGGCCAGGAAGAGCTTGAACCCTTCGATCTTGTCGAGTGCCACGCGTCCGAGGCGAGTGGGTGCCTTCAACAGTTCGTGATACAGGAAGTTCGAGGCAATCGCCACGGCCATAATGATCACAGTCGTCGAGGACGTGGAGTTCGCCAGCACGCCAATCCCGAACAATTCGCCGAGCAGAAAAGGAAGTGCGAAGAGCGTCATGAATAGCGCTCCGCCTGCAGAAAGCATCTTTTTCGGTTGCTTGCCCTTCAGCACGGCTTTCCAGAGGTTCATCACCATTGCCGACAAGGCGATGACACCGGCCGTCCAACCTGAAAGCCAAACGCACATAAACAGCGCGACAGGTTTCAACTCGTTGTCGGCCAACCAGACCATTGTGATAAACGTTGCTGCCGTCAGGATCAGGCTCGGCACAACGTAAATACCGTTGCGCACGAAATAGATCTTTTCGAAACGAGCGCTCAACAGCTTCTTGAGATCCCCAATGGTGCCGGCAATCATTTCTCGATTGGCCGGCGACAACAGCAGACGGCTGTTATTCGGGAACAAGCCGCGAGCAATCAATGCTTCGGTGTCGGTCAGCTTGCGCATGGCCTGCAGGTTATTGGTCTTGACCAGCGTGTACTTGCCCGAATCGTCCTGTTCGATCCGCAGGAAATTCTTCGCGGCCATGCCGACAATCTCGGCGGCGAAGCAGCGATTATCAAAACCCATCTTCACGACTTCTCGCACTGCGGCCGGCGACAGGTCGTCCGGAGGCAAATACTGCGGCACGATTGTCCCAGCTCTTGGGTCTTTGCCGACCATCAGCCACGTGATCAGCTGATAGAGCAGGATTACTCCGAGGCCGATATAGCCGGCGAGACTGGCCGCATTATCTTGTATCCAGAACCAGCGTTCGTCGTCGGCGGAAGGCGGCTGCATGTAGCCCTTGTCCCACCAGGCGACGATCGTGAATCCGTCACGCGGGTTCAGTGGCGCTCTGGTCTCAAAGAACAGATCATCGTTCGCGAGCTTGCTGGCTTTGAAGTCGCGGCCGGTATAGCCTTCCGGTCCGGTGTAGCCATACGTTTCAACAATGCGACGCGGAATTGCTGCCGGCAACGTTACGGTCGCACTGGCGTGGTCGATGGGGAATTGCCAGCCATTTCCGGTCACGTTCCAGTAGAGCTCGTCATGGTCGGGATAGAAACCGATCTGACGCGCAGTCTGGTAGGTGATCTGATAGACGTATTCGCCGCGCGCAAGCACGGCGTTCTTTCGGCCGATGACTACGCGCTTTCCGTTGTGAATGCCTTCGAGGCGAAAGGGCTCCGGAGTTCCATCGCGCATCACGGTCATCATGTCGAAGGGAACGTTGTAGTTGTTCCCTTGACGATCCTTGTGATGCGTCGGGAAATCGCGATAGATACCGTGAATGATCTTCAGGCCAAGCGCGCGAACTTTGATGGTTTCAGCGACCAGCATCGATCCATCGTCATGGACTGTAATCTGACTGTCGTAGGCGAGAATGCGCTCATCGTTAGTCTCGTCTTGTGCGCTGAGCCGCGGACTAACGATGGCGGCCAGCAGGAAACAGGCGAGCAGAAGTTTGGACAATCGCATGTGCGCGCACTCCCGAAATTTGCCGGCCACTTCGCGGCCTGGCTAGCGCAGACACTACGGCGCATCATGCTTTATGTCACAAAAGGGCACCCGATGAGAATCACCTTCAGTGGTTACGAAGGGTTTGAGTCTTTTAGCTTCGCAGTCTGTCAGTCGATCAGTTCTTCAGTTTTTCAGTTCAGCCTCTTCGCTGCAAACGCTGCATACTGACGAACTGAAAGACTGACCGACTGAAAAACTGAGAGACTAAAAGCAAAGGGCGCCCTCGTCGAGCGCCCCATCTTCTTCTACCGTGTTTGGTTTCCGTGTTCGGTGTTGAGGGATACGAGAAGCTATGCTGCGACACGGCAGGCTTCGATCGCCTGCAATTCTGTTTCGAAAACGTCGAGTACCCGCGAAAGGCGTGTCAGATCCACGAGCTTGCGGACGTTCCTCTGCAAGCCAAACCAGGTAACGTTTCGCCCTGCTTCGTGCGCCGTTTCCACACACGAAACGAGCGCACCCAGGCCGGCTCCGTCGATGACGTTGACGCCGCCAAGGTTTACTACGACGCTTCTGTAGGCACGCAGCAATTCTGCTACGCGATCACACAGAGCCTGTGCTTCTTCTCTGTAGACCAGGCGACCGCTGCAGTCGAGCACGGCAACGTCACCATAAGATCGCGTTTCGAAATGCAGTTGCACTACGTTCCTCCTCTGCTTTGCTGCCCAGCTCATATTGACTCTCATTCTTGCGTTTCAGCTCAGTTTCAGAATATCGAAGGTTGATTACGGCTTGATGAAAACCCCACAGCAGAACGATCGCTGTACCTTAGTAATCAAGCCCAAAAACGCCGATGCCACTCGCTTAGTTGATAGACGTAATGCATCGAAAATCGTTAACGTCCAGGTGCTAATTGGATGTGAAGCGAGTCTGAAGGACGCGGAATCAGCACTGAATTCGGGACGAATCGTGTAAGTTTCGCGAAATCTGTTCGTTGACGGGACGCGAATTGTCCCGATGTTGTCAGCCGATTTTCACCATCTTGTCACTTCAAATTCGCGGCTGTCGAGCGTTACTCAGCGGCTCGCACCGGGCCTTTCCAGTGCACCACGTCACATCTGCCGTACTGAAGGCATCTTAACCAAAGAATATTCCGAAATCAGAGGAGCGCGTAAGTGCCCGAGCAGAATCTCCCTAATCGCTGGACCATTGCGATTGCCGCCGTCGTGATGCAGATCTGCCTTGGCGCGGTTTACGGGTGGAGCGTATTCGTTAAGCCATTGGTGGCGTCGTACCACTGGCCGCTCACCCAGGTATCTTTGACGTTCACGCTGTCTGTTGCCTTTCTCGGCGTTGGCACCGTAATCGGTGGATTGTGGATGGACCGTGTTGGCCCGAGAAGAGTCGCGACGGTTGCGGGCATCCTGTACGGAATCGGCTATTTGGTCGCCGCTTGGGCCTCGAGCACTGGTTCGCTCGGGATGCTCTATGCCGGATACGGCGTAATCGCCGGTCTTGGCATGGGAATGGGGTACATCACGCCGGTGGCGACCATCGCGAAATGGTTTCCCGATCGCCGGGGATTGATGACCGGCATAGCGGTTTGCGGATACGGAGCCGGCGCACTGGTGATGAGTCCTATCGCCGCGCGAGAGATCGTCCGCTTCGGGATTCCAGCGACGTTCGCAAGCCTCGGCATTGTGTATCTCATCCTGGTTGTCGCTTCGGCCCGGTTTTACTGCAATCCTCCCGAGGGATGGCGGCCTGCTGGGTGGCAGCCGACCTCGGCAGTGGCGCGCGCTGCCTCGACTGTCGATTTCACGGTGCAACAAGCTATGAGCACATGGCAGTTCTGGCTGCTCTGGGTGATGCTGTTCCTGAACGTGTCGGCGGGAATCATGATCATCAGCCAGGCGTCGCCGATGGCGCAGCAGATTGCGGGCCTGAGCGCGCTCGCCGCCGCCGGAGTAGTGGGACTGATCTCGATCTTCAACGCGCTGGGACGAGTGTTCTGGGCCTGGGTCTCGGACTACATCGGTCGCGCTAACACGTATTTCCTGCTGTACGCGATACAGGTTGTGGTCTTCTTTGTCCTGGTGCGCGCGCATAGTCCGGCAACGTTTTCCACATGCGTCGCTCTCATCGGTTTGTGCTACGGCGGCGGCTTCGGCGTGATGCCATCGTTCACGGCTGACTTCTTTGGCCCGAAATACATGGGTGGCATTTACGGCTGGATTCTGCTGGCATGGGGCGCGGGCGCGATTCCTTCTCCGATTCTGATTGCGCATGTGCGACAGACTACAGGTATGTATGCGCCTGCCGTGCACATTCTGAATATCGTAGTGCTGGTCGCACTCATCCTGCCGATTCTGGCGCACAAGCGTCCAGTACCTCCGGGACGCGTGGTGGAGATGCAAAGGCGGTCGGTCGCGTAAGAGCAGTCAGCACTCAGCAGTCAGCATTCAGTCCCAGGGTAGCGCCCGACAGAAGGGCGCGAATCCTTCGGCTTCGCTCAGGACAGGCTTGGGGCACGCACCGCTAATTCCTTACGAATGGGGATCAGCACTCTTCCAGAACGTGCGGCCCTTGGGATCGTATTCGATGTGAATGTGCGCTGCGGTGGTGGCGGGTGTAGCTCCGACGCCGGCTTCCCACACGACGTCGAAGCCCAGGTGCGACAGAGCTGATTTCAGCTGTTCGAAAACCTGAACGCGCTCGGGCGCAGTGAGATGCAGGGTGCGCAGATCGACGGCGCGGCCCAGTGGATGAAGCGAGCCGGGATTGTGGTGACCGTCACAGGCGGAGGTCACGATGCAGTCCTTGTGGCAGGAGGCATAGGCTTCTGTGGCAAGCCCGAGAGCGAACATGATGTGCGGATCGAGGTTGTGATTGGTGTCAGAGACGCAGACGGATGCGTCTTTCAGTAACAAGGACAAGTAGATCTCCTTTCTATTCCTGCTACGCCAAAGGTCCGGCCGGTGCCCGGCACGCTTCGAAGCGTCAGGTATGTCCCCGGTCTGTACCACCGCCCGGGAGACCCCCTCCCCCCTGCCGCATCCTAAGTGCTGCATTTCTGCCAGGTTGCGGACCAGGTTCTGCCAGCTCCGGCATTCCAAAGGACTTAGCAGTCAAAATATTCAGAACAAACGAGTTGTAGTTGCTAGTTGTGAGGCTCCCAGGTTATCGGCCAAAAGAGGGCCGCGAACCTGGGGCACCAAAATGGCGTTCTATTTCCAGAGTAGCAATTGGAGTGGGACCTACCGGACACTTTCCCGAACATTATTTTTGCCAGCGAATGAGGAACTTGGCGCCAATTTGAAGAATTCCGGCTCTTGACAAGATCTTTGCGGGTTCGAGCTCAGATGCGAAACACTTTCGAAACCAGAGCTCTGCTACTCTAGCCAGCTGCTCTAATGGGCGCACAAACAAACCATGCGAGTTCTGTTCATTGGTGGAACCGGCATCATCAGCACGGCCTGCACGCGACGGGCGGCGGAGCGCGGAATCGATCTGACGCTGGTGGTTCGCGGGGAACATAAAAGCAGTCT